>JAAUSC010000129.1 GCA_012031965.1 Scytonema sp. RU_4_4
TTATAAATATCATCAGCTATATTCGATGACGCTTGTTCAAGCGTAGTTGTCATTTTTCCTAACTTTTGGACTGAGGGAAAGTCACGACCACAACTATTAAGTAAAAAGCAAGCGGAACGAGAGCAAATATTGCTCGTCTAAGCTTTAGATGATTTTCATATAATCAATTTTCTTCCATCTATGGGTGAGACAGAAAGTTAACCTGATTTGTCTTCCTTCTGCATTCTTAATAGGTGGAATTGAAATTGACTTATGCACTTTTGAGAGAAAAATAGGTAGCTCTGAAGAAACACTTCCTCCATGAAGTGCTGACGCCCTCGCTTACCCTTACCACTGCTCTTATCCTTCTTGGAGTTGACATTTCACAATCCTCCATGAAGCGCTGACAGGGCAAACGCATCTTATGACTACCACAACAAGAATTTTCAATTTACCGGCTCAACCACAGCTTTGAAACCGTTGTTATCCAGTATTTTGATCATGCTATCTGCGTTATAGCGAGTACTGAAAACACCGACTTGCATCACTCCTTTACCGCGCCAGACAGTGCGAAAAGCATTAGGGGCAAGGAACTTAATTAACTCTTGCTCCTTTTCATTTTGGACTTCAACGACAACTCGGTAGCGTAAATTCATTTGACCAACTCCCGCAGGCGATGGGGATAGACTACCAACAGATGCTGTTGTTGAAGAACTTTGAGGTACTCCCACTTTTCGCATATGACTAGTATTGCCCAAGGGGATATTGGAATTGGGAACGGGCAAAAGAGCTGTATCACCGACGGGCGCAGCTTCTAATGTTGGCAATGAAGACTGTCCTTGACTCTGCGCTTTTTGTACGGGTACTTGACGCCTAGATGGGGAGAGGGGAGGACGCGTCGTCATCTGTCGTAAATTCATTGCGTTCAGGCTTTCCTGTGTCTGTGTATCAACAGTGTTACTTGCCGCTTGGGGTGCAGTGAATTCTACAACATTAGGAGACACACGTACGTAATTTGCTTGTCGTGATATATTAGACGTGTTTGCTAGTGGTTGAATTGGCTTTATTGGGGCGACTTGACGACTTGGAAGTGTCCTAGTAAGAGATTGTCCGCCATACCTTGTTAAGCTATTTGGAATTGGCAAGCCAGGATTTTGAGGGTAAGACCGTTTTTGATTGGTTGCAGTGGCACCAAAGGGTGAATGAGCAGGTACTAATGGCTGTAGCTGATTATTCAATTGTCCAGAAGCGTTGCTGGAAGATCCGGGGAGAGGGAAACGGGGTGATGCAGTCAGGTTTGCTGGAGAGTTTCCACGCGTCCGTATTCCTAAATTCTCTCTTGCGACTCCCCCCATTCCTGCGTCTGCTACTGCTGTTGTTCCAGTAAAGTCTACTTTTCCACTAATGCGGTTGCTACCAAGGGTGTTACCAAAAGCAGGAAAGACTTGTTTGGCGGCGCTGGCGTTAATATCATAGCGAGCATTGTTGCGAAACTCATTACCGCCTGGTTCAGAAGCGATGCCTAAATTGGGGATGGCTTGAGAAATGGCGACTAACCCGTCTTCTCTGCTGCCTTGGATGAGATTTTTCCGTAGTATTGGGCGAGCATTGGCTTGTACCACAATACCACTTCTGTTGTTTTGAATAGAATTACCAACTACTATCGGCTGGGCATTTTGAGTAATATTAATACCAAAGCCCGTTTGTTGAAAAACATTTTCCTGCACCTCAGGTCGGGAATTTCCAGAGATGGTGATTCCATTCGCCCCATTTTGATAAAAGAAATTATTGCGAATGGTAGATGCACTGTTGCCAGTAACGGCAATTCCATCTTGGGTATTGCCAGTAAAAGTATTTTCCACAATGACTGGATGACTGTATTCAATCCATAAACCGTAACCACGAGGGTTAGGATTGGTCACTGTTACACCAGCCAACCTTGCTTGGTTTGCGCCCACAATAGTGACGTTTTGACCGCCAAAAGTACGACTGAGGTAAGCACCCCCTCCTTGGATCACAATACCACGACCTTTACTGCGAGAGTCCCCTTGAATAGAAACTTTTGGTTTGAGTATCAAAGGAAAATTCTCTCCAGTTTCAGCACTGTAAGTGCCGCTTGAGAGCATAATGACTGTGTTGGGAGCAGCAACTTGTAGCGCTTGGGTGATAGTTTTAAAAGGAGTTCCTTCACTACCATTGCCTGACTTGTTATCTCCAATACTTGGGTTGACAAAAAGGACGTTAACCTGAGACATTGTTTTGACACCCAGCTGTCCTTCATTTGTTGTTCTGGGTATCTGAGCAATAGCGGCATCAAGGCATGCGCTAAGTATTGCCATGTATGCCACTCCCATGCCAGTGGTGAAACACAAAATTAAGACACGAAACACTGATAATATACTTACATTGAGGGAAAAATATGGTTTGTGATCTTTGACAACTAGCTTTGCTGGTACGTCATTTACAATATAAGACTTAGAAAAAACGTGGGGGTGAATCACTTTTACGACACTCCTTCAACCAAAAAAACTTTTCATACTTTATATAGACATCGTAAATAAGCCGATAAAGTTACTGACATATTGACCTGTTTGCTCTTTTTGATACAAATATTAAGTTAGTTAAGAATCAATAGAGATGCGAAGCACATTGCCAATATGCAAAAAGGCTGACTGTTACGATGAAAGCACTAATGGGGTTGTTGTAATGGTCGAGCCATACAGCCAAACAGAGCAAATACAGCAAGTTATTTACCGCATTTTAGATGCAAATTTAGATCGCGCTCGTGAGGGTTTGCGAATTATTGAGGAATGGTGTCGCTTTGGGTTGAACAACGCTCAATTAGCTGCGGAATGCAAAAAAGAGCGACAAGAAATAGCTCATTGGCATACCGCCCAACTGCGGGCGGCGCGAAATACACCTGGTGATCCGGGGACTGAGTTAACCCATCCTCAAGAAGAGCAACGTACGGGCATCAAATCTTTGTTGCAAGCTAACTTCTGCCGAGTGCAAGAAGCCCTGCGGGTACTAGAAGAATACAGCAAGCTTTACAATCCAAACATGGGAAAAGCTTGTAAGCAGATGCGCTATCGCATTTATACCTTAGAAAGTCATTTGATGGGACATCATCGCCAGCAACTACTATTGGGATCGCGCTTGTATCTTGTCACCTCCCCTGATGATCGGTTGGTGGAAACTGTCGAAGCTGCTCTTAAAGGAGGATTAACGCTGGTACAGTATCGCGACAAAACAGCCGATGATACTGTGCGCTTAGAACAAGCTAAAAAACTGCGGCAACTATGCCACGCCTACGGTGCTATTTTTATTGTCAATGATCGCTTAGATTTAGCTCTAGCGGTAGATGCCGATGGGGTCCATTTAGGACAACAAGATTTGCCTATTGCTGTAGCCCGAGAATTGCTTGGTCCTCACCGCTTAATAGGTCGTTCTACCACAAAAGTAGCAGAAATGCAAGCAGCAATCGCTGAAGGTGCAGATTATGTCGGTGTGGGACCAGTTTACGAAACTCCTACGAAAGAAGGGAAAGCACCAGCTGGCTTAGAGTATGTCAATTATGCAGCTAAAAATTGTTCAATACCTTGGTTTGCCATTGGGGGAATAGATCCAAATAATATTAATGAGGTCATCGACGCGGGAGCAAACCGTGTTGCTGTGGTACGCAGTCTCATGCAAGCCGAACAACCTACCTTGGTGACACAATTTTTCCTCTCACAGCTCATCAGTCGCATGAAACCAGAACCTGGTATCTCTTATGTCTGATAGGATTACACTCGTTGTCAATGGGGAAACTCGTAGCTGCTTACCCCAGATACTTTTACCCGACTTACTCCAGGAACTGGGTTTCAATCCTCGTTTGGTCGCAGTCGAGTATAACGGCGAAATTTTACACCGTCAGTTTTGGTTAGAAACAAAAGTACAGCAGGGCGATCGCCTGGAAATAGTCACCATAGTTGGTGGTGGTTAAATTAACAAACATGAGTAGCCAGACTCAGAAACGTAAATTGAGCGGTGTAAAGTTTTACGTTGAGCTAATTGTTTTCCTCTACGACCGAGTTGTTCACGCAGCTTTTGGTCTTGACACAACCGCTTGAAAGCATGGAAAACCTCATAGCCGGAATTAGGATTCACTAGTATGCCATTTTCCTCGTGGTGAATTGTATCTGCTACACTCCCTAAACCGGAAGCAATAACAGGTTTCCCAAAATAACCTGCTTCTAAACAGACGATACCAAAACCCCCGACTCTGGGGGCTTTATTGTCTCCCTGAGTCAGCATTGCAAATATGTCAGATGCTGCATAGTATCTGGTTAATTCCCGGTCAGGTACATATCCAGCAAAATGGACTCGCCCCTGGACCCGCAAACGGCTGGCTAAATTTCTTAGTGCAGACTCATAAGGACCTTCACCACAAAGTATATAGTGAACATCCATGCCAAAAGTCAGTAGGAGTGTTAAATTCTCAATCACGCGATCAAAACCTTTACGCTTCAGCAGTCGCCCTACCGAGAGAATGACAATTGCTGTTTCTGGAATACTGTATCCATTCCGCACCTGGACACGTAAATCATCGAAATCGTCTTGATAAGATGAAACACCAAATTTTTCTACTCTCACAGTGGGGTTAATAACATGGGTTGGTGTCGCAACATGGAAATGTGTACTCAGATAATCTCGAGTGTAGGAACTGTTACAAACAATTCCTTCAGCTCGTTTTAACGTCAATTCAAAGAGAAAATGCAGTACAGGGTTACGTAACAGCCCAAGAATATCCTTCCCGTGTACGTAGATAAAAAAGCGAATGGGTAAGAGGTAACTTAGTAGCAAAAGAGAAAGAAAATGGTAGCCGTGACCCCACTCAATGTAGCGATAGTGATAGCGAAAATAGAGTTTGATGGCTAGCACAAATGACCAAATATCATTGAAAAAAGCTTGCAACATACTCCTCATAAAATGACCACGCCAGTGTTGAGAAATGGGCCAGCGGTATACTGGGAACTTTTGCGCTTTGTCAAATAGCTTATCTCCCGAGCAACTCGCCGTCAAAACAATCACCCGTTCCGGGTCTTGCAAGCAACGATTATAGATATACTCTTGAATTCCACCCTCTTTTGGTTGAAAACTACGAGATATGACTAAAATGTCCGGATATGATGCAGTTTTGTCTCGGATTGTTGCTCTTATGCGTGAAATGTTTTCCATCAGACATTTGATTCGTAAACGTCAAAATAGCATAAAAAATCTACATAAATTTTTGTAGCCTTTGTGATTTAGACCTTTAACTAAAATGAATTGATTCAGAGAATTTTGTTCCAGCTTTTTTGGAGTTAAACAAGATCTGATATTCTCCTTCTAAAAGAGACTAAATAAATATTCATTCATAATTTACAATTGAGAAATTCACTTTGAATTATGAATGATAAATCAACTATTCTATTGTTAGATTGTCATTTTTTTAACATCTCATAAAATTTTTCTCTTCTTGCTGCAAAAGTATTTAATTTGTGAACTTTGAAAATTTGAAATATTTCATGCTCCATACTATTTATTGTAGATATGAAGCGACATAAAAGATATAGATAAAAGTTGAATTTTTCATTAAAAATACGGAGGAATATCAAATATTTAACTCATCCCCCGGCTATGAAATTATCACTTCGTAGTTCCTAAGAGGAACCGCACTTTCCGTTTCCGAAAAAGCCGGGGGGAAATCGAAGTCATTAGTCATTAGTCCTTAGTACGTTTTAGTTCCTAAGAGGAACCGCTACGCTTCACGATTTTTCGTGCTTCATCATACCTTCTTGCTAATGACTATTGACCAATGACTAATGACTAAGACGGGGCAAGGAGGCAATTCCTCCCCGTTCTAGAAGAAACGGGGAGGAATTGCCTCGTCTTCCTTGATACATTTTATGGGAGGACTTTATACCAGGTGATGAGAAAAGTTTTTTAGGCTTTACACTTAACACTTGATACATCAAATTGCTCCTCTTAAGATTTTTAAATCTAGCTACTTTCAGTAGAATATCTGAAGACGAGTCCAAATGTTCTGCCAAAATGCCAAAAAGCTATTTTTCTTAATTATCTCTTTGAAAAAAGCTGAAAATTAGTTTTTATCTATAAAAAATAAATAATTTTGTGAAATAAAATACAGAAACATAGAGATTGTTTTCTGAAATCTTAAATCATCATGAAAAAACTATGAAAAATTCTTTTGAGAGAATAAAAGTCAGTCAAAAAAAAGACTTGTGCAAACACCAATTTTGTCAGAGCGAAGAGGGAACTGGCGAATGCAAATTTTGAATTCAAAAATTTCAATGACTTTTGAGGTACGGTTATCTACTCCAGAAATCCCCCCAAAGCGTGCTACCCGTCGAATACAACAGACGGTAAATTGGAATTGTAGCCTGTTACTAGAGAGCTACTGCCAATGATTGTGTGAAGCTACGGGCTGGCGTCATTGACCAAGCACAAGACTCCTACCAGCATGGGGAGAAAAGATAACCAATACTGTTTTCAAGCAACTGTGTTATGCGTAAAAAACTACAACAAGCTATCGAACCCCTTTTAAAATCCCTATTCCTCCTATGCCTTGTTTTTACATTGGCATTTGGTCACACTGATGGAGCGCTAGCCGCCAGTGGGGGTAGAATCGGTGGTGGTTCCTTCAGAGTACCTTCAAGCCGCCCCTACTCCTCTCCTCGCACTTACGCGCCTCCTGGTGGGGGTTACTATAATCCATACCCTGGCGGTGGTTTCGGTTTTCCGTTCCTGATTCCCTTCTGGGGTATTGGGGGAGGATTTGGCGGTCTGTTTAGCATTTTAATTTTTATCGCGATCGCCAACTTCCTGGTGCAAAGCTTCCGTCGCGTTGCTTCTGGTAACAATGACAGTGAAGTTGGTTACAGCAGCAACCCTGATGTTTCCGTAACTCGTTTGCAAGTTGGCTTGTTAGCGAGTGCTCGTGGTTTGCAAACCGAACTCAACCGCATTGCTGAAACTGCTGATACGAACTCCCCAGAAGGTAGAGCAGAAATTCTGCAAGAAGCGAGCCTAGCTTTGCTACGCCATCCGGAATATTGGGTTTACGCGGGTGGTGGTACACAACAAGCGCGTTTAAACGCAGCTGAATCTCAATTCAACCGTTTATCATTAGCAGAACGGAGCAAGTTCACGGAAGAAACTCTTTCCAATGTAAACAATCAACTCAAAGCAGCTGCTCCCAAAGATGCTTTACCTGCTGGTGGTGAATTAGATAACCCAACCCGTCTCATCAGTGAAGGACCTGGAGAATACCTAATTGTGACTTTACTTGCTGCGACCTTGGGTAAATTCCAGCTAGGCGAAATCAACAGCGCTGACGATTTACGTCAAGCTCTACGTCAATTTGGTAGTATGCCTGGAGAACAACTGCTTGCTATCGAAGTTCTTTGGACTCCACAAGCTGAAGGTGATACCCTGACTTCTGATGATGTGTTGGCAGAGTATCCAGATCTGAAATTGGTTTAAGGGTGTTGCAGAGTAAAAGAATAACTTTTGTGGGGTGGGCAAGATGCTCACCTTTATTTTTTCATGGATTGATATTTTTCACTTCTTAGCTTCACACAGACCAACTCGTCACCACTCGAAACCCACATATCCTCAACCCGCCGTCCGGTTCATTCCAGCTACGACTGGCGCTACGACAAAGCGCAGAACTAAAACTCCAAGAACCACCGCGAAGCACACGACGATTATCGTCGCCACCAACTTCCCAAACTGATCCATCTGTGGGTGCGCCGTCGTAATTTTTGTGCCAAGGATCAGCACACCACTCCCAGACTAACCCATGCATATCATACAAGCCAAAGGCATTTGCTACCTGAAAACTACCTACAGGTGTTGTTTCTTTTCGGTATTTGGCTTTTTGTTCCCAAGTGTGAGTTTCACTTTCACTACAATTTGCTAATTCAGTGGTAACCGTTTCACCAAAATGGAAGTGTGTCGTCGTTCCAGCGCGACAAGCATACTCCCATTCGGCTTCACTAGGTAAGCAATATTGTCGTCCAGTTTTTGCAAACAGCCTTGCACAAAATTCTACTACTTCGTGCCAAGAGACATTTTCAACTGGTCGATTTGCACCTTTAAATTTTGATGGATAAGGATTCAAAGATTGTTTAACTTTAGGTAAAGCTGCTACTGCTTTCCATTGTGCTTGGGTGACGGGAAACTTCCCCATAAAAAAAGGCTTGATACTCACTTCATGTTGTGGACGTTCATCAGCATCCCCATCATTCTCTTTTGAACCCATCATAAAAGTACCGCCAGGAATTCCTACCATTTCCAACGTGACTTCGTTTCCTAAGTTTTCTGCATAAAATTTTGCACTCCGACACTCACGGCTAATTTCATGACCTTGTGCGTCTACTGTCACCACATCAAATTTAAAAGTTTGTAAGGAGTCAGCTTCTGAAAAAGCTTTTAGTTCAGAAGTTGGTGTTGTGATTTTCTGTTGTTGAGGGAATGATTGAGGTTGAGAAATTGCTCTAATTGGTTGTGCAAAAAAATTTTTTGTATTCAAATCTACTAAAACTTCTGTTGCTGATTGATACCTATCTTTTGCCAAATGTTTCAGCAACTTATCCAGAATCTCTCCTAAATCGTTATCAATAGTAACCCCTTTTTTCTGTAAATACTCTCGCCACAACCATTTACCATTCATGGGATTGTAAAGAGTATCTTGAATCTGTCCTCCATGAAGGTTTTGTATGGGCAAACATTGAGTGAGAAGACGCGCACAAGTGACTCCTAAGGCATATAAATCGCTTGCTTGACAGGCAAATCCAGCCATTTGCTCGCTTGGTGCGTAACCGATTGTATATAGTACTGTCGCTTGTCTTGATAAACTGGTTTGTGTCACCTGTTTAGCACCACCAAAGTCAATCAAAACGAGTTTGTTATCACTTTGGCGGCGGATGATGTTTTCTGGTTTAATATCCCGATGAATAACGTTACGCTCATGAATAAATTGGAGGACAGGCAATAAATCTGCTAAAAGTTCTCGAATTTTCTCTTCACTAAAGGCTTGTTGCTGCAGTTCTTGTAACAGAGTTTGCCCTTGAATAAATTCTTGTACCAGATAGAGGCTAGAACCTTGTTCAAAGTAAGCAAGTAATCTGGGAATTTGCCAGTGATTTTCTCCCAGTTCATAAAGTCGCTTCGCCTCTTCCTTAAACAATTCTGCTGCTTTTGTACGTTCTGAAGTTCCCTGAACTTGTGGGAAGAATTGTTTAATGACGCATGGAGCATCCAGTCTATCAACATCTTGGGCTGCATATGTTCTGCTAAACCCACCTTCACCCAACAATCTCAGGACATGATAACGGTTCCTGAGGAGGTTGCCAAAGTTGCTTTGTCCACAACTGGTGCAAAATCTATTGCTGTCAGGATTGAAGGGATTGGAGCAATTGGCATTTTGACAAATTTGCATAGTGAGCCATGTATCGCATCTTATCCAAAGTTGGCTCTAACTCGAGCTATTTCATCCCGCCAATGTAGACGCTTTGCGGCTTCCCGCTTTCTTACGGGGTACCGTTACAGTGGAGAGTTTCCCGCCCGTTTAGTTAAATACAGATATGTATTGACATACACACTTGTGTCTATCTGCCCACACCCACTACACAAAGGTAGACAGGTAAAAAAGTTCTGTGTATCTGCTTATGTGGGGTGAGATGTTTCTAAGTACTGGATTTCATAAATTCGTAATGTGTGGCGTGTCCCTTGCCTCTTCCGGCTGAGCTGACGCGAACGTTATCGCTTACGCTCCACTCAGAATAATAGACATAACACTACGAATTTGTGCAATTCTGTACTAGGTTTAGAAGTTTATAAATATGAGTACGTATGAGCGCACAGATTCCCATTATATAGAAAATCATAGAGTGAAGCTGCTAATATTGTCAAGTGCTTTGAACAGTCAAGTAGGAAGAGTTGGAGAGATGGGATGATGGTGAGAATAACCAATGACCCTCGCTAGCCCCTAAGAGGGGCGCTACGCAAACGCTACCTGCGGTACGCTGCGCTAACAAATTCAAAATTCAGAATTAAGCGAAGGGGTGACTCTTTATTCTCTGTCCTGAAGTGCGAATGAATTCAGCGATAAGAGCGACAATTGCAGAGACTAAAATCAAGATAACACTAAGGGCATTAATATCTGGTTTGACTCCTGTTCTAATGCGGCTAAAAATTTCCATTGGTAAGGTGTTAGAACCGCTACCAGCCGTGAAACTAGCAATGAGAAAGTCGTCTAAGCTGAGGACAAAAGCTAGCAAACAACCAGCTATAATACCGGGCATTAACTGAGGTAATAATACTTTGATAAAAGCTTGCACTGGTGTTGCTCCTAAATCTAGTGCTGCTTCTTCTAAGTGGGGATCTAAGGTAGTCAGTTGAGAAGATACAACAAGACCAACATAGGCAAGACAAAATACGACATGAGCCGCAACAATTGTCCAGATGCTCAGAGGAATAGCAAACGCCGCCAGAAAAACGAGGGTAGCTACGGCGATCGCAATATCAGGAATAATCAATGGTAAGTAAGAAACACCCCGATACAGGGTTTTACCTAAGAACTGATAACGCGCCAATCCCACAGCCATCAATGTTCCCAGTATTGCAGAAATTCCCACTGCACAAAAGGCGACTATTAAACTGTTTTGTAAAGCTGATAAAATACGCTCATCGCTAAACAACTTGCGATACCATTCCAAGGTCAATCCTTGCCAACGTGCATTGTAAGGCGACTGGTTAAAGCTATAAAAGGTAAGTACCAGGATAGGTAGGTACATGAAAACAAACATGAGCATTGAGAAAACCGCTTGCCATGTCAAGACACGCGGTTTGTTACAAGATGGATTGATCTTCATGTTTTGTTCTTTTCATTTCGCGCAATAGTAACACTTTTAAGACTTATCGTCAAAAAGAAGAATTCAGAATTCAGGAGCGTTTTCCCTGCCTATGCTCCTCTCCTGGAGTCAGAATGTCATCAGTGAGGGACTCATTCGCGCTCCAGCATCATTTATTTATGGGGTCATTCTGGAGCGCGTTTGCGCAGCGCCCCTGAAGGGGCTAGCGGGACGCAGTCCGTTCTAAGTTCTAAATTCTGAATGCTTCCTTGTACAATAAGGATCGCTAATCCTTCATGAAGAGGTGTAAAGACATGCCAATAGCAGTTGGAGTCATTGAAACTCAGGGTTTTCCGGCTGTGCTAGCAGCAGCAGATGCAATGGTGAAGGCTGCTGCAGTAACCATTGTCTATTATGGGCTAGCAGAAAGCGCTCGCTTGTTAGTCGCTGTTAGGGGACAAACTGCTGAGGTAGAAAGAGCAGTTGAGGCTGGAATAGAAGCTGGTAATAATCAATCTAACGGTGGTACTGTCATTACTCACTATATTGTCCCTAATCCGCCTGAGAATGTAGAAAGTGTTCTACCAATTCATTTCACGACAAAATCAGAACCGTTCCGAGTCATGTAATATCAGGTTCGGTTAATGAGTTATGATTTCCATGATGTCGGAACCTCACCCTACCCTGTCGTCGGGTCCTTCTTAGACTACTGATAATACTGCTTATCAGTAGCCAAAACTTTGAAATGCTTCTGAATAATGCGCTCTTTGACCTTATTTAGTTTAGGCTAGAAAATTATTTCTGATAACAGGAGCCAAGTACCCACAGAGTTTGATTTTCAGCCAAGCGCGTCGTTTTCTATTCCTTTACTACGAAAACTCCAATAGCTACAATATTGGACAATAGATCTACTTATAAGAAGAACAAATATGCGACAGCCAGCTTCGGACTTTCAGCAAAACCTTATTCAAAAGATTGCAAAGTGGAAAGCTGGATTAGCTGACTTGGGACGACGGAATCCTCTCATCAAGTTTCGGCAAGATAGTCCTCGAACTTTGGAAATTCTGACAGAGGAACCAGATCTTCTCTTCAAAAACCTTACAGAAGGAAAGAAATCGCTTAATTTTCAAATACTTGATAGCGAGCATCAAGATATTTCCCAGTCGAGAAAGACCAAAGCATTACCAGCGCCAACAAATCCTCTCGAATTAAGAACTCGTCAGACTGGGAATGAGCAACTCACGCGGCTTAAGAAATTGCGTGCTGAAGCACGAAAATCGTTTGAAGAACGAGGTGTAAACAGCTTATTTCTGGCACTAGGAACGCTGACTTGGTATGACAAGGATAAACCAGATGATGCTTTGCTCTCACCTCTAATTTTGGTTCCTGTAGATTTAATGAAAGAGCCTAGACGAGATGCATATAAAATATCTATTTTGGAAGAAGATATTGTACTAAATCCAACGTTAGCACAAAAGTTAAAGCAAACTTTTGGAATTGAGTTTCCAGACGGAGAAATTATACAAGAACTAACTTACAACGAAATTCTTACCCAAATTCGCGAACTTTTAGCACAACAAAAGACGTGGCAAATTAAAGAGAATGTATTTCTCTCATTATTCTCTTATGCGAAAGCTGCAATCGTTCGGGACATTATTGACAATGAAGCTCGAATCTTTTCTCACCCTATTTTGCAAGCAATTAGCGGTGACTTAAGTACCTATCAGTCTAACTATCGAGAACCTTTGCCTGCATCTGCTCTGGATTCACAAGTTAAACCTGAACGAATATTTCAAATTCTTGATGCTGATTCTAGCCAGCAAGTCGTTATTGAAGCAGCCAAAGCTGGTTCTAGTTTTGTTGTTCAAGGTCCACCCGGAACAGGCAAAAGTCAAACTATTGTGAATATGATAGCTGATCTGGTTGGCGATGGTAAATCAGTTTTATTAGTTGCAGAAAAAGAGACTGCATTAAGTGTTGTATATAAGCGCATAGCAGAATGTGGTTTAGACCACATATGTCTCAATCTTCACCATAGTGGTACAACAGATAAACGGGTACTTGTCAATAATTTATCGAAAACTATTGATTATCTTTCACAAATATCTAGTGTTGAAAATCACCATCTCTTCTATGAGCGTCTTGTTTCTACTCGTCAATCGCTAAATTCATATCTCACAAGTTTACACGCTAAAGAGAAGCCTCTAGATAAATCACCCTTCGAGATATTTGGTGAACTTTTGAGAAAAGAACGCGAAGGAGTTCCAAACATCAATGTTATATTTTCTAACTTCAACCAATGGAACCCAAACAGATTGCAAGAAGCAAAAGATTTATTAAATCAGTTAGCGAGAGTTTTACCTTTCTTTAAAGGAGAGAAAACAACTGTTTGGGCAAAAAGCTTTTTTAGCTCTTATTCTTATGAACTGGAATTAGAAATAAAAGATAAAATAGAAGAGTTTAAACAAGCAATTTTTTCCAATAAAAATATTAGCCAACAGCTACAAGCAGTTCTGCAAGTTCGATCTTTATCTAACTTAGAGTCTTTGGAGACATTTTATCCAGCTCTATCCCATATACTCAAAGCTCCATTGAATCTGCCACAAAACTGGCTGGAAGTAGATGTTTCCATTGCTCGTGATACTTTCACTGTTTTGAAAACTGACGTTCAAGAAATTGAAAAAAAGAAGCTGTCGCCAGGAACACGAAATTTACTGGATAGGATTTCTTCCTTTTTACCCTTTTTAAGAGAAGAAACAAAAAATATTTGGGCACAAAGTACCTTAAATGCTTGTTCTGACACACTGGAGTTAGAACTCAATAAGAAAATTGAAAACTTTCAACAAGCTATTTCTCTACTCCAGGCAGCTAGCCAACAGCTTCAAATGACTTTAAGCACTCAGCCATTATTGAACTTAGGAGATGTGGAAGCTTGCTTGCCTGCTCTTAATCATATACTGAAAGCTCCATCAGATTTACCTGATAGTTGGACTGAAGTCAATACTTTAACTGCTCAGGATGTGTTTGCTAAATTGAAAGCAGATGTTAAATTTTTGGAAGAAAATGAGCCGTTGTTAAAACAAAAATATCATCCCGAATTGTTTTCTTCAGAATTACCTGCTTTAGCGAATAGGTATCAGAGATATAGTCGCTTTTGGTTGCTCCGAATTTTTAATCTCAGATACAGGCGTGATGTCAAACTTTTGAAAAAACTACGCATCAATGAAGGGCAAGTTTCACACAACGAATTAAAACGTGATTTAGCACAAGCTGTTCAAGTACAAGCCGCACGGAACGAACTATATCAAAGTAACTACCCTGCTCGTCAGTTTGGGTCTTTATTTAGCCCAGAAATTTTTAGCGAAACACAATTAAGAAAACTTGAACAAGCTTTAAGTTGGTTGACTACCTTACAACAGTATTCGCTTCCTAGTGAGTCTGTCCAACGCATTGTAAATTCTTCCTCTGAACGACACGAACTAGCTGAATCAGTTAAGAAATTTGAATCCCTTGCTGAAGATATTAAGCAGGGAATGAATTTTCTACTTTTATATTTTAATGAGAATAATATTATTGGACGATATCTGCCTCACAATCAAATTTTATTTACTGATCTGGCAACTTTCCTAAACTTAGCTCAAGCTGACTTACCACATTTCCAGAAATGGTTAATGTTCAAAGAAATCTATAGTCAACTAGAGAACTTAGGAGTTCAGGATTTCTTAGATGCTTTGCGAGATAATAAACCTAATCCTATCGAATCTTTGCAAAATAGGCTAAGTCAAATAAACTACCTGCCTCGTCAAGTTTTTGGATCTTTGTTTAATCCACAAATCTCCAGCGAAGCAGAGTTGGCACCAATTGAGCAAGCTTTGAATTGGTTGACTGGCTTACAAAGATATTCGCTTCCTACTAATTCTGTCCAGCATATTATAAACTCTCCCTCTCGGCGGCGCGAACTAGTTGAAGTTGTTAAGAAATTTGAGTCAACTCATAACAGTATTAGGCAAGGATTAGATTTTCTGCTGTCGCACTTTGACGAAAGCGATATTACAGATTCTTACCTGCCCCGCAATCAAATTTCCTTCGCCGAACTAGAAAAGTTCTTGAACCTGGCTCAATCTGAACTGCCTTATTTTCAAGAATGGTTAACTTACAAAGAAACTTGTGAAAAGCTCGAAAATCTAGGATCCAAAAAATTTTTAGATGCTTTGCGTGACAGCAAACTAGAACCATTACAATGGTTTCCATCTCTGGAGAAACTTATTTACCAAACATGTCTTGATGCTATCCTTGCCAAAACACCTGAGTTGAAAAATTTTAATCTTGAGGTACACGAACGCCAAATAAAAGAGTTTTCCAAACTCGATTCTTACCAGCTAGATGCTGCGAGAGAACGTCTAAAACAGCTTCATGTACAAAGTTGGCGAAACTGGGAAAAAACCTCTCTGGCTCAAACTGAGTTGCCAAGATTGAAGAAAGAAGCAACTAAAAAAAGACAACATTTACCCATCCGTAAACTCCTTAACGACGGGCAGAAGGGAATACCAAATTTGGTCAAAGCCTTAAAGCCATGCTGGATGATGAGTCCACTCTCGGTGAGTCAATATATTAATCCGGATGTAGTTCATTTTGATGTTCTCATTTTCGATGAAGCATCTCAACTTCGCACAGAGGATGTTGTTCCCTCGATTATCCGTTCTAATCAAGTTATTGTAATTGGTGATAGAAAGCAACTGCCTCCCACGTCATTCTTCGTAACCGGAGATAACGAAGAAGATTTAAATGATGAGGATGATGCAAGCTATGAAAGTGTTTTGGATGAATGTTCAAATTTCATGTTTGGGCGTACGCTCAAATGGCACTATCGCAGTCAAGATGAGCGTTTGATAACTTTCTCCAATCGCCATTTTTATGACTTTAAATTAGTTACATTTCCAAACCCAGTTCAGAATCCAGATTTGGGAGTGTGGTTCAAGCATGTTCCGGATGGTATTTATGATCGCGGTGGACGCAGAGATAATCGACGCGAGGCTCAAGTCGTTGCTCAGTTAGCGTTAGAGCATTTTCAACATTTTCCTGATCAATCTCTCGGTATAATTGCCTTTAGCGAGGCTCAAGCTGATGCCATTCAGGAACAAATTGAGATTTTGGGCAAAGACTATCCAGATTTGGAGACATTTTGCAGCGATAACTCACCTCGGTTTTTTCTCAAAGCACTGGAAACCATCCAAGGTGATGAGCGGGATGTGATTTTACTCAGCGTTGGGTATGCTCGTGACTCTCAAGGTAAACTTTATCTCAACTTTGGTCCCCTGAATCGGCAAGGTGGAGAACGACGACTTAATGTAGCTGTTACGCGGGCAAAAAGCAAGATTACACTGGTTTCTTCTATACAGGCTGGTGATATTGATCTAACACGCGCCGAAAGCCAAGGTGTAAGGTTACTACGTGATTACCTGGAGTACGCAGCGAGTGGTGGAGAACGCCTGCAAGGTAACTCTTATACAGATACGCTCCAGTTTGACTCGCCATTTGAAGAAGATGTTTACCATACCTTAGTTCAACAGGGATACACTATCCGCACTCAAGTTGGATGTTCAGGTTATCGGATTGATCTGGCAGTTGTCAACAACAATCGTCCAGGCGAATTTTTGTTGGGAATTGAGTGCGATGGCGCATCTTATCATAGTTCACCGACTGCAAGAGATCGCGATCGCCTCAGACAACAGGTGCTTGAAAGGCTAGGTTGGAACATTCACAGGATTTGGTCAACAGACTGGTTTCGTAACAAACCAGTTCAAGTTCGTCTTTTGATAGAAAGGATTAAACAGCTACAAGGTAAATAAATATTACATAAATCGCTCTTTTGATTTACGCGCCTTGCTCATAAATGATAATCGGGCAAGCAAAGCTTTGCACAGTAAAGTTAACTCTTTATACTTGTCCATTCATCATGGTCTTTTTAGCATGGTATGTTTATTTCCATGCTGTACTTCCTACCTATTTGACTGTTCACTTAAAGCAAAAAATTGCTCTTCATTAATTCGTCCAGCTTGATATAACGTCTCTGTGATTTCTGACATCGTTAAAACAGAATGACCTCGATAACCATTTTCTTGTAATCGGTTTTTCACTCCTTGTTCATGGTCGATAAAAACTACAATGTCATTGATATTTAATCCAACAGATTTTAACTTGTCTGCTCCTTCCATTACGCTTTTACCGCTGATGAGAATATCATCGACAACAACAACCGTTTCTCCTGGAGAAAATTCACCCTCAATTAACCTTCGAGTTCCATGTGCTTTCACTTCTTTGCGCGGGAAAATCATTGGACAATTGAGACGTAATGCTAAACCAGTAGCCGTGGGTAAAGAGCCATAAGGAATACCTGCGACTCTATCAAATTTTAAGCTTTTCAAAATCTCTTCATAGGCATTGAGAACTTGGTTAAAAACTTGCGGATTAGAAATAATTGTCCGTAAATCGACATAATAAGGAAATGTGGTACCTGATGCTTGCACATAGTTACCAAATATAATGCAACCGATATCATAAAGTTGCAAAATCAAATCCTGTTGTGGATGTTGTTCTAATAGACAAACATCAGGTAACCATACAGAACAACTGGAAGCATTCAAGGTAATTTCAGCTTTGACTTGATTAATTTCTGCTTGCAAAGACTGAAGTTGCTCAGATAAATTTTCCTGTATCAGGATATCTTGAGGAACAGGAATTAGTAAACCATCACCGTTTGCATTTAAACCCGCTGCTAAAATTTTAGAAAGATTGTTACCTTCTGCCCAAATGCTACGAGTCATGATAACTCGTTCAGGAGAAACTGCACGAATACGTGACAAAACATCTGGATTCGTCGTTCCGACTTCTAAACCCAGTTGTTCTGGAGTTCCCCAATTTTTTGATTCTTTAACAACCTGTAAATAAAAAGGTGACTCAGTTGAAGGATATTGCTGTAAAGTAATAGCAGTTGAATTAGAAGTACAACACAAAATAAAAACAGCCTTATCTGGGTACACCAAAAAAGGCGCTACATGTTCTTGTCCTATATAGGGACTCAAAGTTATCGCATCTACATCCCATTGAGCAAACACAGTTTGAGCAAAGATAGTACTGGTATTTAAATCACCATGTTTGGCATCCAAAATAATCGGGATGTGAGCAGGAATTGCTGCTAAAGTTTGCTGCAACAGTTCTAAACCTGGAGCACCTAAAGCTTCATAAAATCCGAGTGTAGGCTTATAAGCACAGACTTTATCGACTGTTTCAGAAATAAGAAATTGCAACCAATCCGATAATCCAGAAATGATATCTTGAGATTTGTAGCGTGTAGGTATCATTTCTGGATTAGGATCTAACCCGACAAATAGTAAACTTTGATTTTGTGAAATTGCCTGATTTAGCTTATCAAAAAAGTTCATAGTTGTTTTGTAAGGATAGATTTGTTATGCAGTCATGTTTAAGAGTATTTGGAACCGCAGATTAACGCAGATTAACGCAGATAATCTCTCTGTGTGTATCTGTGTGCATCTGTGGTTTCATTTGAAACAGTTGAGTTGTACAAGAGATGTCTATAAACAGAGTTTACAACACAAGATGAAAGTAATATCTCAGAGATTGTCTAAAAAGTATAATTCTTAATTACAGTCCGGCAAACCATTCATAACCTTGGTCTTCCCAATAACCCCTAAAACGGAACAATTGGCTCACAAGTGTAATTTGAGTGATCCACTTACTTTGCTTATACCCAAGTTTAATGGGAGAAGCCAAACGAAGTGGCGCACCGTTTTCTATTGGCAAAGATTCCCCGTTTTTCTGATAAGCCAATAAAGTTTGGGGATGCAAACTTGAAGCAATATCCCAGCTTGAATAGTAGCCATCAGCCGATTGGAAGTAAACATATCGGACATTTGCTTTCGGCTGAGCAAGAGCAACAATGTCTTGCAAGCGAACGCCTCCCCATTGCACAATTGCTGCCCAACCCTCTACACAAACATGACGAATAATCATGGAGTTTAGGGGTAAAGAGTGAATTTCTGCTAAACTCAAGTTTAAGGGATTATTAACTTCACCGTTCACAATTAAACGATACTTTGCTTGGTCAATAATTGGAGTAGACTTAAAGCTATTAATAATCAAAGCTTCTGGTTGAATCTCTTTGTAAGAGAATTCTGGTACAGGTTTTTGTGGGTTAAATATAAAAGCTTCCACTTTTTCATTAAGTGGTTCAGACAGTTTGCCGATAACATCTTCAAACAACGGTGTTCCACATCCACCAAGAAGAAAACTTGTGCCAGACAGTCCAGAAATTTGTAAAAATTGGCGGCGTGATAATTGAGGACGATTTACGCGAATGAAATTCATAGGGTTCGTTATGAGTTATTAGTGACTAGTTCTCTTCCTTCACTCTTTTGTGTCTCTAAGTTTTCTGTGACTCTGATGTGAGTTTACCAAAACATTGATTCAGTCAACTCTTCACCTCCAGCCTTACGCCCTAATAAAGAGTGAGTTACGACAAATAAAATAACCATTGGAACCGAAGAAAAGTGAACGATTCGCAGTGCTTGCCAACTGCCAAATATATCCACAATCCAGTGAAATTGAACGGGTTTATACATTCCTAGACCTGTCAATATAGCCAGGAGTAAAATAGGAATAATGGCTGTATAGACAACGCGGTGCCAAGCATAAATAAGGCGTTTTAGAATTTTTACTTTTTTGTAATGCTTTGAGGTCGTTGATACCTACAAATCGATGTCGCCAGCGCCGAGTGATGA
>JAAUSC010000345.1 GCA_012031965.1 Scytonema sp. RU_4_4
GCTCCCCTCTCCTTGCTAAGGAGAGGGGTTGGGGGTGAGGTTGAAAAATGTACCGCATGCAAACGAGAACCGCTATAGGAATACCGTTGGGATGATGGTTATCAAAAACGATTTCTACTTCATTAATGTATATGGATATTGCTTGATGGCGACCATTCATAGAAATAGCATCGCCAGGAATACTATCATCATAAATATAGCTGTCTCTACCTATTCCTGCTCCAGTATAGAGCTTAATCTACCTACCTTTAATTGCCTGTGATATCAAGTAATCCTTAATAGCTCTGGCACATTTAACACACTCGAAATTTTTATATTCACTGGCGATCGCCTTAACTTGCTGAATTTGCTCTAACCTAATTTCAATAACATCTACTCCTCTGTTGATATATATTTAGTAACGTAGAGTGCGTTATACCTCACTAACGCACCGCTCTCAATCTAATGGTGATTATTTGTGATGTACGGATGGGTAGCAAAACCTCTAGTTTTCTTTGTGTTGTGAAGGCGACTGATAAACAGCACGGAGTTGGTTAAGCGAGTTCACAGTCTCAATCTCACTAAGAATAGTTTCCAAGAGATTTAAATCTTGAATATCGCTGATTTCAGATAATAAGTCTAAGCCCTCAGTGCCAAATTTAAGTTTCAATCCCAACTCAATACCTTTTAATAAACCTTGCTTAGTTCCCTGCTGCATTCCCTGCTCAATTCCCATGCGCTCAATACTGGTAATGTATGGCATCCGTAATTCCTCCTCATATCGACTGATTTGTTGCTTAAACTCCTGTTCCAATTCTTTGGGCAAACTCATCACCCAATCTATAAACTGAAACAAGTTGATAACATCTTGTCACTCATAGCCTTGTTCATACAACCTTCTAGTCAAAGCCAGCTTCCACTGCAAGCGTTGATTCCTGTTTTGGCGAGTCTCTAAAGCTTTTAAATGAGCCATGACTACAGTAGTAAAAGGATTACGGCTCGCTTCTAACGCTGACCATTCCTGTTGATAGTCTAGCAATTTCACGACCGGAAACCTAAATCTCATATCACAACCAAATAATTCATAGTCAAATTGATTTGGTCGCCATTTACTACTCTCGTCACCTAGCACAGCTAAACTGGCTACAGAGCGTCTGTAGCGGTCATAAATTCGGTAATTGTAGACAAACATCCTCTCAGCAAAGTCTGTTTCTTGCTGGCTTTGAACTTCAATATGAATCAACACCCAAGCTTCTTCACCATCCTGACGAGAAATCTTCACAAGTTTATCAACTAGCCGCCGACCAAGTTCTGCATCTCGCACGACTTGTTGCAGTTCTTTGTCCAAAAATTCAAAGCCCCGACTCCAGGCGATTTCTCTATAAGCTTGGGGAAAAAAGAAAGCAATAAACTCTTCAAAATAACTTTCTAGAGTATCTTTCCAGGGTGTATCTAATTCTGTCACGATGAAGTATCCAAGTTTTTGAATAGAATCAATATTCTATTATTAGCTATCACTATGAACGATGAAAACTCTGGGCTGCTGCTAAAGATGTACCACACCAGGGACAACCTTCAAGTAAATGCTTTGGGTCTACTATACGACGCTTATCTGGATTACGACATTTAATGTTAGGACAAATTAGACCATATGCAAGATCCACAAAAACTGCTACAACTTTGATTTCTGTTTCTCCTAAAATAATCGTGCTACCTTGTCTTAAAGATACTTCACCATGAGTTATAATTTCCCCGTCTACAATGAGGGGACGTTTTCCTTCCGGTAGCTTCCGTAAATAAAAGCTATTTTGCTCACAATTAAAAAATATCTCAGCGTGTAACCTAGAGATTTTCTCATCATTAGGAAAAAGAATATCGCACAAATCAGGATGACGACCAAGCCTAATTGTTCCAGGATTTTTACTGGGCTGTTGGTCAAGAATTTTTTCAATTCTGCTCTTAACGGCTTCTCTCCATTCTAAAGTGAGTTCGCTCATAAAATGCTCGGCTTTACTTATTTTGAAGACGCCAGTTTATCGGCAATGCGTGTGGTTTCTGGCAGTCGATATTTTGTCGTACAACGCAACACATAATCAATTGCGGTTGGTAAACTGACTTTATAACCGCTAGAAATATAGAGTGGCTTTACTCCTGTACGTGTCCGTAAAACAACTCCAATTGTTTCTCCTTTATGTATCAGTGGTTGATAGCTACCGCGTGTTTCTGGTAAGTCTTCATGCTGACCAATAAGCAATGATTTAGCGACACCAATTGTCGGTATATCCACAATTAAACCCAAGTGGCAAGCTATACCAAATCTTCGAGGATGAGCAATTCCCTGTCCATCACACAAAATAAGATCTGGTATTGTTTGAATCTTTTCCAGTGCATCTAGTACAGCGGGTATTTCCCGAAATGAGAGGAACCCAGGGATGTAAGGAAATGTTGTAGGACGGCGTGCGAGGCTTGTTTCTTGAATCTGCAAATCAGGAAAACTTAGCACTGCGACAGCTGCACAACTAATGGTTCCATCCGCTTCAAAACCCATATCTACCCCAGCTACATATTGTACTGGTTCCTTGAGTTTATCTTCAGTAATGACCTCATCTCTGAGCTTTTCTTGAATTTTTATCGCTTCATCTATTGTCAGAGACCAAGCATGACGTTGATAAATCTTCATATTTTATAACTTTAGTTTAATTTTGTAGTTTCCGAAATCGCTCCTAACGATAGTGTATCTACTGTTATGTTTGGTTTTCATCATTTTGTAACTTTTTACTCAATTCAAAAAACGTAACTCTTTAGTAGGGTGGATTCTGCACAGCTATCAACTAGAGATGATGAATATTCACTCGACGACAACTTACTTGAGATAATTGAAATATGCAGAGTATCAACAGAGGCACTACTAATAGTTTTAAATTGAGTTTTTACTTAGCAGGAGGAATCTTTTTACTCTTCTTAGCTATTATTTTCCGTCCCTTTGCTATCGTTAATGCTGGAGAAAGGGGCGTTATCATGCAATTTGGCAAAGTCCAAAATCAAGTTTTAGATGAAGGTCTTCACCCTATAGTACCAGTCGTGACAACAGTCAAAAGATTGAGTGTTCGAGTTCATAAAAATAGTTTTCAAGCTGATGCTGCTTCTAAAGATTTACAAAAAATAACTACAGAACTTGACGTTAATTGGCATATTGAACCAACAAAGGTTAATAAAGTTTTTCAACAAGTTGGAAATGAAGAACAAATTGTTACTGGAATTATTACTCCGTCAGTATCTGAAGTTTTGAAAGCAGCTACTGCTAAAAAAACTGCCGAGGAAATCATTACTCTCAGAACAGAACTGAAAGAAGAGATTGATAAAAATCTCAAAAATCGTCTTGCTGCTTATGGATTGATAGTGGATGATGTGTCTCTGGTAAATTTTGCTTTTTCCCCAGAGTTTAGTAAAGCTATTGAATCTAAACAAATAGCTGAACAAGAAGCTAAACAAGCAGAATTTATTGCCAAGAAAGCAACGCAAGAAGCGCAAGCCGACATAAATCGTGCAAAAGGTCAAGCCGAGGCGCAGAGATTGCAAAGGCAAACTTTAACACCAGAGTTATTGCAAAAGCAAGCTATCGAGAAATGGGACGGGCGTTTTCCAACAGTTATGGGTGGTAATAATACATTACCTTTAATCAATATTAATCCTGCTAGTGTTGCTAATCAGCAACAGTAAAAAAATGGTTGCTGAGTATAGCTAGGTAAAGGTGCTATTACTCTTAAACACTATCTTTCTCAATTTTGACACTTCCACGCACTAAGTCATGGAAGTGTCAAAATTGAGATTTTTCGTTTTTTTACGAAAATACTACTTTAGATAGATGTTTTATATTTATAAAATTTACTAATACTCCCAATGGTTGCTTGTTGGGAGAGCAGTATTGTTTAATGCAACAAAAAGTTTGTTGTTCGATATATTACACCAAAATCTTGCAATGATAAGGTCTCACAACAAGCAGCTACAGGACTACACTGTCGTTTTATAAAGGCGTAGAAATCTGTTTACTGAAGTAAAACAAAGTAGGTGTGAGATGAGAAAGTTTAGATTACCTATATGGTTTCCTTACCCCAGTTCTTGGTTAAATGCTTTGATATTATCAATGTTTATGACTGGTTTGGTAGCTTTGATCAGGCGTAGCAACGGTTTGGACTCCTATTTCGCTAAATGGTCAAATGACCTAGAACTACTGACTATGTTGGTAATTTTAGTAACAATACTACCAATACCTGCGATCGCCTTCTTTCATCACTTCTTTATTGGTCGCTTCATCCCCGCGATTCCAGGAGAACGACAAACAATATCAAGGGATTTGTTCCTGGACTTATCAGTTGGTGGGAAAGT
>JAAUSC010000009.1 GCA_012031965.1 Scytonema sp. RU_4_4
TTTTAAGCAGTTCTTCACGCTCAACAGTTGTATACACCATTGGACTATTTGAACCTACGCGAGCGCTTACAATTTCACCGTCTCGCCGCATTTCCCATAAAGCGCGTTTGACTTGCTCAAATTTTTTGCTATGTTTGACATTTTCATAAATTTCTAATTGAGTATAAAAACCAGTTGACAAATAATTTAAAACTCTTTTTTTAAAAAGATATTGCTGATTTTTAGTTGGATAGTTGTGCCTAGCTTTATAATTACGTTTAGTCTTTTTAGGAGATACAGCTTCTATAGCTTGTGTTACAGCTTGCACACCTTGAAAACGTAAACTATTAAGACAGTCCTGACAAATATACCTATTATTGTACCTACCAACTATTAAACGAAAATGGCGGGTAGTTGCAGTACACCAGCCATAAAAATGTTTTGTTTCAAGCTCTATTTTTGTCATAGTAATCACACTCAAAAAAGCGAGAACGCTAGAGAAAGATTTCCCTAGCGAACATTAATAAACATTAGGCAACAGCAGTGTGTAAACGCTCGTCAGCGCTAGATATAGCCAGGGTTTTAGCTGTGCTTTCGTCAGGTAGATTTTCAGCAATGCGCTCACCGTTAATCTCTGCAAAATACGTACCATCTACGGACTTGATAACGCTTAGTCGATAATCTCCATAACTAGCGGTCGCGGCATTGCCATTACCTGACCAGGTTGTATCTCCGATAGAGGTAAGATTGACCTGCGGAGCATAAGACTTATCAAATGCCCATCTAGCAATTCTAACGTCAGCATGAACATCAAAAACGTCAAAGAACTTACGCCAGTCAGTACCTAGATAGTAAACAGTCATGTCTACTTGTCGATAGGGCTTGTCTCTCAAAGTCAAATCAACAGGGCGTAAAATCACAGCGCTCGCGGCTGCAATGCGTTTTAGGATAGCTCTAGACTTGTTATCAAGATGATGAACAATCAACAATCCTTCGTTAATGTTGCCTTTTAGCCATTGAGGTTCAGCGCTCGCTGTCCAGTCACGCAAGTCAGCACCATAGAGATTAGCGAACACTTTGACAGCGCCCTCTTTGTTGGGTAACTGCCACTCAGAACGCAGTGCATCAAGCTCAGGAGACACGGCAGTCATATGATGTGCTGCGTTAACATATAGTGATGAGTCTGCATTCAAATCAATGTCAATCTCACCCAGAGTGTTGTAAACAAGTCTCATTAACCATTCTGGTAGACGCGGATGTTCTGTCACTTGTGCGACTTGCTCTGTCTGTTCTACGTTTACTGGAACAGTACCAGGCGCGGGCAAATGTACGCCCTTGGGTTTTGGCTGTGCAGGGGTTGTGTTAATTCCAACTTTTGCAAGCGCTTTAGGTACGCTTTTAGCTTCTCCTGAAAGAATCAAGTCAGCAACCTTATGAGCGGTTTCTGGCTTCAACTTGATTAACTCCAAACACGTCTCGGTCTTCTTGTCGTCCATGTTGAAGACGTTAAGAACCTTCCTAGCGAGCGCTTTATCAGGAAAATG
This sequence comes from Scytonema sp. RU_4_4, assembly GCA_012031965.1. Classification (GTDB taxonomy): domain Bacteria; phylum Cyanobacteriota; class Cyanobacteriia; order Cyanobacteriales; family Nostocaceae; genus Brasilonema. The sequence continues at coordinate 1,524 of JAAUSC010000009.1, forward strand.
GTCAGCAAACTGCATAATTTTCGCTTGTTTGGACGCAGTTTTACCAGAAACCCCGCTATCTTTTGCAGCTTTTTCCCAAGCTGTACCCGATTCACCTGTTGTCTCTTCTGCTTTGCCGCGATTCTGTGTAAGCTGCTGCAATTGACGCTGCCGCGCTTCCTCAGAGCAATACTTGTGACGCGCCATGATTTCACGGGCTTTTTGTTCTGGGGATTTTTCACGCTGTTTGTTCGCGTCAAGTAAAGCGTCTACAAAATCCGCTTCTGTTGCAAAGTGTTGAACCTCAATAGGCACGGACTCAGTGTTAGTTCTTAAAGCTGCTAACGCACGTCTGTAACCTGCATAGATTCTACCGTCGTCGGCTATTCCTAAACGTTGGCGAATAGGCTTACCTGCATTTAAATCTTCTTCAATGTCACTTGTATCTTCCTCTATGTTGTCAGGATGATACACTTCTTTGTTGACATCATCAAAAGCAAGAAACCAAGGATTGAAATTAATTTTGTCGCCCGCTTTTAACTTTTCTGTACGTCTATGGAATTCACGGACAATCATAGACCGCGCTCCGTGAAAACGTGGTACAGGAGGCGTTTGCATTAATAGCTCATATTCTCCTTCACCTTGTTTGCGTAAAAATGGAGGTAACTCTTGATGTAAACGCCCTACATAAAGTGTGTCATCTGTCACGCCTACTTCAAACAAAAAGCCATCAAGCGTTTTAGTGACAACATTTTTCAATCGCAGAGCTTCGTCTGTAACTTCCAATAGCTCATCGTCTAGCTCTGTAGTTGCCTCGATAATCTCTGTCATATCGCTTTCTACGATAGATGTCTTATTAGACATCGTATCAGAAGCCTCTGAAATCTCCCAAAATTCAGCAGGAATCAAACCATTCACGCCTTCTAATTCTGCTTGTCCTGGATAGATAATTTTGGAAAGTTTGATATGTTTGCCTGCAAGCGCTTTATCAGGATGAGTTTCTAGAATCTTGATAACAGTGTTTGCACTCGGCTCAAGTCTTTGTGCTTTCTCATCAATCATTAAGTCTGCAATGTCTACTGCTTGCTCAGAACCATCAAAGCATTGCACGATAACTTTAGTTGAATTATCACCCTCAATATCAGCAATACGTCCTACTTCTGAATCAATATCCTTTGCTACGTAGCAACCAATAATTGACCAATCATTGTTAACTAATTCCGCGAACGCATTTAAGTTACTAGCTTTAATGTCCAGTTCTTCTAACTTGCGTTGTGTTGCTTTTGTCTGTTTCTTAGCGCTAACTGTTTTACGCTCATCCGCTAATTTTTCTTTGGCTGCTTCTATTAGTTGTAACTCTTGACCCATTTTTTTACCTCTCCTTATATATTTTCTTTCACTTTATGATATGACATTTTTGACATAAAACGCAACTTTTTCGTTAAAGAAACATTTCTATAAGTAACAAAAACGCTGTAAATTCATACAGCGCTGGATATTCAAGAATTGTTAAGTTTTAGATAGCTTTTTCTCATCCCAAGTGTGACAGGATTCTGCGAATTGCAAACCAGTAATCAGCATAGGTTTTTTGCAAATACTGAGATAAGACTGACAACAATCCTATTGACTCCCAAAGACCGCAATCTTTACCTTTGATTATCAATTTCTAAAAGCAACTTTCATACATAAGTGAAGCGATTATGTCTTTCCCTTTGCTACGCAGCAGCTTGACAAGATGATTGATATCAGTGTGGTAACAAACTGTCATTATAGCTCAATCCTTGGGATTATGGACGTTAGAGAAAAGTTTCCTTAGCGATTTTTGACGATTTTTGATATAGATCAATTAGATGTCAGTGCTGACAATTCTTGTTCTATATCAATAGATGATTCTGGTTTTGTGACATATTGAACACTATTGTTAATGCGCTCTAACTTGTGTGATATCATGTTTTGTTTAATCAGCGCGTGCGCCCTACAAAAGTCTTCTTTGACTGATTTATGTAACGACGCTTCTGGGCACAATCCTAGACCGGATAAACCGCCTACAACACGTAATGCTTGACGGGCATAAGGTGTTAGCACTTCTACTCGCGCTCTTGCATCGTCAGCGCTCATTCTAAGAGCATCTAAGATGTGTATCCATTCTGTGAGCGCTTCTGCCTCATCTGTACCTTTGACTAGCTGTTTAAACTGCTGTGGTGTAGGATGAAAGTTGCACTGTCTGTAAACTTCGGCTTTTGCCTTTTCTCGCTCATCTGCACTCAGGTCGCTGTAAGCTTCCAACCAAACCGCGACCGCCGCAGTGGGCATAGCAAGAGCAACAGCATCCGACTTGCCATGCAGATAGGAGAAGTAAGCGTTAAAGTCCTGTAACATTTCTAATACTTCTAATTCAAGATCTGGACTCATTATTTGCCTCTTGAAATACCATGCCTATTTTGACATATTAAGACACGACTGTCAACTATGCAAGTGTAAAGGATGACCAGCGCACAACCCACAGGATTTTATCTGGATCGCCTTTTCCTACATCGTCAATAAAGTCTTGCTTGGTCAACCAAAATCCGCCCTCACGCTGCAAATCTGTTTCTGGCATATCTGCTAATCGTTCTGGGTAGGGTTCACAGCTAAGTGTAAAATCTCCTAGATGATAAGCGCCCTGCACAAAGGGCAATGCTGAGTAAGCTTTGTGTACAATCTCATCCCGTCTATAAGCGCTTATCCAACGCTGAGCTTGTTTGTCTGTCCAATCACGACGCGAGACTGTTTTAACACCCGTTCTAAGCGGGTCAGAAACACCATGCTGACGGGCAAGCGCAATCGTAAGAGAAAAACTAAGTATCATGATTTTTCGCCTCTACCAAACGCAAAAATGTTGTTATTTTCCTCTGTATGTCTATTTTTTCACATTTGCTGCTCATAGTCGCTAAAGAAACTTTTCTTTAGCGACTATCTTGCTAATCTTCCTCTAAATTCCGGATTAGCTCTCGAATTACGTCTGTAGCTGGTCGCCCTGTGCGAGCGCAATATCTTTCTAGCTTTTCAGCCTCAACAGCAGCTAGATTAACAGTAATACGCTTGATAGCCCACTTCTTACTGGTCATAATCCTCCTACACCTAAAATGGTAAAACTAACATCTTGAACAATGAACCAACCTTGACACAAATAGTAGCCGCAGATAAACGGTGACGTTCGTTATCCGTGTGAAACCAAAACTTGTCCCAATCAGCTTTGGAGCGATCGCCCCATTGATATGGTTTATACTGAAAACTCAAAGGTGACAAATAAATCTCGTACTGTGTACCATAGATGACTGAACGATGGTGTCCAACCCATGACCAGGGATAACTTCTAGTCATTTGAACTTTCCAGTATTGGTTATCTCGCCAAATGATGTCATCTTTCTGTAAGTCGCAAACGAACGTCTCTATTAGCGCGTCCACTGCCCTTGTTGTGGGCTTTTCTACTAGTGCTAGATTAGGCATGGTAGGATAGTTGTGAAAAAAGATTTACGTCAGAGCGGGTGTTACTCGCTCTTTTCTTGTTTGGAAAAGCTAAGAGAGGGTGGTAAACTTAGCTTACAAATGCTCACGTTAAAGCCTTGCAAAACCTTATTGATTTATGCAAATGCTGTACTTGTTGTTGAGCTTTTGTTCTAGCGCAAAGTCACAGTCTTAGCGGTTTCCGGCACGATTGTGAGCTTTGCAAGAGAGCGCTCACCCTTTGCGCTTATTTTAATATGTCTTATATGGCATTAATCCGTCAAGGGTCGTTAGAGAAATCTTTTCTTGACGGCTAGAAAGAACGATTCTTAGCCCTCATCAAAGTGTCCATAAGCGTAGCGTCATCTGCTATCTCTTCATGTGACAGCCTATTACCTGTTGCTATGTTTATGAACGCTTGTAAAGGCATAAATAGCCATTGCTTGTAATAGCTATTTGTATTGCTGCTTCTCTAATTGTTTCTGGGTTCATAAACCGAGCATTTTTTTAACATAGTTCATTTGTAACTCACTTTTGCTGTTAAACTTCTCAGTTGCATCTACATACTTGCTGATACTTTCAATTTGCGCCGGGGTCAAATCTGTCTCAAAGAGTAATCGCCCTAGTTCAGAGTCAACCCGTCTTAAAAGCAATTCTAGAGGTGGATTAGATGATGTTTGTAATTGAGACGTAGTTTGAGGCTTGATAGTCTGATATTTATCTCTAAGCGTGGTTGCTTTGCCCTCCCAGAGTAAAGTATCAATGCTACGACTTGAGTAAGTCTCACGCCACCATTTATTAGCATTGATGAACGCGATAGCGTCTAACCAGACTTGCTCAACGTGTTCAATTTCTTTCCATTCGTCAAAGAGTTTCTTAAAGCCTTTGATACGTTTGTTGTTGAGCTTATCGCAACGCGCCCATGTTGCAGGTTTACGCTCATTGTAAATGTCAACAAAACGTTGGTATTCTGCGAGCGCTGTTTGTTTTTTCGCCTCACGGACTGGGGGTGTTTTGTCCTCATGAGTAGATGTGTTGTCAACATGAGAATTCTTTGATTTGTCCTGGTTAGTGGGTACTATCTCTGTATGACTTTCTTCTTCCAAGATTTCTATAGAATCTGTAGAAAGTTCAGTCAGCGCGGCAGCGCTCTCTTGTGTGTTCTTTAATTGATTTTCTTCATTTTGTTTTATTGCATTTGTATTCTTATGTGGGGGGTGCAATCCATCAGATGGAGTGTCCACCTCTGGATTGTCCGATACTGGATTACCCAAGGATGGATAATAAGAATCTGGATTCGACTTTCTAAAAGCGATCGCTTCATCTTTGTCTACAAAAATGTAGTAATCCCAGTCAAACAAACCTGTTTGAGCATCACGGGTCTTTGTCCTGACTAAATAATCATTAATCTCAGCATTCTTGACAGCATTCCTTAGCTTATCTTTGCCCCATTCAAGCATAGAAAGAATGCTCGAAAAACTGATTTCAAAATCATCACTGTGAGAAGTAACCCAGCAAATCAATCTGTATGCTGAGTCAGTAACTTGTGTATCTCTAATCAGGTCGTTAGAGATAAGCGTGAATTTTTTTTGTGGTTTACCTTTTTTGATTTTTCCCATGTTAATATAGTCTTAGTATTTATATTTGGTATTTGATGGTTCCCCTCGGTGTTAGCGCACTTGAGGGGCTTAACTTGTCACTTTTATTGTGTCATACTTGACGCATTATCACAAGTTTGTGAAATCCGTCAAAGAAATCTTTCCTTGACGTGATAAAAAATAGACATAGACACGACAAAGACGCGGTTATTAGCCGCGCCCTGTTGTTGGACTGCTACAGTTATTAGGCGGCAAGGCTTTTGAGTCGCGTTACTTGTGCCTCTAGCATACTTATAGCTATTTGCAATTCTGACTCATCTGAGCCATCGTTTATATTCAACATTGTTCTGATAATGTAACGTAAGCCTTCATTGCGGTTCTTGTTGTTTTCTTTGCACCAGTCATCTAGCTGTTGACGTAGTTCATCGCTACAGTATCCAGCAACACGAATTTTCTTGAGCATTTGCTCTGAGTCATTTGTGTCATGCGCCATCGTTTTATATACCTCCTCTTAACATTTCTTCTAGCTCTTTACGTGTTTTCTCTAGACGATAACGAGGTGCTCTTTGATAGCCACCGTCAAAGAATCTTTTTACTAGGTCACATAAAGCTTGCGATTCCGGCAAATTTTGCATTTGCCGCCAGTTTTCAAAAGATTCGTATTCAGATAATGTTAGCCTTGCAGTAATTTGATGCATACAGGTAATTTTATCATAATCTATGACAACTCTATCATATACCAGCGCTTGTTGCTTGGCAACACTCTTGTATGTCAGTTTTGACATAATAAAAGGATATAAGATATGATTACAACATCAACAATCACAATCAGTCATGATAAGCAAAGAAGTGCGCGAAGAGTTACGAGCAGTACACAGTGAGCTAAGGAAACCTTTCCCTGTCGAGTCTCACTCTATTAGAGAACTGCCAGGTACTAGCAATTTATATATTTACTTGCCTTGGGAAGCAATAAGAGACAGGCTAGACGAGATTTGTCCTGATTATCAGTTCGAGTTTACCTTGCCCGAATATGACCATACAGCAAATCTTGTGACTTGTGTAGTGACGCTTGAAATTTTGGGTATCAAAAAACAAGCGCTTGCGGCTGTACCTATCACACAAATCAACGCTAAAACTCAAAAAGACATGAGTCGAGGTAATGCCGTTGACAGATTACACGCCGAGGCTATTAAAAACGGGGCAGAGGCTCATTGCTGTGGTCGCTACATCAGCAATCAATTGTTCTGTTACAAATTGCTATTGAAGCACAAAGAACGTTTGGATGACGAAACACGTGGCAAACTTAATAAGATGCATAATCAATTCAGAGAGGCAATGCAGTCAGCGTTAGGATATGCGGACGCTCCCAAACCTCAGAAACAGAGTGAGAAAAACCAACCTAGCATTCTTCACGCTATGGCAGGAGTTAATCACAAACACAAAATCAGTGAGGGTCAAGTTAGACGACTCTGGGGTATGGGCAAAGGCGAGTTAGGATTGTCCACAGAGGCGATTAAATTGGCGTATAAACAGTATGGCTTTGACAAAGCTGAGGACATCAACACTGATAAGTATGACGCCGTAATTGACTACATGAAAATACTGTCAGAGCGCAAAGCAGAACCACACTCTTCAAAAACTGATAATGTTGTACCTTTTACCTCCTCTTTGTATCCTCAACACAATGCATTTGTAAAGCGTATTTCCGTCATTACAGGGCATAATGCTGACTGGATAATGAAACAGTGCTCTCACTATGGTGGAAATGAACCAGGAGATTTAGACCCCAGCAAATTACGCCTTTTGATACAAGACATTGCAGTTGACTATGGTTTCAGTAGTTGTGTATACGCGGATAGAGAAAAGGCAGCGATCGCGTTTCATGGCAAAGTGGCATTCTATGAGGGTGCTGGACAAAAGTGGGGGCAAGGGGTCTTGGATTGGATAACTGAGACACAACAAGCAGCACAACAACAAACGGTACGTTAATCTTACGTTAAAGAAATCTTTCCTTAGCGAAAAAACGATGACTTATTTGGCATTTAGTGACAGACTTTACATACTATGTTAGGAAAACAACGCCAATCTATCTCACGGCTGGCATATAATCTACAGGTATACACTCTAACGTGTATACATATAAAATTATCAACTTGTATACAAGTTGAAATGTAGTATTCTCGACATGAAAACAGTTGCTATTATCTCTAGAAAAGGTGGTGCAGGCAAAACCACCCTGACTGTGCATCTAGCAGTTGCAGCCTGTATTGATGGCAAAGAAACAGCGATTATTGACCTAGACCCACAAGCTTCTGCGGCTGGCTGGGGAGACAGTCGAAAACAAGAAACCCCTGCTGTCGTCTCAGCACAAGCCGCTCGTTTGCCAAAAGTTCTGGAAGCAGCCGTCAATAATGGTGCAGACCTAGCCATTATTGATACGGCTCCCCATTCAGAAACTGCTGCCTTAGCTGCTATCCGTGCTGCTGACTTGATTTTGATTCCCTGTCGCCCAGCGATTCTTGATTTACGCGCAATTGGTGACACCATTGATTTGGTCAACCTGGCTTCTAAAACAGCAATCGTTGTCCTCAACGCTGTACCCCCTCGCGGTTCATTGGCTGATGAAGCAGTAGAAGCGATCGCACCATTAGGCGTTTCTATTGCCCCTATTAGGATAGGTCAACGCGCTGCTTTCGTTCACTCGCTCACCGCAGGACAAACAGCACAGGAGTACGAGCCGGAGGGCAAAGCTGCCGAGGAAATTCAACAAGTTTACAAGTGGATGTGTAAACAACTTATAATGTAAACATATAAACTTGTATACACGTCAATATGTATAGTCAGCAGGACAAGGCAACCAAGGAAATTCAACAAGTTTACAAGTAAATGTGTAAGCAACTTATAATGTAAACATATAAACTTGTATACACGTCAATATGTATAATCATGGCTAATAAACCAAACCTAGCGGCTGCTTTGCACAAAGCATCAGGAAAACCAGATTTTAGCGAACCCAAGCAGGAAGAGTTGCAGCAGTCATCGACTTTAAAACCCGAACTACCACCAAGCAGGCAGGGTAAGAAAGCAATCGCCGGTCACTTCGACCCAGCTGTATCTAAGCAACTGAAGCAACTCGCACTCTCGCAAGATAAAACTGTCCAAACACTGTTAGCTGAGGCATTGAATGACTTATTTGAGAAATATGACTTTAAACCGATAGCGTAGTTTGTCTAGGAAAAATGTAGCGTCTGGATTTAGTGCCCCCAAACCAGTAAGTAGATCCGGATTTCTGAAATTGCTAATTACAGGACAAGAACTTTTTGGTGATGGATACTTCACTCAGTCGTCTTTGGCTGATAGATTTGACGCAGTTCTTCAACTGTCTGAACTGTTTTTATTCCTGATTTTATCGCCCTTAATTGTTCTATGTCTTCAAATTGGGAAATTTCTGACATTAAGCTTAAGGCATGAGTGCCAAACTTGAGTTCCAAACCAAGTTCAATCGCTTCTAACAATTCTTCCCTTCGGGCTATTCGCTCAAAAGAAGTAATGTACCGCATATGTAGCTCCGCTTCCAATTGTTCAACTTCCCGCCGAAACTCTTGTTCCAAATTTAATGGTAACGTTAGTAGCCAATCGATAAAAGCCAACAAATTGAGAACTTCCTCCCGCTCAAACCCTTGAGAGTACAACTGCCGAACTAAAGCCAGTTTGGATTGTTTTCTTTGTAACCTATCATTACGAGTTTGTACTGCTGCCAAGTGCGCCATCACCACGATAGCGAATGGGTTGTGACTGGCTGAAAGTTCGGGTAACCTTTGTTGATAGTCTAGCAATTTTATCACTGGAAACTGGAAATCAACCTTACAACCAAAGAGCTGGTAGCCAAACTGCTGTGGTCGCCAATCAGCATGTTCATCTCCCAACACCGCCAAAGAAGCAACCGAGCGCTTGTAGCGATCATAAATACGGTAGTTATAAACAAACATCCTCTCGGCAAAGTTGCTCTCTTGTTGACTTTGTATCTCGACATGTACAAGAACCCAAGCTTCTTCTCCCCCATGACGATAAATCTTGACTAACTTATCAACCAGTCGCTTTCCAAGAGTTGCATCGCGCACTACTTGTTGCAATTCTTTATCTAAAAATTCAAACCCTCTTAACCAGTCAATTTCCCCATGCACTTCGGGGAAAAAGAACCGCATGAAGTCCTCAAAATATCGTTGCAGGATGTCTTTCCAGGGGCTATCAAATTCAGTTTGGGGGTTGCTCATGTAAGAAGTGTGTTTTATGTAGTGCGATTCGGTATTCAAATCTACACCCTAGTGTAGAGAAAAGGTTTTGCAATATTCCCGTCACATAGTCTATCTTTGCTTTCCCATCTTCCTCTGGGTCAATATCCTACAAATACAAAGCGCTGCTATCATCGGGCAATGCGTGCAAGTATTTGCTGGTAATTGCGATATTGCTATGTCCCAAAGTCTTCTGAATCAAAGCAAGGTTCGTACCCTTTTGAATACTATGCGTTGCATGAGCATGGCGTAACCAGTGGCACGAAGCTTTTTCATTCACCCCCGCACGCAATGCAGCAGCCTTAACAATCGGGTGAATGTTCTGTCTGTGCAAGTGTCCCTTAGTTTTGCGGCTAATAAACACCGGGGCATCAGGTGGGGCATCTCCTCTCAAGCTTAAAAGAAGCTGCCAAAGGTCTAATGGCAATCGGATAGAACGCCGTTTATTCCCCTTCCCTAGTACCGTTATCTGCCCACCGTCGCCGCGTGGCATCAAATCTTTCCACTTCAATCCGCACAGTTCACTCACTCGCAATCCTCCTTTATAAAGTAAAGTTAAGATGATATAATCGCGAGTGTTTGTAGCCCCATTAATGAGCAGGTCCACCTCTTCTTTAGACAAATAGCGCTCAGTCAGATTGTCGTCAGATTTCTTAACTTTGAGAGCGCTACCGACATTAAAGGGGATATACTCCATCTTGGCAGCGAAAGAAAATAGCGACTTGATAGCCGACAGGTGATTTTCTTGAGTGACTGAAGAATTTCCCTCTGCTTCCAACTGCATCCAGTAATCGTGCAAATCTTCAAGCGTGACTTCAAGTAAGGATTTTCCCACAAAGCCCAAAAACTTGGTGATATAGCGGCTGTAAGCTTCTTGGGTTAAAGGAGCTTTGCCGTGCAGCCACATTTGAATGAGTTTTTGCTGAGCGTCAACAGGTGCTAGGTGTCGCAGCTGCTTGCGATCGCGTATGGAATGAACCAGGGCAAGAGGGGTCATTGTCAAACAGAACAGTTAAGTTAACAATTAACAGACAAAAGGTTTCTTCTGTCTGATTATCCCCCAGCGTCAATTCCTTTGATGAAAAAAAAGTAGCCGATATGATTCTTACTGACGAAGTTCAACAACTTCGAGGTCAATTTCATAGGCGATAAGCCGGAGGCTTGACGGCACGCTGCGCGATTGACAACTGGTTCCTTTTGCACGCTTCACCGTCATGTAAATCTTTCTCTAACGCAAACACAAGCAAAGGGCGTGCCTACTAAGCTCTACGAGGCAATACTAGGAGAAATTTTTAAACATTATGAATCACAAAATTAATTGGACTACAGAAAAGGTCATAAAGTTTGCAGTGTTGCATAAATATATTGTTGACTCTGATTTTGTGAACCTATGTATAGATACTTTCTCTACGAGGTGTAGAAAAGTGTTATCAGGCTGTCTGTACTTTTTCTATACGATAGTCCGTACTCAGTGCTGCATTAGGCGGAGAGAGGGTTCAAGTTTTTTCGTGTTCTTTCTCACTGGCTTCTACAAACATAGTTTTAGCTATATTTGAGCTATTCTGTTGAATCGCCTAGTCGCTTGAGAAAGATTTCTCTAACGTCAGCATATTGTCTAACTCTCCTATCAATTACTGTCTCACTGCTGTACTGTTATCAGTTTTGATATCAGATGTATTATCACCAGCGCTGCTATATCATGCATAATAATTGATTTTAATGCTAGACGAAGATTTTCCCTATGCAACCCATTCAACAACAAGTCATTGAAACACTCCAAACACTGTCTCCTGCCGAGCAACAAGAGGTTCTGGACTTTGCAGAGTTTCTCAAAAGCAAGCGGCAAAGATTACCATCCGCGAACATAGAACCAGTTCAATCGTTCTTAGAAACAGCCCAAGCCTATATCGGTGCAGGCTCTGGTCCTGGGGACCTCTCTACTAATCTTGAGTACATGGAAGGATATGGTACCTGATGCGTCAGCAAGTTCTCCTTGATACTGGTCCCCTCATAGCCCTTATTGATCGCCGCGATCACCATCACTCCTGGGTAACGACAGAACTTGCTACAATCCAACCTCCACTACTCTCCTGTGAAGCAGTGCTTTCAGAAGCATGGTTCTTATTGCAGCGTGTGAACAATGGGCGAGAAACTTTAGTTGAATTACTCAAAAGTCAGCAAATTTTGGTAGCTTTTCAGTTTAATGAGGAAGTTGAGTCAATCACCGAGCTATTAACCCGATATCGCTCCGTTCCCATCTCCTTCGCTGATGCGAGTTTAGTACGAATGGCAGAGAAGTATCCTGGTAGCGAAGTCTTGACCTTAGATAGTGACTTCCTCATCTATCGAAAGCACAAGAATCAACCCATTTCAGTCATCATGCCGGAGGTTTAAACCGAATGAAAGCAATCCAAGGCACGGGGAAGATTGATGTACAAGGTGAATATCAACAGCGTACTTTGATGTCACCAAAACAATTGGAACAGGGATTAAAGCAAGCGTTGATTGAGGCTGGCTATGATTCCAGGGAGAAAATTATTCACCTTGTGCAAGAGGTGAAACGAGAAATAGCAGCAGAACGTCAATAGCAGCAAGATTAGATGAGTAGGGAAACTGGGAAACATCGCGATTACCAAAAAAATCTCGTTGAAGGAAAATATAAAGAAACGTCACAATCTTAATAATGCAATAATCTCTGAGTTTGACAACACTCTAAGAATCATTTTAGTGAACGCCAAAAAACGCCCATCTGTTTTCACGGGGACTCCATCTATGGCTCTATAGGACGAGGTTCTTGACCGTCATAGAAATATTTCTTTAGCGACCATGCCAAAAAATAATCTGGCACAATCCCCTTGCTGTTTTAATGACATTTTTGACATATTATGAAATGTAAGGGCGAGCGCACAGAAACAGAAAACCGCCCAAGCTTCAAATCACAAACCGCTTCAAAATATTTAAGGAGTCTCAATCATGTTATTTTCTACATTCGCAAACAACACAGCTAGCAACATCCAAGCAACCGAAGCTCTCATCAACGAACTGCAACAACAGCTAGAAATTGCACGGCAACAGTTAACAGCTTTTCAGCAACAGCAGCAGCTAGAAATGACCGCCAAGGGCGCGGCAGAAGCAGCACTAGATACCACTCGCAAGGCATTCAAAGCAGTGCTCACAGCATATGGTGCAGAAGGTGTTGCAGAGTTTAGAGACGCGCTGGTTGCTATCTTGTCCGAGAATGCAGAGATGTTGCAACTACCCGCGAGCGCAACTGATGAAGACAGCGACAACGAGCCTACACCATCTGTGCCACCTGTAGAGCCAGAGATGAATGATGAACCCGCCACGGTGGTTCAAGCAGAGGTCGTAGTAGATGAGCCTGCAACTGTAATAGAGGAAACAATCAACGTTGAAGCCGATACTGAGGAGGTTGGAACATCTGTCGCCTTACCCACTCCTATGGCGATAAGCCGGAGGCTTGACGCTCCGCGTATCGCATCCATGAAAAAGCCTGAGTTAATCAAGCACTTGCAGGCTGTTGGACTGCCTACTGATGGAGTCGTCAAGGATTTGAGAACCCGTCTTACTACCCACATCATGAGTCAGCGTAAAGTGACTGTTAAGACTGCGGCATAACAAATCTACTAGGGCGGATTGCACCGCCCTTTAAGCTCAAAATAATCGGAGTACAGAAGATGACTAAACGCACAGCGCATCCATGCACAGCCGAACTGAATAGAACACCTCTGAAGCTGAAATACTCGTCAAAGAAATCTTTCCTTATCGACTCAAAGACTGATGTATCTTAAGTCTAACTGCGTTCGCCAGCCATCTGATTTTCTGATTGTATGTACAGCTTGTTCTATCAACCAGAATCCATAATCAGGATAAAAGTCTGCTAGTTGTACCACATTACCAACTCTAAGCAAATAGTGACCTTCACAAGATATTGACATTCTATTCCAGTTTCTATTACTCTCCTTAATTTGTCCGTAACCTCTACGACTTGCTGAGTCAAAATTGTTGTAATAGCCTTCAGATGATAAGTTAATCGTGTTGTTGGTTAATGCTCCATCATCAGCGGTCGCTGTGTACACCCCCGTAGCTGCTGAACCGTTGTTGTTGTAACTCACTTGAACATTTTTGAAATTGCCTGATGTTGTCTTGCGTGACTGCGGTACTACATCGTTACAGACATCAGATTTTGTGAGGACTCTAGCCGCTGGTTGAGACTCTAAAATACTAATATCTCTGAAAATCAATTGTCCTAAGTAAAGATTGAAGAAATAGCCATATTTCCTAGCAAGTAATGCAAGCATCTCGGCTCGACTTTCTGCTTTTTCCACTTTAGGGTCAGTCACATTAGTGCTAGTGCCTGCTATTGCACCTGATATTGTATTTAAATCTGGAAGAGACAAGCCAAATACACTTGATTGTGTTTCTACAATTGCTCTAATACTTGCGTTGGTGTAACTAATTGGAATTCTATTACCTAGATTGTAGTCAAAAGCGTTCGCTCCTATGGAAAGCAAAGGATAGTCATATCTACGTACAGTATCATCGACTCGCATTGTGCCTGTGTTGACTAGATTTGCTGCTGGGTCATCAGCATACTTAAACTTGATTTCCAGATAGTCTCCTATAGTGGGTTTAATAGACGCGCTATCAGCTAAGTCAAACTCAAAATGGCTTGCAGCAGCACCCCAGATTTCTGTATAGCTAAAGTTGCTTATGTGAGCGCCTATGGATACTGTCGCGGTCGCGGCATTGATGACAACACTAGAAAAGATTGGCTTTTTAACAGGCATATTTACGATGATTAACGCGGGATGTTGAAAGCCCTCTCTTTTTAAAGGAGGGATGAAAACGGACACGCCAGGTGCTACAAGTCGGCAGAGCGTTTCCCTTCGCACTGACTCAACTTTAGTTGCCGTCTACTCTAATCAATCTTTCTAAGTACTCGCTTACACTTATACCTATTTCTTTGGCTTTAATAACGGCAATCTCCCACGCGGTGTCTGTTAGCATGATGCCGCGTTGCTTTTTAGTTTCTTCATAAAGTACTGGAACATTCTTTATTCTCTTTTTTCCTTTTCCTGTTGACATAATTAGAACATATAATTAAACTAATAGTAGATTATCAAAGACATAGATGTTAGTCAAGCGTGTTAGTTATTGAGTACAAGACAAAAGGTAATCAAGCACAATATCAAGCAATTGAAGAAGCCATTAAGACAACTCAATTCATAAGAAATAAATGTCTTAAATATTGGATAGACTCTTCTAGAGAAGACAATATCAACAATGCTGCCATCAGTCGATACTCAACAGTACTACGCGCTGACTTTCCCTTTGTTGCTGCACTAAATTCAATGGCGGTTCAAGCTGCCGCTGAAAGAGCATGGCTTGCAATTTCACGGTTTTACGATAACTGCAAAAACAAGAAATCTGGGAAGAAAGGATACCCGCGCTTTCAGCATGACAATAGGTCTGTGGAATACAAGACATCAGGATGGGCGCTACATCCAACAAAACGACGCATCCGATTCACCGACAAAAAAGGTATTGGTGAAGTCAAGCTACTGGGCACATGGGATATTCACACTTATCCCGTTAAGTCCATCAAGCGAGTTAGGATCGTACGTCGCGCGGACGGGTACTATGTCCAATTCTGCGTTGATGTGGAATGCAAGGAAACAGTTCCATTTACAGGTCAAGAAATTGGCTTAGATATGGGCTTAGAACATTTCTACACCGACTCAAACGGACATCACGAACCAAACCCTAGATTTCTGCGTAAAGCCGAGAAACAAGTCAAGCACTGTCAACGCAAAATCTATAAGAAACAGAAAGGCAAGAACGGCAGAAAGAAGGCACGAAACCGATACGCACGTAAGCACCTCAAGATAAGTAGGCAACGTACCGAACACGCCAAATCAAGGGCGCGTCACGTCATGCAATCTAACGATTTATGCGTCTATGAAAACTTGCAGGTTAAGAATATGGTGCGTAACCACCATTTAGCAAAAAGTATTAATGATGCTGGATGGAGACAGTTTCGGAGCTATTTAGAGTACTTTGCCCAAAAGTATGGGAAAGTGGCACTAGCTGTAGAACCTCACTATACCTCTCAGCAGTGCCCGGATTGCGGCACAATGGTTAAGAAGTCGCTATCAACTAGGACGCACACTTGCAAGTGCGGATGTGTTTTGCAACGCGACTATGCCGCAGCCATTAACATACTTCAAAAAGGCAAGGAAAAGATTGCTACCTCAGGGCATGGGGGAAGCAAGGTTTCTTCTAAGAAGAAATCAAGAAACGCTAGGGGAGTTGGAACCGCTACTCTTTCTGGGGTAACCCTGACTGAGCAAGTTCTGACGATGAGCCTAGAATCTCCGTGTATGCGCGACCGGAGAGTGTCAAACGGGATTAGCTAGA
The DNA here is from genome assembly GCA_012031965.1 of Scytonema sp. RU_4_4. Lineage (GTDB taxonomy): Bacteria > Cyanobacteriota > Cyanobacteriia > Cyanobacteriales > Nostocaceae > Brasilonema. Next base: position 17,317 of record JAAUSC010000009.1, read on the forward strand.
AATATTACTTTGGCATCTATTTTGATAGGTTTGCCTGTACCTGCTGTCTGCAAAACAGTCCAGTTTATTTTTTTAACTAAGTAATTGCCCAAGTTGACACCGTTGAGTGTTAATGCTTTAGGGGTTGTGCTTCCTATCTCGGCTCTCAACAAGTCAAGTTTGTCCTTGGCTGAAGTGTTATAACTTAAGCCTGTAAACCTGAGTCAAATCTTAAAGTCAAAGCAAGTTCATAAAGAGGGTCACCCAACTTGTGCAAGCGAGGATAGCCACTTATAACTGGCACTTGTATGTATTCGGCATACTCTTCATATTCTGTATTCATGATTTCAGGAACTATAAATGTGATGCTCCCGAAACTCCCAGCCACTAGTGACATGAACTCACCTCGTTAGAGAAAGATTTCTTTAACTAAAAAACTGTGCGAGATTGTCTGCTATTTGCTTGCTGAAGCATCAATATAAATTCTCTCGCATAAGGTCTAAGAGTTTCTATCAATTTCTTTGCATCGTCGTTTGTAGCCGTTCCTGTCAATGTAATCTGTGGCTGAAAATTAGCGGTGATTGTTGTTGAGCCACCGCTTACGGGCATTGCTGGCGCTCGCGTCACAGCCATAGCTGAGTTAGCTGAATTTGCAACATTAGAAGCGGCTGATTCTACAGTACGAATATTGCTATTCATGCCATAAGCAAAAGTTGCTGGTAAAGCGCTACCGGATGCAGTTAAGTCAGATAAAGCGCCTAATTTTGCATCAGAACTAGGAAGATAAGAGCGGACTTTGTTGACAACTTCTTGAATAGCGTTAAAAGGTGCGCTCGCTGCATCTCTAATACCTTGTGCAAAGCTATTCATCATTCCTGTACCTGCACTTTTTAAGGAATTAACGATTGTAGATCCAAAACTTGCAGCAGCTTGAGAAATCTGACTAAGAGCACTTTTAACAGCGCTAATAGCTGAGGACATAGCGTTAGAAATAGCGCCAGGTAATTGCTTAAAAGCGTTCACTATTGCATCAATACCTTGAGACACAATGCTAGGAACTTGCTTTATCATGTTACCGATAGTGTTGGTAACACTTGTCATTGCAGAAGTAACTGTACTGCTGATTTTCTGACCAGCATTAACAATGCCTGTGATGATTTTGCCAATGACAGCAATAATGGACGCGGGTAATGTTGCGATCGCCCCGACTATGTAACCAGTTACGTAAGCAATTGTATTAGGCAACTGTTTGATGAAGTTGATAGTGTTGTCAATTCCTCCTTTGACTGCGTTCGCTATCCCGTTCCAGATAGCGCTCGCCTGAGATTTTAACCAATCCCAGTTTTGATAAATAGCAACACCAGCAGCAACGACCGCCGCGACAACCGCTGCTATAGCAACACCAATCAACACGGGACCAGAAGCAACAACAGCAACAACACCAGTGATAGCAGTACCAATTCCTGCAATCATGGGCGAAATTACGCCTATAGCAGTACCAATAGCCCCTACTGCTGAGACAACGCTACCCACTGCAACTAGGACAGGACCAATTGCTGCTACAAGCGCTAAGAATGCTACACCAAGTTGCATAATCTTAGGATTAGCTTCTGCAAACTTACCAAACTGGTCAATCAAAGGCGTGACTGCTGTCAGCAACGACGCGACCGCAGGTAAAATAGCAGCACCAATTGTGATACCTATTGAGTAAAGCTTGGACTGCACAATTCCAGCTTGATAGGCAGTTGTTTTCTGCGTTTCCGCCCATTCTCTTTGTGCTTTCGCGGCTGCGGCGCTGGTATCACCTGCCTTTTGAAAAGCTTGAGCAAGTAAGTCTGTACGGTCAATAGTTACACCGATTGTGTCATTGTAGTTATTGCCGTAAAAGGATGCGATCGCGAGCGCCTTGCTGCTACCTTGCAACTGATTAAATCTGTTGTTCAGTTCTAGGATTGCGCCGCTCATGCCTTTTTGCTGGATGATTTGAGCTAGTTGTTGATAGCTCAGTCCTACTTGCTGCAACACGGCGTTATGCTCTTTGCTTTTGCCTGTGGAGGCTGTGAAAATAGCATTGACCTGAGCCTTGATTGAGTTGGACGCTACAGAAGCCTCTACGCCTAAACGTCCATAAGTTGCAGCGAGCGCTGTTATCTCACCTGCACTCATCTTTGCTGCTGATGCGGTCGCACCACTAGCAGCCACAATCTTGAGTATTTCTGACTCCTTACCGCCTATCTCGTCACCCAGATAATTGATTTTTGCTGCAAAGTTTTCTATTTCTTTGGAAGACATATTGTAGACAGAAGAGACTTTACCAAATGCCTCTGCTGTCTCTTTAGCAGGTAGGTCTAGTAAGACAGAAGCTTTAGCAACTGTTTGAGATATGCCTAGAATTGCTTCCTTACCCGTCACACCCGCCTTTGCTACCTCTTCTGCTATCTCTCCAAACTGCGGTGGTAACAAACCAAACTGGGCTGACAAACTCTTGATATCACTTTCTAAACCTTTGACACCTGTAGCGCGTGAAATGCCGCTCATCTGCTTTTCAAAGTCCATTGCTGACTTTGTAGCAAGCCCTAATCCTGCAACAATAGGCGCTGTCAATCCAACCGTCATCTGTTGACCTATGCCTGTCATGCTTGCGCCTATGGCTTTTAACTTGCCTCCCATTGCATCGGCTGCATCACCTACCTTTCCTAGTCCTGCGACCGCGTTTGTAACATCTGACAGGACTTGAATTATGACTTTAGCTACCATAAGCCCTCGTTAAGGAAATCTTTCGTTAGCGCCCACCCTTGGGTCATCCACCCTTGGGTCATCCAGGGGTGGATTGTCCAAGCATGGATAGCACCCCCCACATAAGAATACACACTTCGATAAAAAAAACGTAAGAAAACAAAACGAAGAAACACACAATGCAAAAGCGCTGTCGCGCTGACTGAGTATTTATACTTTGTCTTTTAATTTTGTCAAAAGGTTTTGAAAAACGACCATATTGACCGATGCTACCAGTTGTTGACCGAGCGCTGTTCACGACACCTCTAAAAAACATATTGACTCGCAGCGCTCAGTCACCGCTTCGCTACAACTGGTTTAGAAGAACGAATATGGATGATATTTTTTGTCAATGCGTAAGTCCTAATTACTTGTTTTGACAACAAATTGATTTATCAAGGTCACTATTCCGCGTCTCGAAATTCAATTCTCAATCAAATATCCTTTGATTTGCCTCTATAAGAGTCACTAAGCCGGATTGACACAGCTTGTAATGTTCCATCATTTCAACAAAAACACCGCCCTTAAAGCTTAAAAAAAGGCGATGTTTATCATGTCGTCTTGAGAGCAGGTTTTGTCGCTAGAGAAATCTTTCTATAACGTTGAGCGTTCACGGCGCTCAATTTCTTCTTTCTCTCGATTCATTTCGGCTATGATTTCAGTCAACCAACTATCAAGCTGTTCTAGAGATTTAAAGTAGTTAAAGTCTGCGAGTGACCAACCCATGTAACGACAGACCCTTAAAATTGTTAAACGGCTTGGTATTAGTTGACTTGTTGCTTTACCTGGTCAAAAATGACTTTCCCTGCTGCAAGCCCGATACCGCCTTCTGATTCAGTTCTGATAAACATTTCTTCTGTTAAGCGCTCACCGTTGACTCTGTAATATTTCTTAGCTAGATTTTTATAAGCCTGAGCGGGACTAATCTGAATGTCTTTGTAGAAGTCATCACATGCCTCCCAAGGGATATTTAGGAATGTAAACTCGCGATCGCCTATTTTGAAGTGTTTCGAGTCAGTATAGTCAATGGGGTTGCTGTCTTCTGAGTCCAGCAATTCTATCTCGGCTTGCATTGTGACTAGTGGTGCTAGAAGCCGATTAGCTTCTCTCATTGTCAGCTGCAAGCTGTTGAGTTTGATAGCGTCTAAGGGTTCGCCGTTGAGATAGTAGCATTGCTCAAATAGCCATTGTTGAGCCAGTTTTGCGCCGACTGCACGACCAGCTGCTGCGTTACTCATTTCTGGCGGTACGACTTTTTCATTAAATAGGAAATACGTCCATGCAGATATGGGCTTAAGTTCAAAAGTGTAAATATCTCTCAGTACTACAGTTGCAATTGTGGGTGGTGCTGAATTTTGCAGTGCGTCCGCTTCAGGATTAAGTTGAGGAGGTTCAATCACTTGAATTTTTGACATATTACATACCTAATGCTGTTTTTCTTGCTGCCCAAAGATTTGTGCCTTTCCAGTTCCAAAGCATATTATCAGGATCATACTCAAAAGTTTTGCCTTTCCATACGTCTTGATAGTAATTGACCCCTAAAACTATTTCGTTTTCGGCTGTTTCATTTTTGAACTGCCAACCGATTGGATATTTAAGTATTATTCCTCTAAGAGTTGCTGCAAAAGTCGCAATATCGCAAGCATCCCTTTTGTTTTCTGCCACGGCGCTAAGAGTAAAAGTCACGTTAGAGCACACGCTTTCCATGCAAGCATCTCTAAGAGCATCCGTGATACCCATTAACTTGATGGTTGCTTTCATAGCGTTGAAATCACCTTGATAGCTAATTGCACCTGCCGCGCCTGGTCTGCGATCGTCGTCCGCCTCACGCTCTAAACCATCTATAGTAAATTCTGATGCTGCACCTGTAAAGGTTGCAGGGGTCGCGCCACCTCCTACCATAGAAACAGCCCACTGACCCTTAATTTTGTACTCAGTTGGTAATGGCATTTCTTTATACTCCTATTGTTAGACCAATCTGAATTAATCCAACAGGCAAAATAGAATGAGCTTCTAATTGGTATTTAAGTTTTCCTGCGTTTAAATCGCTGTCTGCTTCGTTCCATGTTGCTTTTCCTGACTCAATCTCACCTTGAGCCGTCATTTCATAGAACATGGCGTTGAATGAAGCTTGAGCAAGTAAGGCGGTTGTCACAGTTGCAGGTTGGTCAATAAACTTGCGAGCGCGTTCTATCGCTCTCTGCATAATTGCATCTTCCAATCTGACAACAGTGATGTAGCTTCTATCACTCATCGCTGAAGGATATAAAGCATTTCTATCACCCCAAGTTTTGTAGTTATTACCATCAACAATAATGGTCACTACACCCTTGGCGTTCAATTTAGCTGTATCAGAATTTTCATCTGTCAACGACATTGAAAGAGTAATGCTAGGCTCTAACACGCCGAGCAACGTCAAGCTTGATGTTGACTTACCATAGCTACCATCTTTGGCGACAGACCCAGCAATATGAACGCTTAATGGTTCAAAGATGGTAGGGGCGCTCGCTCTTTTCAATGATGGATAAGCAATTATCAAGCGCTCACTCTTTTTACCTATGCCTGTTGCAGTGTCACGCGCTGTGAGAACCGCTGCAACTGTATCGCCGTCTGTGGCGTCTAAGATTCCATAGCTTCTGACAGCATTAATCACAGAATCGAGAGCAACTGCAACAGCATCACTATTAAAACCAGGAACCAGCACAAAAGCAGGATAAACATTAAATTTTGAGGGGATATCTTTCACTAGATACAAACCTGTGCGAGCGCCTGCTGTGTCTGCTCCTATCAAGTTTGTCTCGTTCGTGGCAGGTGTCGCGCTGTATGTTGTACGGATAACGTAGATATTGTTACAGCCATATCTCAGCAAAACCTCTAGACTTCTGGGTATTGTATCCCCTGCGGTGTGCGTTCCAAATTTAGCGATCGCATCTGCCGTACTCGTGACTTTTGTGATTGTGTTCACTGCTGCGATCGCACCCTGAGCAGTCCCTACAATCACAATAGGTAATGCTGAACCAGTCAGCAATGGTGCAGTCGTGCCGCTGTAAATTTCTATTCCTCTAACTAAAGCCATTTTCTCTATTCCTCAGTGACTTGAGCGCGTTTCTTGGTTGTTTTTGACTGAGGTTCTTCTATGCGTTCAGCCCAACCACGTGTTAAAGCATTGAGAAAGTACTCTGAGTCGTCAGGCACGTCATAAGTCTCGCCAAGCAACGGTTGTATAGCCTCTCCCTCTCTTATCGTTACTACAGAAAGTGTCTCTACAAGCCATTTGATTTTCATGTGACCACCTCAGTCATGGTCGCTGTATTGATTGTCACTTCCGTAATCATAGGTGTAATGTCAGGTGTAATGTCTGTATCTTCCAAGATGTTGATGTCAAATTCAAAGTTGGATTCAATGATCCATTGACTTTCGTCACGCTTGAATTGCCAGCCAGCAGTGGACGCTCTGATGGTTGATGTTGCATAAGGAGGTTTAAAACCAATGAGCAAGTCACGCGCTTTTTTAAGTGCATCGTACAACCCTTTTGATGTGTATCGATGCGGTAACATGATGACGAGCAACAGTGTCCAGGCTTCAGCAGTGACTCTGTTATCAGTGTCTCTATTTTCATCCTCAACTGCTCTACCTGCTCTGATTAAGTGATAAATGTCACCGTAATCAACGCGCTCGCCAAATCCTGCTGCAACGTCAGGAAGCGCTCTGACTAACACGTTTTCATCACAAAGATAGTCACGCAATGGTTGCAGACGTTCTGAGATAGCCAAATCCACATCTGACCATTCATTTCTTCTGGGATCATCGCCACAATACATTTGCAATTACCTCAAAATGTCAGTTAAATAGCCCTCGAAAATTGCTTGACCCTTTGCTAGACGTTTCTCTGTGACACCCAATACTGTACGCGGTGGCATTCGATTTGTACCCCCGTGAAAATAGATTGTGTGTTCAGCCGATAAACCTATTTCACCCTCTAAATTGCTGACGCGAGTGTACAAACTGTTAATCATGATGCTATCCTCTCGTCCTATAGTTTGAGAGCGTTTTCTAGCCCATGTCTCAGGCTTCAAATCAGCCCAACGAGAACCGTCAGGGTCGCTCTGAGTGACAAATTGAGTTTTGGTTTCTAACTCTAGATAAGCCATGAACTGTTTCATGGGCTTTTGTAGATTACTGACCTTGGTTTTGATGCCCTTGATTTTGCCAAGTTCAGTATCATTAATAGTGATTTTGATAAAGTCAGCCATCGCTAGAGAAAGATTTCCTTAACGTCAACGTCACGTCAAACGAACTATTGAACCTGTGCCCACCTCTAATTTAATGCGATCGCAATTGATTATCTTCCAGCTAATCTGAGACACAGGTAGCAGCTTGCAGTTGTTGCGTTCGCCATCTTCAAACTCAATAATGCCAATGACCCCAGGTTTTAACTCTGCTGGCATTTTGGAAGGTTTGATTAAGTGTCCTTCCATCACGCGACTATCTTTGGCGTACGCTTCTGAATCTGTTGTGTTGCCTTGACCTTGACCTGCTCTATCAATTTGCGCGGTCAATTCAATGCATGATTTGCTCTTGAAATTACCGCGCTCGTCAACGTCATCACAGCAAGTAGAATCAACTACACCAAAAGTGATTTTTGCGTGTTCAAAAATCTTACTAGAAGCAAAAATCTTGTGCATAGAACATTTCCTTGATGACATCAGCGTTAAGGTTCAGCATAGCCTCTGATAGAGACAGTCATAAACACGGGCGCTTTGAATTTGTTTGGATTGACTGCGGGAGGCAGGAAGTATGCAGCGTCCTCACCAGCTTGTATCTGCAAAATCCATCCACAGTTTTTTGTATATCATTTAATTCAGTATTGTCATGCTTTTTAACAAAGAACTGCGGATGAGTACTGAGATAGCTAGCCGCGCTCGCATAGATTCTATATGCAGTTCCACCCGTTTTGAGAGTACCTTTGTTAGCCTCTAGTATCCTCTCTACATGCGGTCGCTCTGACTCTTCATACAGTTGAGCGACCGCAGGTATTTGTTGAAACTGTGAAAGAGCATCATTTACGTTTAGTGGTGGTACTGCCACTTGTGCTACCCTCCGTAGTTTTCCTGATTCTCCTGTGTCTTCTACACTGCTTGTATCTTCTACAACGGTAGAGCTAGTGACTTTAGTTAGGTTTAGAGCCTCTGCTACCTCGTCTGGTACTTCTGCAAAACCAGAATCATCAGGAAAATAGGTTATCCCATTGTATAACACAGCGCTTTCTATGCTGACTTTCATGCTTACTCCTTTGTCCAATTGTCAATACTTTCAGGGTCAAGATAAGCATCTGGACAAGCCTGCAGTACGCCTGAGCCTAGAGCTAGAATGCCCATTGCAGAGTCTATCCTTGTTCTAGTTGTAGCACTAACAGACGTTTCAAACACCTCGTTATCGTATTCTGTGAACGTTACTATCAACGTTGTCACACTCTTAATGTTTCTGTCATTCATCAAGGTGTAGGCTCATAGACATTTAGTACGAAGTGCGCTTCTGGGGCTGTTAAAATTGCTAATCCCTCCTGTATGACCTCGGCAGTAAATGAGGGTGGATGTAACTTGTCTTCTAAAAGTCTGTTAAGAACCCGTCCTGGGTTTTGATGCCCAACACAGCGCCCTATTGCAAAGTATCCAAGCGTGTTGGTTAGCAGCACTTTACCTATGGGATTGGGTAATGTGATAGTCCACTCTCTACGAGTCCGGCAAGTTAAAATTACAGGATTGTATTTCTTCCCTGTACCGTCCACTTTATCCATGAAGCCAGTGGTCTGAATGATGCCATTGGCGTCTTTGTAGTTGTAAGTCTTGTCGTAGAGTTCCCAAGGTGGTAAACGCCATTGACGCAGAAGTGCGTCTACACCATCTTCTGTCACCATGTTGGGCAATGCACTGGTGCTGATACCTGTACCGCCTGCACCTGGCGCGATCGCAACGCCTGAGAATCTATTCTTGATTGCTGGGTTATTCATAAATGCTCGTTTCGGCTCCCAGCTTGACGCAATTCTGACAATTTCTAATCCTTTTTTCCTGGCAACAGTTTGAATTGCTTGCAAGTCAAGCATAGAGTCATAGCTGCCATCGGTCTTGTACCATCCTAATGGCGCTGCGACGGTTCCACCTGGAATTATCACTCTTTGTCCTGGGCTGTTTGGATATCTTACGTCCTCATAGTATCCGTTAGCGCCTCTACGTTTCACAAGCGCGTCAATAATGGCTTGCGAACGGAAAAGCTCATTTAAGTCCATTTGCGGCTTGATGATGTTCTGATTCGTCCAATCTAAAACGGCTTCAGCAGCCGTTTCAAGATTACTCAGATTTGCAGAGTCATCACTCAGTTGCAAGATGTCATGAATTGCTTCATAGGTGGCGACATCAAGCACATCTTTTTGATTGGTAAAACCCAATTTGTAGTCAAACGTGCCAATGATTTGACCACCTTTATTGATGTCAGTAGGGGCGTAGGAACTTCCAGAAGCAGCAAGTGTAGAACGGTATTCAATGTTACCTTCTGTGCCTTGATTTTTTGACACTAACCTTTCTGGTAATAGTTCTTGAAAGAAGTACGGGGCATCATCCGTACCAAATTGCAACATGGGCGAAATTGTCAGTTTATCAAACTCTGACCATCCATCCTTCCCAGGCTTGCTCAAAAATTCAATAACGTCTCGAAAAACTGCGAACGCCATTTACAAAACCTCCTTGCTGATGCCACTAAGTTCCGATATACATTTGATATGCAGCACGTAGCTTAGTTTGAAGCCCACTGCTATAAGTTGAGAACTTAGGTAGACGATTTTCTTTCACACGAGTTTGATGTCTCACCAAGACGATTTCCTGATTTCTAAGTGCGTCAGGAACGTCAAAGGCTATCAAATAAATTTCATCATCCGTGTCAGCAGCAAGTGTGAATGGTGTACCAGCGTCACGCTCTGCGAACGTCCGCCCTACTGCCCAACCAGAGTACAGCGGGCGAGCGCCGTATCCTGGATAGTTATAACTTGTATCAGCAGCAATAACACCTGGAGAGGGAAAAATCTCAAGTGTTGTTGCGTCACTTGATGCCCATCTACTTGTAATGACGCTTGTAGCGCCAAATGTGAGGGTCATCCCACTGGGAATACCCGCACCGTTGTTTATTTTGTTCTTAAGCTCTATTTTTTTGTCGTTTGCTGCGATCGCTGTCTTAACTTCTAAAGTTGCTTTGTCTATTGCCTCTATACCAATCGGATTGATTAGAGCGCCATGAGGCATCAACGTATTATAGTTCAGCGCTTCGCCTATCCATGCCGCGTCCTGGGTGATAATCGTTGGATTAAACCGGATTTCTGCCATAGCAAAACTCAACGATACAATAAACTATCGTGCTTGCCCCTCTGGGTCACTTTGATATTTTTGTCTCGCCCTCTGGCTCAACTCAAATACTGCATCCGGTTTATACGGCTTCCCGGTACTCGCCGTTTTACATCTCTCTAGATGTGGTTAAGGAAAGATTTCTCTAACGCCCCTCTGGGCTGAAACAATACTAGCATAATGTACGTCTTAAAGTCTTAAATAGCAATAACAACGCACACTTGGAGGCGAGCGCTGCAACGCATTCAAGAACAAGAGCGACTTATCAGAATGGTACAAGTACAGCCTTTTTATGACGAAGATAGGGAATTTTGGATAGCCTACTGGACTGGACAAGACTATCGAGAATGGCTAGCTTTTTTTGAATCTAGAAGCACTGACACGACTATTTAGATAATTGTCAGCCAAGGAGCCGCCTTGCGAGGTCGTACCCTTTGTACCCGCGCTTGGTAGTGACGTTGATGAATTTTGTGATGCTTTGTTTTTGTAAGACAACGCATTTTTTTTCCATTCCTCTAAGCTTTCTACATATTCCTCAAGTAAAACCTCTTTGCCATCAACAGTAATTTTGATGCTATCCTCTGAAACGTTAAACGCCCCTGTGTCAATATCTTTGAATAGGCTCTCAAAAGCACTATAGTCAAAGTTAAATCTATCAGAGATTGTACGGAAAACTGCGCCGCGCTCTAGATTTGTTTTCTCTGTTTTGAGTGCGTCGCGCTCGCTGACTACTGTGTCATGCTGTGTCTTCAAGTCGTCACGTTCCTTAGTCAGTTCGGCAAGTTGAGTCTTTAGCCCCTGTATGACCTCTTCTAAATCCTCGCCCTCACCTGCTAATTCCGAGTACCGCTTTAGCTTTGCCTCTGCATCACGAGCGGTTAGCTTATGCTTTTTGGCTTCATCAGATAAAACCTTGACATAAGCTCTCACAGCTTCTACGTATTCGCTACCGCCTTCTTGCTGGTTCATCCAGTCTAAAGCCTGTCCGTAATCCATAATCTAGTAATCGTTTGAGAAATCTTTCCTTTACGATATCACGGACACAATTGGAACTGTGTCTAATATTCTTATACGTTTATATAAAACTTGATTGATTATATTAGCAAGTGTGTTGTTTTAGTGAGCGCCTAATATTTTGTTACCTCAAGTTTGGACATCTTTGAAACTCCTAATTTTAGGAACAGGGTCAACAGAAATGATTGTGTATTCTGTTGCAGATAATTTTGTTACTGCTGCATAAAGGTCAGCGTTTGTTGTTTCTTCTATATGCAAGATGTGACCATATGCACCATGAGAATTGGATAGCGAGCGCTGCAATCTTTCTATAGCAGAATCATCGCCTTGCCAGTTTATGTCAATAATATTGTCTGGATTATTTGTGTCAGTTTGAATTATAATTATCTCCTGTAAAAGTGTGTCTTTAATTTCAATTCTCATCAGCTAGTATTACTCCCATAATTAAGTCGAAATGTTGTTTATCTGTCTCACGTAAACGGCGCATCGCCTTGGCATCTGTAAAATGTTCTATTCCCATAGATAGCACTTCTGTAGAATCGTTAGCATAAACTTTGCCAACATAAGGGTCAAGATATTTGTCCTCTAAAGCTACTTCATCATCATCATAATCAATTCCTGTTAATTCTTTGAGAGATTTATATTGCAAAGAGTAAGCACGCTGATTACGCCAGATGTTCATAGCCATCTGTAAATCTTTAGATTCAAACTCTACATGATGCCCAGCTTCGTGGAATTGTGTGCTTTTTTCCGCTCCTTTACCAATATTGATTACATTTTCATATCTAGAGGCATACGCTCTAGGGTCATCATATTTAAGAGTCTTGATACTGCGAGCACCTTTACCACCTGTGAGTTCAAAAAAGTCTTGATAAGTGCTTTTAAGAGTTTGGGTTGTTATTTCTCCTAAATTTTGGAAATTAATTTTATCAACTAATGCTTGTGCGTCTAGTTTGCCGTGTTTTTTCTTGATAGCTTGTCTTAGTTTGTCATATTCTTTCGTCTCGGCTTCCTGGCGTTTTTCTTGTTCCTTGTAATAAGCATTTTCTGCTTTGCGAAAAGCGTCAATAGTCTTTGGAGATGGTGAACCAGCTTGTACCTCTTCTTGGACTTTTTGTCTCGCATTTGCGAGCGCCTTTTTTAGTTGTCTCTCTTTATCAGATATCTCAGGAATTTTTAGATTTTGTACTGTGAACTTTGCACCCAGTTGTATTAATTCTTCAGGATTATAACGATTAACAGAGTAATTGATACTGGGTTGCTTAGGTTTAGGAGTTCTCTTGATTTTTGCTTTAGGAGTAGCAGTCACCATCTCTGCACTACCTGATGTAATCACAGGCTTGGGCGGCACTGTAATAACGGGTATGTAAATTGGTTTAGGCAGACTCTTGATACCCGCTGCGCGTTCAAATGGTGCAGGTTCTTCTTTGGGGTCTACTATCGCCTCTTCTAGCGCTCGCTGACGCTCTGAACGTAGCGTGTTAACATCAACAATACCCGCTTCTATCCAAGACAAATTAACTGGGGCAAGTGTACATCTACAATTATGTACTACAATATTGTTACAGGTATAATAACCTGTTTCTGTTTCTAAGTTATATACGTAACCTTTATGAGTACTCCTGGTGATATTGACTATGCGATCGCGTTGCATCAGTCCGGCAAATCTGTTGAGGATGCTGCTAGGGGTGCTGGGGTCTGTGCCAAAAGGCTGCGGCGTGTCTTGAGAGAAAGAGGGGTTAGTCGTCCCACTATCAACACTGGCGAGAGGGCTGCTATCAGCAAAAGAGCCAAATGGGAGCCATTTAAACAACAACTGATTGATGATTATGTGGGCGGTGCGTCTGAGAATGTCGTTGCTAAAAAGTATGGCGTTACTCGTGGCACGGCTAGACGAATCTTGGAAATAGCTGGAGTTGAAATCAGGGGTCAAAAAACAGCTAATCAATTGATGATGAGTAAGCGCTCTTTTGAGGAGAATAGGCGGAATACAGAGGCTGCTAGGGCTGTAACTAGAGCGACCAATGCCACAAGTACAGAAGTCTGCAAAATTAAACGAGCGCTCACCAAGCAAAAGATGGGCTTGCCCGATACTGGAGACGAAGCGCTTCTGAAACAATGGTTTGACCAGATGAGATATTACACCGTCCCGCAGCAAGCCATCGGTATTTACAATATCGACATCGCTTTTCCTGGTTCCAAGGTCGCTGTGGAAGTGTTTGGAGGCAACTGGCATTTTAGCGGTCACCATTTGGCTAGATTTGTTAAACGCTGTAAATATCTCTTCGATAACGGTTGGAGTTTGATTATCGTCTGGATTAGCCAGGGCTTGACTCATCCTCTGACTATCGATGCAGCTAATCAAGTCATCTCCTACCTTAAGGAACTGCGGCTTGACCCATCCCTGCGCGGTCAATGTTGGATGATTGGGAGTAATGGTGAGCTTGTTGCCACTTGCCGTCTCAATGACGAAAATATCGCCACTATAATAACGCCTCGTAGCATTACGAATGCGGTCGCTTAACACAAGAGAATCGCCAGTCACACAAGATGGATGCAAGGGTGGACGCATACTGCCACGTTTGTAAATCTTCATATGGCGAGAGAGGCAATAAGGACAGTTATGCACTAATATCCTGTTTGCGTAGTATTCAGGATATTGCTCAACCGTGAGATTATAGACAATTGGCGCATGATCAGGTTTGATGACAAACAAATTCTCGACACTCAAAATTTGCGCGAGACTGTTATTATCAAGCTTCACAATACATCCCGGCTTGATTTTTCTAGCTTGCGTCCAACCTTTAGTAGTCCAGATAGGATGATTAGATGTGGACACGACGGAGCGATCGCTTAACTGCAATCTAGTAAATTCACCACAATAAGGGCGAGATAAAGTTTTAACAACTCTTCTATAGCCAAAACGAGTTAAGACTTTATCCCCTTCTTTTATGCTTTCTATTGGGCGCTCTCCATCAATTGTCTTAACAAGAGTACCCGCAGGGAAACAAGTCCGCTTGTCTCCTATTGCAATCCACAATACGCCCTCTATCTCAGCATCGGCATAGCGCTGGTCAGCAGCGTCATTATAGGCGGCGATTGTCTCTGTCCGTGCAATCATCTCGGCACGACTTTTTGTGACCCCTAGTTGTTGTTGTAGCGGCTGCCTAATTTTTGAATGCCCCATCCTTGAATTAGCCCTTGGTCAATGATAGCGGTCGCAGTTGTGGCAAATGTCTCGCCGTGTCTCTGCAATCTCTCATAAGCGTTTTTAGAAGCGCTTGCGACCGCCTCTATGGGAACTTCCGCAAAAGGTTTGACATCAACAGCAGGATTAATTGTCTTGATTAAAGAGCCTCCTAAATCTGCGCCCGCATCAATTGAGTTATCAATCAAAGTCTGTAACACCGATTGATACATCTTTGCGTCTTGCGGTCGCACTATCTGTAACAAGCTTCCTAGCTGTTGTAGTATCAGCGCTTTCCTTTGCGCTTGTAGTATCGTTGCATTACTACCTATGTTGTCATAGCTTTTAGTCAACTCTTTGTCAAGCTGCCTAAACGCTGCATCTAGTGCTTTGTTCATGCGTTCTATAGCAGCATCTTCCATCTTGATGAGTTCCTGGTCATAGCGTTCAGCTAACTGTATCGCTTTGTCTATCGCCATAGAAACCTTTCCTTAACGATAACTCTGCTCATAATGTTTAAAAATTTGTCCTAGTATTGCCTCGTAGAGCTTAGTTGGCACGCCATTGCCTACGACTGCGCCCGCGATTCTCGACTGTGGGGGCAAATAATACCAATCAGGGATTGACTGTAGTATCGCACAATCACGCACTGACAGGTCAAGCCACTGCCCTTTGTACCAGATATTAAGGAATGACTTTCTGTTAGCTGCCTTGTTGTCTGTGAAAATCGCACAAGTAATAGTAGGTGCTAATTCATACGGATGCCTGATTATTACGTTGTCACGAATTGACAGACGTTGAACTAAAAAAGCTTCTGTGTCAGGATATAGCAAACGATGCTCGTATAATGCTTGTTTCTGCGTAACCGTAGGTTCTGCAAAGTTCATGTAATCAATGCGATGAGCGAGCGCATCCATCCAAGATACAGGACGCTGACGTACTGGCATTCCTACAAGCGAGTTACCACGGTGAGCAATCAGACACATCCTCTCTCTGTCTTGTGGGACACTGTAACTAGAAGCGTTAATCACATCAAAACAGATTGCATAGCCTAGCTCTACAAGCGTCTCGTAGATGAGAGCAAATGACGCTGACTTGACGTAACCCCGCACTTGCTCAAGTGTAAAGTAATGTGGTTGCATCTCTCGAATTGCTCTTGCTACTGCGATCGCTGCTGTCAAATCTTTTTCTTTCTCTCCACCGTTGCTTGTGTTTGCGTTAGAGAAAGATTTACATGACGGTGAAGCGTGTAAAAGGAACCAGTTGTCATAGTAATTTCTAAAATTAACCGTTTCAACTGACTGTCTAAGTAGCTGAGTATCCGGATAGTTGGCTGCGTAAACATCTGCAATTGCATGACTTAATTCTGGATTGCTTGGGTCACCTTCCACGGCTAAACGTACGCTTAAACCTTTATCTGCATACTTCATTATGGCGGCGTCGAGAACTCCGCCACCACTAAATAATGTTGCTGCTTTAAGCATTGATTTGTATCATCTTTTTTAGGTCTAATTTGACATAAAAAACTGAAAGAGTCAAGGATGATGTCGTTGAAGAAATAATTTATCTCCGATTCGCCACCATTACCCCATTTAAGAGCTAATTTGATAACCACTGAAAACTGTCATCGGCTCGGTTTCGCCTTGGCAAATCCAAGCACCCCAGAAAAAGGGATGAGATAATAGTTGAACATCTTCATCGCCAAAATTAGAATTTCCTGTAAGTTCTTTTAAAACTTCTAGTCCTAATGGCAATTCACGTAATTCTCTAACTGTAATGTAGCGGATATAATTTTGTGCCTCTTGCAAAGCTGCACTGCGTCCCATCCCATTTTTGATATTGTTGAAGAAACGCTCCATTAATAGAACAGAAGCTTTTTCTGGGACTGACCACAAGCTCATCACTAGGGTTTTGGCTCCCGCTACGGCAAAGGCGCGACGCAAGCCAAAGACACCCTCGCCGATACTGATGTCGCCAATGGCACTATTACAAGCACAGACAACAGAAAGTTCGTTTGCCCATAAATCTAATAAGGCGACATCTTGAGCAAAGAGAAAGCCTTTTCCGGCTTCGGGTGGGAGAGGAAGATTCTTGCACCAGTTAATTGCACCAGCAAATGCTAATGCAGAACGCATCATTGGGTTAGGTGCTTGACGGGAGCGAGCAAGGCGATCAAAGCTAGCAGTTTGTAGGGGAGAAGGGAGGGGTTCTTCAGTTTGAGAAGAATAGAATCCATGAGTGCCGATTAAGAGGATGTTAGGACATTGATTATGAGTTAGGTAAGTGGTGAGTGCATCTTCTTGGAGGTGAGGTTCGACTTTCAGTAAATCGGCTACTGTTTTAGCCAATAAACCTGTAGTTTCGGCTCGGTTTAAGTCTTCTTTGTCTAAAAGACTCATTACTTGTAGCTCTTGTATAGTAACAGCTTCCCTATTGCTCGCAGTAATATTTGATTTACCCAGTAAGAATTTAGGATCGGCAATGATAGTAGGAGGAAAGGGAGGGCGATTTGTTGCTACTGTGGAGCGCAATAAGTCCCGTCCTGCGGATATATAGCTGATGGAGTAACGATCTACTAATAATTCTTCTGCTGATTTGTCTAGGGGTAGGAACTGAAAGGAAACGAGACTTAAGCCAGCATCCGGAGAAATCAATAGTTGTTGACTATTGGCTAAATACTGGCAAATCGGGTCAAAAATGGCTTGACGAAGTTGGATGGCTGCATTGGGATAGTAGCGGTATTGAGATATAGTGGTAGAGGATGAATTTTCAAGAATGGCATCGAAATCAAATTCTAATGTCCCGTTCCCATCGAAGCGAACTAATTTACCCTCTGCGGTATTGACATAGGTAATAGCAGAGAGTCGATATCTTTGGATGAGTTCCTCAATTTCGTCTGCTTCTCCCAACACTTTCATTGTTACTTGTTCTGGTTGTCTCGCAGGAAGGATGAATACTAGATAGCGAGATGAACCCCATTGGTTATTGTCAAAATCATAGAGATTGAAGCGCACAAACTCTAGTAAAACACTCCCTACTGGCAAGCGCTGTGCCAGGATTTGACGGTCGATGGTTTGGTCTTGTAATTGAATCTCTGGTACTTGAGAAGCAAGCTCTCGTTCTAGGCGATCTGTCTGTTGTTGCAGTTGTTGCAAGCGTTCTCTGTCTTTGGCAGTGGATTGATTAAAAGTCCAATGGGTAATTTGTTCGCATAGAGAACGCCATTGTTGTAATTTTTCTGTTAGATGTTGGTAGCGTTCTTCGTAGATAGCCGCATTAAATGCCGTCACCGCAGCCGCACTGAGACCTTTGCGTTGGAGAACGACATCAAAGACAGCTTGTACTATTTCAAGGTTATCATTAAAATAAGTAACCACGAGGGAAAGCAAAGCTTCTGTAGTCGTTCTAATTTGCTGGAGGTATTGTAGGCGATCTGCTTCTGAACTTAAAGCAAATACCCGACGAGTGATTTTGTTTTCTACTGCAACTGCTTCTTGAAATGTTTTTAAAGCTTCTGGATAGCGACCGCTAATTACTAACAATACACCTAGATTATTAAGAATGATATTGACATCGGGATGGTCACCATCAAATAGTTTCTTATACATCGCCAATGCATCACCAAGATAATGTCGAGCTTCGGCGAGTTTCCCCTGTGCTTGTAACAATAAACCCAGATTATTGAGACTGAGAGCAACATCGGGATGGTCGCTCTCAAATAGCCTCTTTTTCATCTCCAATGCATCGCGATAACAAGATTCAGCTTCAGCGAGTTTCCCCTGTGCTTGTAACAATCCACCCAGATTATTGAGACTGGTAGCGACATCAGGATGGTTATCCCCAAATAGCCTCTTTCTCATCATTAATGCATCGTCAAGATAAGGTTGAGCTTCGGCAAGTCGTCCCTGTGCTTTGAACAATAAATAACCCAGATTATTGAGACTAAGAGCAACATAAGGATGGTCGCCTTTAAATAGCTTCCTATACATTGTTAATGCATCGCGATAATAAGGTTCAGCTTCGGTGATTTTCCCCTGTGCTTCTAACAATAAACCCAGATTAGTGAGACTGATAGCAATATCAAGATGGTCGCCTTCAAATAGCCTCTTTCTCATCTCCAATGCATCGCGATAATAAGGTTCAGCTTCGGCAAGTTTCCCCCGTGCTTCTAACAATCTACCCAGATTACTGAGACTAGTAGCGACATCGGGATGGTTGTTTAACCAAATACTTCTAGCTATATCTAAAGCTTGTTTAGCACTGTCGATAGCTTCCGCATAACGGCATTGGTTGTATAGTTCAACTGATCTTTGATTGTGTTGCCTAAAAGTGTTAAGAGTTTGTTCGAGTTTTTGGCGGAAATTTTGCAACCATTTAGCCGCTTTGGTACTACCTTCCTCGATAAGTTGTTGTTCTACTATCTTCATCACTTCTACCAATCCTGCGTCGATCAGAAGGCAGTTTTCTCGTAATAAAGTAGTTATCAATGCCTCTTTATCAAAAGCATTTAATAACTTGCTGATTAAGTGACAATACTGCTCAAACTTTGCTTTATCCATATTTTTTTATCTATAAAAAGCTATTTTTATATTGTTTTTTATGATATGAAATCAACGACTATTAGCTGGTTGTATAATTTTGAACTTCGTGCCTATAACTTCACAATTTGGCTCTTGCTCAAGAAAATTCAAAAACTCCTGCAAGTCACTTTCCTTTAGTTGTAATGGCTTTTGATCCTCCGTTTGAATGCAACTTAAGCTAGGTTTGTTCTGACTAATAATAGCGATTACCCAATCCACACCTGTGATACCTGCCTTAAGTGGCAGAAAAGAAAGTCGAGAACTAGGAAATCGATGATTTTGTGCTGGTTGAGAAGGTTGTTTGATTAAACAAGAAGGGGAAAAAAGATATAATTTTTCAGAAGAGTATTTTTGAATTAACGTCAAATAGCCATGTTGTTGCGAATTGATTTCATAGCTTAACTCACTGCTCCAAGGAAATGTAGGCATTTCATCTTCTTGCTCTAAACCTATTTCTTCTAAATTAAACTCTAAAGTACTGATTTCAGCACCGATTTCTTTTAATGAGCTAATTTTTATTCCTGTGAAAGAAGTTACTTTATTCCATAATTTTTCCCAAAAACTTATAGGTGATATTTTCGGTTCATGTATTTTCAACCATTTATTAAAATAATCATTACGCAAAAATTTAATCAAATCGTCCCAAGTTATAATTTTTTTGTCGCCAAGTTCCCAGTTATTTTGTTTTTTAATCTTTCTTAAGACTTCTCTCAGTTTATATATAGCTTCACTTGACAACCATTTCGAGTCTTCCTCTTCATGCCGAGAAGGAAAAACAGTTTTTAAAAAGGTCTTATCTTTTACTAATTGAGTAGTTTTTGCACAACTTTCACTAAACCGACGAGTAACGCGCGCCTTGAAAAAATTGGCTGACTCATCAACAAGACCCAGTTCATCCGCCACACTATCAAGGAATTGGGATTCGTATTCATTGTATTGAGGACTCGCCATAACATTTATTACCCAATTTAATTAACTGTCCTAAAAACATCCTATTTTTTTCTTGAAATGAGGTCAATAGCTAAACAACTTTCTCCACCTAAATACATCATTTTCCCCCCTTTTACCCCTTCTATATTAATAGCAATTTTGTCAACATAAATATAGAACTCGATTTAGTATTAGACACACATATAGAGGACATATGAAACTAGTACTTGGAGTGGGCTGTATAATTTCTGCAACCGCATTGGGGTGGCACAGCTACCAGAACTATGTATCCGAAGGAGTATCCCATAAGAAAGCATTGTTTCTGAGTTTGTCATCTGGGGTTAATTCTCTAGTTGCTTTGGGGTCAATTGTACGCTTGTTTACCTTTCAACCCGATCATAATCCTTATGACGTAAACTTTACTGCTCAACATCAGGAACCATCAATTGATATAAACATTGAAAATCTCCCTCCTGAACCGCCGACATTTAACATTCCTTGGGTGCTCATTTTAGGTGTGGGAGCAGCATTGGTTGCCCCAGAATTTTTACCTTTTGTCTTCGCATTAAGGTAAATCAACGTAATAAACGGTTCAGATAAGAAGTTGACGAGTGAAGGTAAGCAGAGGGGCAGAGGGGCAGAGGAGAAATCTGATTCACGTGGATTGGTTTTCCCCTCTGCTCCCCAATACTCGCGCTTCCCCTCCAGGGGCGCTGCGCAAATGCTCTCTACCCCATCCCCTCCGCTGTCTCAACGAATAAATGTCTTAACTGAACCGTATTGGTTTATCACCTACGGGGAGAGGGCGATACGCTTCACGTTGTTCCGAATCAAACTATAGCCAAATCTCTTGCAGACGAAGAGTTTTTGCAGACAAAAAGTTAATTAATCTGCCACAGCCAAAATTTTACAACCTAAACAACTTCTGTGACTTACTCAAGGAGAACAAAAATGATGAACATAAGTTCCAACAAACTGATGGGTAGCTTTTCCAAAAAAGCTCGCAATTTCTTTGCACCGCTTCTTGCTGTAGGAATAGGAACTTGGCAAGCTTCGATCCCTGTTGCGCTATTGCTGACATCTCCTGTATTGCTTACTGCTGAGGTTGCACATGCTGCCGAATCGATGCCCGTTACGCTCGTTCAAGCATTTGGTTGGGACCCATCGAATGCTGCATACAAGGTCTTGATTCAATCTAGAAACGGCAATCAATACTTTGTGTGGTATGACAATTTGATTGGGGCAAAGGTTGGTTCGGTGATTACACTCACATACGAAGGATCTGGCCCTTCCCTCTGGTTCTACAAATTAATCAACACTGGGAATGGAAAAGAATCAAACATCCGTCGATATTTAAGAGCCAATTAAGCTTCCACATCTATAAGCCAGTTTCCAACTAAAACAAACAATAACTGTTTTTGGTGGCGACAACTTTAATCTAGTTTGTTTTCAAAGCGATTGCGCGGAGCGCAGACGCCAAGGGCGTATCGCATACATAAATCCTAGCACCTGAAATGCGATAAGCCTCTGGCTTTAGCTTTGCGCGATACGCACAAGCTAAAGCCCGCAGGGGCATCGCTTTTATTGACGCAAGCATGAGAACTCATCGTGAATATAGGTTTTAGCTGACAACTTCAGGAGAAACTGAATCATTATGTTGAAAAGATTGATTTTTTCCATAAGTAGTTTATCCGATAAAAGTACAGAAATCCCCAAGCTTGGAGATGATGATGACCCAGATGATGATCCAATTGTTCCGCCCAATTAATTTTGGATCTTAATGGCTATAAAGTGCAATCAAATAATTAATTTGGTTTGCTTCCTTACATGAAGTTCATGTACAGATTTATTCACTTTCATCGTTCAACGTTCGACGCGCTTCTAATTGCCAAATATTTAATTCCGACAGTTTACAGTCTTGTCCTTTTAGTTGTTGGTTATCGTAGTCAGATTTCAGGCAGTCTTTCCATGATTCTAAGGCACTTTGCTTTTCTCCTTGAGCTTCTTGGACTTTTGCTAATAAACAGTGAGTTAGAGGGCGATTGCTATCTAATTTAAGTGACATGAGCAGATGTTTTTTCGCTTGCTTATATAGCTTTTGCTCAAAATATGCCCAGCCGAGGTTCTTATGCAATGAAGCTTTCACCATGCTATCTTGAACCCGCAACAAAATTGGCTGAATCATCTCAACGGCTACAGCACTATTTCCTTTGAGAATCGATAAACGAGCTAGATTATTGATTGCAGCATCAGCAGCCCGGTTGCTATATTTCATCGCAATTTCGTAGTGATGGCAAGCATTGGACAATTCCTCCAGTTTTTCGTAAGCTGAACCCAGATTGTAGTGAGCTTCCGCAAAATCAGGGTTAAAAGTAATTGCCCATTTTAAATAACATACTGCACTTTGGAAATTCCCCTTTAGGTAGTCGTTGTGACCAATTTTATTCAAAGATTTAGCGATTTGAGTCTTTTCTTCATCGTCCGAGAGTTGGAACTGCTTTTCCAGGTATTCTTGAACAGGTATATTGGCTGAAAATAACTGTAACAAGAAATTTTCAGATAAATTTGTACTCGTAAAAGCACGTTCTTGAAGTAACTCTGGTTTGTATTTAGCAAATAAGGCGACTAAATCAGAGCGTTTGTAGCGACGTCCATCAGAATGTTCATTTTCTAACCCAAATTCCTGACAAATTCTTTCAATATACTTTCTGACTGTAGATTCTCCAATGCTCATAGCTTTTGCAATTGCAGCATCTGTCTCACCTGCCAAAATTCTTCTTAACACTTCTTTACGCCTGGGTGACAGATGCTCAAATATTTTTTCAAACTCTTGCTGATTCATTCTTGATTTCAAATTGCAACCATGTAAAGCCACATCTGTGACTTTATACTAAGTTAACAAAATTTGATTACCTGCTAATGCATCCAACTTGACAATCGCAAAATTCTGTGTCACAGTGGTGACTATAAAAACCAGCAACTACGTAAGAAGGCGACCTGCAATGCTAAAGGTTAAAATTTCTCAAAAATACTTAGCTTAGTTTGATTTAAGTAAAACGACTGCAATTTTTTCTAGTTTTTGTAGTATGATATACAAATCAAAGTCAGCAAGAGATTATGCAGAAAATTATCTTCTTGAACTAAAAAATGTTACATTTAGTTACAGAAACCCGCCAAAGTTATTATTGGAAGATGCCAATTTTCAGCTACTTCCCGGAGAAAAGATTGGAATTGTAGGAGATAATGGCTCTGGTAAGTCTACTATTGCAAAGTTGTTCCTTGGCTTATGTAAACCCCAGAGGGGGTTTATAAGGTTATTTGGGGAAGAAGTTTCTTGGGGAAATCACTATCCAATGTTAGGTTATATTGGCGACCCCTCCTATAATCCAGGAGGTTTGGGTTTGCCTACTAATGTTCTAGTTGGGGATTTAGTTGATTGTTTCAAGAAGCTTTGGAGTAATTCGATTCAAGATTCGTCTTTAGAGCTAGAAGACCGATTGAATCTGCCTCTTCTTTACAAGAATGACATTGGTGTTCTATCGAAAGGGGAGAGGATGAGAGTAATGGCATTTCTCGCATTAAGTAAACAACCTAAGCTGCTAATTGCAGATGAAGCTACAGAAGGCTTAGATAAAGAAAGTAAAAAAATCATATTATCTGAATTGAAGCGAGCCTTTGAGAGATCAGAATTCGGCATGGTATGGATTTCACACCGTCATCATGAGATTGCTATTTTGGTTGATCAAGTTTACGAGCTTACTAGTTGTAAATTAAAAAAACACTCTCTAGGTAATTTCAACTGCGAAGTAGAAACTGAATTTAAAACAGAGACCTATAACAATCTTTCTTATGAAGCTTTCCAGGAGGTCTTTGGGGAAGTTTTTACAAACTCATTGGTTTCTAATTTTAACATTAAGGGAACTCGAAAGACTCAAACAGAATGAAGCGATATGACTCTTAAAAGGATAGGAATCTTAGTGATTCCAAATATAAAAAGAATGATTGTGTCCCGATACTCATTTTGGGTATATGGAATTGTTGGCATTTTTACTTTGATTGATGTTGGTCTTGGTTGGAATGGGCGAAGTGTAACATTATTTTCTATTCCTCTGGAATCATGCTGTAGTTCAAGAGAGCAAGCTTTGTTAGGAATTTTGCACGAGCATTTTTCTTGGGTATGGGTTTTCATAGCTTTTGTTTTTGTGCTGCCTAAATTGCTATCTCCATTAGGGGATAGCTTTTTGGTCAGTCATGTTCTTTGGCTTCGCCTTACTTCCTGTCTCTCCTATGAAATTGCAATAGCCAGGGCAGCATTGGTAATAATCTGTAGTTTGTGGCTTTGTGCTTTGGGATTTTTTTGGGTATTAATCAATTCTTTGTTTCATCAAATTCCACTAATTAAACTGCTCATAGATGTTGAAGGTTTAGTAAGTTATGTACTCCTATCTAGTGGTATCGTTGTAGCATTAGATTTTGGTCTTTCTATTGATTATTCTGGAAGAAGATTTATTTCTAGCTTTGCCTTTTTGATTCCTTCCTTACTTCTACTCATTTTTACGTTGATAAGTAATACGAAATACGCGAACTATTTTCCTTATACTATTCCGTTTATAACTGGTGCTCCACCATATACTCAATTGTCAGTTGCTATCCCGTATCATTTTGGATCTGCTGCTGTTTTAGGAATTTTATTGCTTTGTTTTCATGTAATGAGTAAAGTTCAGTATTCACGTATAGAACCTAAAATAGTTGGAGGAACTGAGTTGCCATGAAAACATTGAATAAGAAAGTTGTCATATTCTGCTTCTGCTCTACATTCCTATTGATATCGTTAGTAATAGGAGGTAAACCTGCTGTAGCATCAGTAGGAGAAATTTTTTGGAACGTTATCTATTGGATTGGAGATTCGCTTGCAAAAACTTCAGTGGGTCAGTTTATTGAAAAGGGATTTAATGCAATTTTCAGTTTCTTTGATATTCATTTTGGCAAGCATATAGCGCCTGATTACTGGGGAGCACTTACAGGAAGCTATTCTAGTGACATGGGTTTTAAAGTCAATATAGATGGAGTAGATTATTCATGCAATCTTCCTAACCCTAGAATGCACCGAGATTCAGTTGATTCCCCTTGGCAGCTTGACTCATTTGAAGAAACGTTCTTGAGAGATTGTGGTGAGACTCTAAACAAAGGTTATTAACTGCAATCAAGAGAACAAGATGAACAGACTGATTCAGATTGCTAACGAAATCGTTGCTGTGTTAAATGTACTTCTTTTTCTATATGGAAGTATTGAATTTTCTCGTTTTGAAGCAGCAGAACTTCTTCCAACAGTTGGCGGGTATATAGCTCCTGACTACAGAGGAGCGCTTACAGGAAGTTATTCTACTGACATAAGTTTTAAAGTCAATATAGATGGAGTAGATTATTTATGCAGCCTTTATAAACCTA
Organism: Scytonema sp. RU_4_4; assembly: GCA_012031965.1. Classification (GTDB taxonomy): domain Bacteria; phylum Cyanobacteriota; class Cyanobacteriia; order Cyanobacteriales; family Nostocaceae; genus Brasilonema. Next base: position 42,621 of record JAAUSC010000009.1, read on the forward strand.
TAATGCATCGAGATTCAGTTGATTCCCCTTGGCAGCTTGACTCATCTGAAGATACTTTCTTGAGAAATTGTGGTAAAACCATAAAGCAAAATTTATTAACTGCAATGAAGAGGAAAAATGAAGAAACTAATTCGGATTATTAGCGGAATCTTTGCTGTGTTAAGTGTACTTCTTTTTCTATATGGAAGTATTGAATTTTCTCGTGTTGAAGCAGCGGAACCTCTTCCAAAAGTTGACGTTGATATTCCTGGAGTTAAGTTTGAGCGTCAGTCCGCGAAAGAGCAAGATAAAGAATCTGTTCAGACTCTAATTGGAGTTTCTATCGTAGGTTTTGTAGCAAGTGTCGCTGGTTTTGTGCTTAGTTCAGGCAAAAGTGTTGAAGAGACCAAATAGCAAGGCTATTTTATTCTAAAAAGTTGCAGGAGTGTGTCTAGACCAAAGGAGCATAGTCGTTGCGCTTGAGCCATGTTTTCAAACCCTAGGTCAAAAAGAAGAAGTCAGAATTTAGAATTCAGGAGTCAGAATGCAATTAGTGAGGGCTTGAACCCACCACTAATTGAAGACCGCCAAATCTTCGATTTGGTGGGGGCGGTGAGTACCCCCAAATCATCCACCACTCGCACAGAATTCAGAATGAATTCTGGCTCCTGACTCCTGACTGCTTTCTTGATCACGATACAAGTTGAGAGCAAAATTACGAGCGATCGCCAAAATCTGGGGCAAAGGGGCAGGGCTATTTCATTCTAAATAATACCAATTTTATGTGAAGTTGATATTACTGATAGCAGCGCTAGGATAGTACACTTGATATCAAAACTGATAGCAGTACCTGTCAGTTCGCAGACTATTTGAAAATTCTGTCGCGTAACCTTTATGCTGTCATGATACCAGAGTGAGCACGTTTTGTTCAGGTTTTCCCTCGGAGTGAGACAGTAATTGATGGGAGAATTAAACAATAGCTGTCGCAAGAGAAATCTTTCTTCAACGACTAGGCAGCGTCTTCAATATTTGGTCTAGGCAAGTCAATGATATCACCTGTTACATCCTCATTAACGGTTGTATTGGCACTCGCCTCCTTGTTAATGTTCTCAACTTCTGCGGCTGGATTGTCAACGTAACCATTAAGAGAGATTGCTGTTTGTTGACTTAGTAATCCTGCTTTGTAATCCTCACGGACAGCGGCGCGTTCTTCGGCGGAGGGTTCGCCTAGTTCTAGAAGTAAATCAACGACAATATCATATTTCTTGATGGTTGCTATCTGTCCTTGCAGCAGCATAAACAATGCAGTCGCCCAGCAATCAGCTAGAATTGCCTCTAGCGCTACTTTGTCAGTACCTAGAGATGTCTTGAAATCGGCTCGTAACTGCTGACGCGATATACCGCTTATGGTCATATCAGATGACAGTATATGAGCTTGATTAGTTGTTTCGTAGATGACCGCGCAATGAGTTTTATAAGCGTTGATAAGTGGAGCGACATCGGCTATACCTTCTGTGCTAACAGAAGGTGTCGTATAGTTTAAGATGTTCCCTGCGTTGTCAAAAGTGGGGATTCCTGCAACGAAATTAGTAACTCCTGGTGAGAAAAGCAACTCTCCTGTAGGGGTAAAAGTTTCTCGACCATTTATGACTTCCCACGTCCCAGGTGGTAGTCCGTTTGCAACAACTCTTGTCAAAAAACCTGAGTATTCGATGTTCGTTGGCATCATCGTCAGAGCGTGATTAATCGCATCTTGAGCACGTCTAACTGTGTCCGTAATGAGGGGCGATCGCTTAATTTCATAAACAGTGAAATGTCCGCCCAAATCTAGCTTAATCTCATCTAGACCGTTATCCATCGTCACGCGATTGCCGTTTGCATTCTCCCAATGAAAGACTGTTCTACCCTGCTCATCTAACTGTTGAACTTCCTTGAGCGCTTCATTTTTATATATAAATGTATACTCTATCTTGTCTACGAATTCATCATTATCTCTAATAATGTTAACGGATTCAATATCTGGTGAATGCAGTCCAATGCGTTGATAAATATTAGCAGACTTTGCAAATCTTGCAGGACTCCATAAACGCAAATATCCGTAGCCTGTTGTGAGCGCATCGTCAACCGCCTTTGCAATAGGGTCAGAGTGCAAAGGATAGCGACCTATGGACATACGCAACCATTGAGCTTGTAATCGCCTTAGATGCTCTGCTATTGCGCTTGCAGTGCTACTTTCTTCGCGTTCACCTTGCTGATTGACAATGTACCAAGTAGGCGTATTTCCTATTAGCGCGTTTCTATGGCGTACAACTACCTCTTGACATTTGTTTGCTACTTGAAAAAGCCTTTTGACACGCTCCATAATCCGGCGAGCGTTATCTGATTCTTCCTTCATCTTGGGCAATATTGCAGTATCCCAGAATGTCAATCCTGTGTAATATCCAAGATTTTTCCTGATAAGTTCAATGTCTTTTTCCATAGCGCTCGCCGGATTAAAAGTCAGGGATAATGGATGGTCGTCCCTTCTAACATAAACTCATTATTGATTGCAACATCTAACAAATATTATCATGTTCATCATACTCTAATTGTTTCATCATGTTTTGATATGGAAGACAAACAAGTATTACATCCTAGCAGTACAGTAAGCCAGAATATTAAAGAAGAAATAAATTTAGAGATGAGAGCTTACTATCAGAAACTACAGAATTACTACAATCAAAAGCCTAAGTTTATTTCTGGCTATAAGTCTCCTGAGTCTGGACAAATGCGTTAAGAAAATCTTTCTCTAGCGAGGCGTTATGACCGCGATATTACACTTAACTGATTGTGACCGCAGAGGCAGACTTTTAGCTATAGAACAGGGCGCTAACTACAGAAAAGTTACGATACTTGCAGAGCGCGATTTAACAACATGGACACTGAGAGGACACATCAGAGACGGGTACGCCTCACGAGGAGGTACATTACTTGCTGAGTTTAGCTTTGAGCCTGTTGAGTACAAAAACGTGACTGTCTGTAACAAGACTGTAGCGCGGTCAATCATTAAGCCATTCTTAACGGTCGCAGATACTCAAGTTTTGTCAATAGTTTGGATAACTAAAAATATGTACAAACGTACAAGCTATAGTGAGCCATTGCTAGGACAAAATGTATTTTGCTACGACATTGAAGCAGAAGCCGCAGATGGTGAGACATTACGGCTTGCACAGGGATTTGTGGAGATAAGTTTAGAGGTGACTGCTGATGTCTAGACGATTGTGTAATGACGATAAATTAATCATTAATAATGAATGTGTAGAAGTTGATGAAACAACAGAGAGTGCGGTTACATTCATCGAGGAACGAGTTTATATAGAGGTCCCTAATCAAATCTGTTATGGACAAAAGCCTTATACAATGAGGTTTACTCAAGCTGATTTAATAGGTTCATTGCTTCCAGTTGTACATGGTTTGTTTGCGGTAGATGGCGTGGTAAACATCACTTTAGTTAATGATAATCGTGACCAAGTAGAGCCAACTAATGTCACTTTTGTTAATGAAAATCTAGCGCACATCTCGCTGGATGGCTATACACCAATTTCTAATACTTGGATAGTAAGGGCGTCATGAAACAGGCAATTTTACAACTTTTGGTAAGCTCATCAATTTGGACATCACTTAGACCATCATCAGCGCAAACATCTAACATTGATTACATAGCGCCAGCGGTCGCTCCTACAGAACTACAAATACTCAGAGCGTCATCAGGTTCGTCAACACAACTAGAATGGGCAACTATAGCAACAGGGGGCGGAACAGTCACGAGTATTGCAGTAACAGCGCCTGCTAACGAATTCAATGTTACAGGCTCACCAATTGCTAGCAGTGGGACTATTGCGCTTGCTTGGAAAAATCAAGCTCAAAATACTGTGTTTGCAGCACCAGTAGGCGGCGCGGGCGCTCCTAGTTTCCGAAGTCTGATTCCTGCTGATATTCCTGCACTTGATACTGCAAAGATATCTACGGGTATTTTTGATATTGCAAGAATTCCTGTAGGCACAACAAGCTCTACCGTAGCCGCTGGTAATGACAGCAGATTTCATCAGCAAAACACTGACACGGGCACAAGTAATTCTTCTTTTGTAATTAACAATACTAGCTCAGGTGTCCGCCTTCTAGATATGTCTGGAGCGTTGGCGCTACGAACCTATGCAAACGATGGTTACGCTGATATCATTGTGCGTAATCTAACCGTACAGGGTACACAGACTATCATCAACACGGAGCAGGTAGAAGTAGCTGACAACATCATCAGACTTAACTCAAACTACTCTGGTTCCACTCCTACAGAAGACGCAGGTTTTGAAGTGAACAGAGGAACCTTAGCGCTCGCTCGCTTCTACTGGAGTGAAACAAATCAGAAATTTATGTCTGGGCTAGCTGGCTCAGAAAAAGCTGTAGCCAACATTGTTACTCAAGATATCACCAGTGGTAGTCTTTCCGGAGGAGTTTATACATGGTCGCACGGACTTGGACGTAAACCTTTGCTCTGGGCTGTTTGGGATAATACAGGTGATGGTGTTTTAATTCAACCCAATGCAGTAAATGCTAATACGATGACATTTAATTTCAGTGGGATGACCTTAACAGGTACTTGGACACTTGTAGCGGCTGGTTAAGGAAAACAAGATGAAGTTAGACTTACTTAATCAATCAAGCAAGAACACAATCATAGGTGGTCAAACTGTTAGCTACGGCGATAATCCACACGCCAGTCCTGCTGATTTTGATTTATGGTGGGAGCCTTTTGCGACTGCCCCACAGCCCTGGATGTACTTTAGTGGTAAGTGGTACTCGAATGTACTGCTGGTACAGAGCAATCTTTCGGGCGTTATCTCTTCTTCTTTTGGGACTGCCCAGCTTCAAGATATCATCCCTATAAATCACGAATATCAGGGCTTTGATATTTTTCTTAGAAACGTAACATTTGATGCAAACTTAACCAATGGTGGGCATTCTGGAAGTGCTAATTATAGTTTTCCAGTTAGATGGTATGGGACATCCACTACAGGTGATTTTAGCTCTCCAGCGACCGCCGCTTTGACCACTTTTAGCACATCAACTATGACAGCTAACGGCATTTATCGCAAGACTTATAATCATAATGCTCTGTTGGTCAATTGTCGCGGATTTTACATTACTAGCACAAAGACAGGCTCGCCAGCAGGCTTTAACTGTGCGTTGTCATTTTCAATGAGGATAACCAGGAAGTAATGTGAGTTACAGTGTACCATATGGGACTATTGGTGGCTTAACTGTCCTAGTCATCTTAGGGGCATTGATGTTTGTTTTTGCTATGACGTTGGCAGCACAAAAAAGAGATAATAACTAGTCGTCAAAGAAATCTTTCCTTAACGACTTTTTAGTTATTTTCTTGGGTTGGGTCCATATCCGCGTTTGCTCTTGTTCTAACCTGCGGGTTGACCTGTAAGAGTTTTCATGACTGTACAATAGAAGAAACAGGCGATCGCCGTTTTCTCATCTTGAGTTGATAGTAAATCATTGCTTGTGAGGTCATGTCAACGATATCGTCAGTATCGTAAACCCCAAACTTGACAAACTCTATTTTGACACTTTCTAGCCAGCCTACACCATCTTTGATGTGAAAGTTGCCGGACTCAAAAGCAGGAGCTATAAGCTGCGCTCGCTGCTCTTTGCTGCCAAATTCATCAGGATTAAATGCTAATACACCTGGGAATTCTTCTTGCAACTTCTCAATCATCGCTGCACCAGAAGCTTTTTTCTCTATCAATTTGGTTGCGATAATGCCGTAAACAGGTTCGTTTCTGTTAATCAGTTCTCTGATGCCTTTTTGCGCGTCGTTAAAGCCACAGCGTTTGTGGAAAAGGTCTATCAAGTAGAAGTTGGGATAGGCGATCGCAAACAAGCCTACAGACACAAATGACGCTGTGGTTGATGTAGAGCCAAAGGACAAGTCACCGCTGATAATGAGTTCATATCTAGCTGGCAATTCCGTAAAAGTTTGCCAGACTGCTTTACTGAAAACGCCACCTTCTAATGGTGCTGGTTCTTGGTCATGGCGAGCGCTGTAAGCATATGCACCTAAATCTCGCTTGGCTTCTGCGTCTTCTTCCTCTCCAAAACGATGAGGATGTAGCAACTCGCCTGCTTTGCGCTCTACAACAGTCTTAGAACGTGGGAAAACGACTGTTTCATTTTTGCGAGCGCGGGTGGGTAGTTTGACAATCTTAAAACGTCTGCTAGGGTCTTTTTCCTCTGCGGCTGTCTTAATGATGTAGCCACTTACGTCGCTCTCGTGCGTTCGCTGTTGTACAACAATTGTCTTAGTCCGCTTCGGGTCGTTGGCTCTTGTTGTCAAGTAGTTCTTAAACTTGGTTAACGCTCCCTCTCTGACTACATCTGACTCTTTCTCTGGATTATTGGGATCATCACAATTGTGAATCAAAATACCTCCAGCAAAGTAGTTTCTATTGGCGGTCGCTATATTGTAGGTTTGTTCTGGTGCAGGCTTTCGCTTAATAGCCTTAACAATTTTTCTTTGCATTGCTCCCTCTGTTCAGTTGATCCATGCAACCCACCGTGGCAAGTGTGACAAAGTGCCACAAGGTTAAGTGGGCTGTTGTTGGCGTTGAGCCGAAATCTCTGCAAAAACGGAAATCTAGGCTGAAAAAGCTCATCATATATAGGTTTCAGCTTTTTACTTCTCTATTTTAACCAAATACAAGAAGGCTACAAGCAGACACATCTTAGTACATAGTTACTAGTTCATCCAGTTTGAACTCAGATACCAACTTCTGACCTGTTGTTGGGAAAACACTCAAGGACTGAAGCAATGCTTCGCCAACGTGTCTTACTTTTACCCCAACTGAATACAAAATTTGCTTTCCTCAAATAATTAACCATCGCCCTTTCGATTTGCAGTACCAATGCCATTGCAGAGTTGCTTGTCGCTATCGCTAACATTGGGATTTGTCTGTAAATAGCCGCGTACCCAATCGCAACCGCGTGCCAGTAGATTGTCAAGAGTTAAATTCGATAACGCTTTTAAATCCCATAAAATAACTGTTCCAGACCTACTCCCTGAAGCTAGCAGTCGCCCATCTGGACTGAAACTAATGCTTTTAACCTCAGCCTTTGCATTGAAGATATTAATTTTTTTATGGGTGGCGACATCCCAAAGTATGATAGTGTTGTCATTGCTAGCAGAAGCCAGTACGCGCCCGTCAGGGCTAAAGCTGACGCTGTTAACCCCAGCCTTGTGTCCGGTAAGGGTAGCAAGTTCTTTACCTGTGGCTACATTCCATAATTTGATGGTTGTTGTCTCACCAGCGGAAGCCAGCAGTCGCCCGTCGGGGCTAAAGCTGGTAGTGTTAACTTCACCTCTGTGTCCGGTGAGGGTAGCAATTATTGTACGTGTGGCTACATCCCACAGTTTAATAGTTTGATCGCGACTGGCAGAAGCTAGTAGTCGCCCGTCCCGACTGAAACTGACTGCAGTGATCGTATCCTTATGCCCAGTCAAGGTGCGAATTTCTTTGCCTGTGGCGACATCCCTGAGCTTAACAGTTCTGTCCCAACTATCGGAAGCTAGATATTTTCCATCAGGACTAAAACTGACGCTATTTACCCAATGTTTATGTTCAAAGAAAGTCTTGATTGGTTGACCAGTAGCAACATCCCAGAGTTTAACAGTTCCGTCCCAACTACCGGAAGCTAGATATTTTTCATCAGGACTAAAACTGACGCTACTTACCCAATGTTGATGGCCCATGAAAGTCTTGCTTTGTTGACCAGTAGCGACATCCCAAAGTTTGACGCTGCTTTCTTTATCACTAGAAGCCAGTCGTCGCCCATTGGGGCTAAAACTAACACTAAAGACATAATCGTCATAGCTAGAGAGACTTTTGACTTCTAGACGCTGGGCGATATACCACAGTTTGATACTACGGTCGCTACTAGCGGAAGCTAACCATTGCCCATCGGGACTGAATCTAATATTATGAACCATAGCGCTATGTCCAGTCAAGCTAGGTATTTTTTTGAGTGTGTCAACATTCCAAAGGTTGATGTCATAGTTAAAACCGCTAGCAGCCAAAAGTTGACCATTGGGGCTGAAACTGAGGTTCGTAACTCGCTCGTTACCTGTAAAATTAGGGAGATCGGCAAATTTCGTGCGTGTGGCAACATTCCAGAGTATGACGCTGCCACCATCACCGCCTGAAGCCAGCAATTGCCCATCTGGGCTGAAACTGACGCCACAGACCCAAGGGTAATGCTGCATATTGCTAGGAATTTCTTTGTAGGTAGTGATATCCCAGAGTTTGACCGTACCGTCAAGACTAGCAGAAGCCAGCAGTCGCCCTTTTGGGCTGAAACTGACGCCATCGACCCTATCTTTATGTCCAATGAGGGTAGCTATTTTTTGGCGGGTGGCGACATTCCAAAGTTGGATGGTGTTTCCTTTACAGGCAAAAGCCAGTAGTTGCCCATCTGGGCTGAAACTGACGCCATTATTGCCCTGATCGTCAGCCTGATACCCGCTGAAAGTAAAGATTTCTTTGCCAGTTGTGATATCCCAGAGTCTAACAGTTTTGTCACCGACGCTGGCAGAAGCCAAGGTTTTGCCATCAGGGCTGAAACTAACAACAGTGACCACATCATTATGCCCAGTCAAGGTGCTAATTTCTTTGCCAGTGGCGACATCCCACAGTTTGATAGTTTTATCAGCACTAGCAGAAGCCAAGGTTTTGCCATTAGGGCTGTAGCTAACACTAATGACTCTAGCTTTGTGCTTTTCCAAGCGGTTTCGCTCTTTCACCCCATAAATTGCCTGTTGTAACGCAACTTTAAGCTGAAACTGCATATCGGAATTTACCCCGAATGCTGCCTGTTTGACTTGCTTGCCCGCATTTAGGCTTGCCAGCAGCGCATCAAATTCTTTATTTGAGTCAAATAGTTCTTCTGAGGCAGTCGTAAGACCAGTAATGGTTTGTTGTCTTTGAAATTCTGTAGACAGCCAGCCCAACCCAGCTGCACCAGCTAGAATCAACGCAACTACAGAAAAGCTAGTAAGCCCTATAATAGTTTTGCGCCGTTGGCGATCGCGCAATCCCACACTAGCATCAATAAATTGGTTTGCTGCATCATTAAATCCCCCCAGAACTTGATTAAATGTCGCGTCTTTTCTAAGTTCTAAAATTTGTTCCAACTTTGAGCCATTCCATAGTTCATCATCTGCTTTTTGGAACTTCCAAAGTGCTACATCATCATTGAGTCGGTTACGAAGAGCTATAGCTTGACGATTTTGCTTAATCCAAGTATTCAAAGTTGTCCAAGAAGTCAGCAGGATTTCATGGGTAATGTCTACTGTAGATTCTTGGGATTGTGGCTCTTGGTCACTCACCAAAAGATTTTCATTTATCAACTTAGCTAGCACGCTTTGTTCAAGTTCATCATTAAACTCAGACTTCAATGCCCTTCTGCGGACTGGCTTCCACTCAGTACCAAATTCAGTATCTTTACCAATGTCAACCAGTTTTAGAAAAATTCTTTGAGTTGCGAACTTTTCCACTTCTGGTAAGCTGTCATAGATGTAATCTATATGTTTTTGTAGCGCACCCCTGACCCCACCTATTTGTCGGTAAGTACTAATGCTTAGTGTACGGTCATTGATACTATTAGTTTCTACTTCTATTTCCCAAAGTAAATTCAGGGTGTACTGTAATAACGGTAGATAACCTGCTTGCCCCTGTACGTCTTTAATGATTTCTTCTACTAGTCCAGTTTCAAACACTACACCATGATGAGCAGCAGGTTGTTCAATCGCCAACCGCAACTCATCGGGTTGCATTTCTGCAATCAGTGGACGATGCTTATCCGTAGCTTTTACCAATCGAGGATAGGGGCTTAGTTTGTCAAGAAAATCAGCCCGCATCGTTACCATGATTTTGATAGAACGCTCCTTTGTTTTACTCAATTTTGCTAAATTGGTAATAAACTGGTCACGTTTCTCCGACTGACTGGTAGTGAATAATTCCTCAAACTGGTCAATAAAAATAAACCAATAATCATCAGGCTGCTTCAGCCTTGTCACCACTTGAGTCAGCGTATCCGCTTTAGCTTCACGGGCAATTTGGGCTTCTGCTTGCTTGTATTTTCCCAGTAAACTGGCATAAAAAGATTCAAATGGGTCAGTATCTGGAGTAAACATTAAGTTAACTAACCGTGACCCAAATTTTTGTGACAGCCACGGAATTAAACCCGCACGCACTACTGATGACTTGCCACTACCACTAGCTCCCAAAAGCAAAATTAGATTGGTTTGTTCCAATTCATTTAGCAAACCTTTAAGAAATTGATCCCGACCGAAAAATAAGTCTTTATCTGCTGGCTCGAATTTCTTCAAGCCCTTATAAGGTGAAGTAACTATAATTTTACGGGTTTTAATCTCTTCAATAGAGATTTGCAAAATCTTTGTTTCGTTAAAAGTAACAATATTAATATCACCTTGAACCTGGATATTACCATCACCTATAATAGCTTGCATTCCACTATCAAATGTGGAATTATCAGCCTGTATTTGAATAATTGGCTGTTGGGTAAATGGTAAATCATCTGGAGGATACTCTTGCTGATTCATCAGTTTATCCTACTTATTTGAATGTTACTATGCTATAATTTCCCCTTTCTCGACTAGACAAAATCGATTACTCGACTTGCTCCAAATTTTCTATAAACGGTATTACCAAAGTTACTAGAGGATGATTAATTTCATTTTTTAGAGCTTCCAAACCATTTACTTTTAGTTCTCTAATGACGCAAGATTTCAAATTTGGGCTATTTTCAATTTTTTTAACAGCTTTAGCAACAACTATCAGTTTTTCAGTGCTTGTTTTAGTAGGATAAGTCTGCTCTAGTTGTTGTAAAATTTGTTGAATTCCCTTTGCGACTTCTACCAGATTTGACTTTTGTTTAGGAACAGCATTGTTAGTCATAGTTTGCACATTATTGTCACCCTGTGTCGCTTGTATCCCACCGCCTATGTTACCGCCGCTAATGTTGAAAGAAATTCCACTACTTCGTTTTTGTTGTGATTCTTTTTCTGACTTAACATCTGATTTCATAGCTTGTTTAACAGAAATAGAAGATGGTCTAGATTTGAGTACTGGTGTTAAATTTTCCTTGCTGTCTTTTAGTTGAATAGCAGTACGTCCCATGTTAAAAGCATAGTCATAACTTTCAAGAGCACTCAAAGCATCATAAAAACCAGTGGCAAACTCGATTGCAGCTACATCCCCAATTGGCTGATTCATACCAATTACATAATCAACGTGTTGATGAATTGCTTGTGCTTGAACTTCGCTATAGCAGGCGTTAAGTAGGACACACTCAACTGTTCCACGAAACAACTCAAACAAACTTGCGAGAGCTTCGCTACTTACCAGTTGCGTTATCCCAGAATTATCCTCAAATGCTAAACCCCCTGTTCCCGCTCCATGTCCGGAAAAATGAACGATATGAGGCTGGTGATCTAACATTGCACGGCGCAAGTCTTCCACTCGTACCGCCCAATAAGTAGCAATTTCAAACTGATATCGATGTTTCGCTAGTTTCAGCGCTTCCTGGATTTTCCGTGCCTCTTCCCCCAAGCGCAAAAGGTTTGTGTTCTTGGGATTTGCCGATAATATTAAGATTTTTTTCACGTTATTATGGTTCGTGAGAAATTTGTTAACGTTCAAGCCTTAATACAAACTGAGCATACTATTTTTCGGAATTTTGGTTTGTTTCTCAAAAAGCAATTACCAAAACAGCTTTCTTTCGTAGCTCTGGGTCACTCCATGAAGATAATTAAAATAAACGCCCTTAAAAATATTTTGTAAATACCAACTAATAACCGAATCTTGGTAAAACGAGAAAAAATTGGCATACTGGCAGCAACGCTAACCCTTGTTTCGTCGAGTTTCGCCGTATGTCTGCACGCTCATACCTTACTCAATCCCCAATCATCAAAAGTTGGTAAGCTGCTGCGCTTTTAATTTGCACATTATTTTTATCGAGTCAATGCTTAAAACCCTCTTCCCTTCTGCCGTCTGCCTTCTGACTTCTGCCTTGCTGTTGTACATTAAAAATGCACAACAGCTTAAACGGAAAAAAGTGAGCCTGCTGTCTCCAGGCGCAAGTCTCCGAATCAACGCAGATATAACGAGATGAAAAAACTGCCCTAGATATGGTGGTTTGAGATGTGCCTGACAAAGCACCAAGATGTTGAGGAGCGGAATGAAAGCAAACTTTCACGTTCCGTTTTGAAGACCAGCAGGGCTGGCGACAGCCTTGCTGAGTTTAATCAAAGGCACAATACAGCATCTCCAGGTTCCATATCACCTGCTTTGATATAACCTTTGCCCTCTACCCAAACTGGATGGTCGTTCGTGCATTCAAGAATACTACCATCCTCTAACTCAATTTCTATAATTTCCCTACCTGGGTTTTCTTCATATCTGAGTATGGGTTGCCATTCGACTTCGCCCGTTTCATGGTTGAAAGTTGCCACGTCAACGTCAAGCTTTTTGTTAACGATGTCGCCAATAGGAATTTCACCCCGCGATGTCGTTATCCTCTGATGTGACGGCAAACAAATAATATAAGTTCCCCCAACGCCAGTCACAGAGCCGTCCAAACCACGGGCATATATAATACCACCAGAGTTGTTGCTATATTCCGTGATGCGGTTCCGATTATCACTAAGAACGCAGCGACCGCGTGACAAACGCTGATACCATTCTGATTCGATAACCTGTCGGCGCTTGTAGCTCAAGTCGTTTGCCAAAGGAGTCGAATAGCTCATGCACAGGAACGACGCCCAAGGCTGACGTAACCATACCCAGCATGGGAAAAAGACAGATACAAGCAATGATTTCAGCGAGCGCGGCATCACATTGACGAGTAAGCGTCTAGTGTTGCCGAGTGCTACATCAGTCAAAATTTCTGCTATGTATGCATGATGCCAATTCCAATCCAGGGGCGTGTTAGGCTCCAAAACTGCCCACGCCCCTGGATGCTTGTCATCATAACCTCTGATAAATTTCTCAAAGTCACGTCTGAGAATTTCCCTAATTGCTAACTCTCGCCGTGCTAGTTCTTGTTTGTTAAACTGTCCCACAATTAACTAACCACCGCTGGCAATTTTCTCTAGCTCCTCATCAGATAACTGTGTAGGGTCAAATAAATCAGCATCAATATCTGTAGACATCGGCAAAACATTGATGACGCGCTCGCCCATCCTATCAGCTAACACTTTTACTGTTTGATGATATACTTCAGGTGGTAAATTTTGATAAGCGTACATCATTAAATCAATCAGCTTGTTGTCTACTGCTACCTCGATTCTTTGGGTGTTCGCCCATCTCTCAGGACGCTGACGCTCTAACCACCACGCCGCTGCCCTCCAGTCGTTTGTGGATGCCGTCATGATGCGAGCGCTTAACGTTATTTCAGCCGCTACAACCGCTCGGTTCAACTCTTCTGCAAACTCTGCAAACTCATTGCTAGTAGGACGCTCATGTGTGCCTTCACCACGCCGTACCCACTCGCGTACAGTCTTATGACTAACCCCCGCATAATAGCAAGCGTTCTCAATCCCTACGCCCGCTTTAATCGCCTGTAACAGTTTTTGTTTTGTTTCTTCTGTTAACTTAGACGGTCGTCCTGGTCGAGCCGCTTTTTTGCTCATATTACCACGTTAGAGAAATCTTTCTTTTACGATATCAAATTAAGTTGAAAATTTCTTTTATTCACCCTTGACTCTTAAATGCCTATTTTGACATAATAGAGATGTAAGCGTAAATCACTAAAGGATAAGTGAAATGACAAGCGTAACAACTGATATGATTATTGATTCATCTTATGACACCTTTGACTTAAAGTTTAACATTGATACGAGTAATCAGCAATACGAGCAAGGTTTTCACTTTGACAAAGAGGCTGTCAAGAAAGCGAGCGCAGAAATTAAAGGACGTTTACGCCAGAATGGTTATAAAGGACTTGTAAATGATAACTATTATAAAGGTGTAGGTGCTCCTGTAGAGTCTAACTGGTCGCTAGACCACAAGCTGCAAGCTGCTAATCTAAATTGGTCTGTTGATACTTCTATTCTTAGATACGGTGACAAGCTGCAATTCTTTGACACTAACAATCAAGCTGTATACCGCTCTGACACAGGTACTCTATTCTCTGTCACTAGCGATACTTGGACACCATTCCAAAATGTAGATGTTGTCAATGCTTTCGATGAGTTCTGCAACAGTGCCGGAATTGAAATGGAACGTCTAGGACATCTGCGTGAAGGTCGTCTAGTGTTTGCGAGCGCAGTAGTTAACGAGTCTTGGGCAGTTATGGACACTGACGACATAATAGCCGCTCGACTGCTGCTGACTAACTCACATGAATATGGCAAAGGCTTAACAGCAAAGCTCAACGCAATTCGTTTAGTATGCTGTAATGGCATTACTCGTAAAGTGTCCATCGGTCAACGCTCCATTTCTCACACCAACGGCTTTAGTAAAGCGGCAGTACAAGCAATCCTGGAAAGCAGCAAACAAAACTTTGTTGACTTGGGCTTGCTCATTGACAAATTCGCACAGACTCAAGTTAATAATCGTGAAGCGCGTGAGATTCTTGTTGAAACACTGGGCGATCGCAACGAAGAAGGCAATCTCGTACAATACGATGACCAGAATCGTCTAGTACAGTCCAGCTTTACCGCGTTCGCAAATCATACGTCAATCGGCGCTCACTACGAAACTAGCCGGGGTACTGCTTGGGAATTGCTCAACTGTGTCACAGAACAAATCAATCATCACAGCCGTAGCGCTGGCGAGACTCACATGAACTCTATGTGGAACGGTGGCAAAGCACGAATAGAGAGCAAAATGGTTAACGCCCTTGCGCTCGCTTATGTCTCTCCCTCTCGTAACAAACAAGCGCAAACCGTAGGGGTAAGCGCTTTCTAAAATACTAAGTTTATCATTGTTGTAAATCTTACAGAGGCTGTACATAACAGCCTTTTTTACTTTATAACATAATCGTTATTGTATCGTCTAAGAAAGATTTCTCTGACGACAACTCGCAAATATTTCAACCCTTTAGAGTAGCATTTTTTTTAGATATATAGAACTTTTCAAAAAATATTGTTTTCACCCTTGCGGCAATATGACATACCTGACATATTTAATATAGAAACGAAACAAGAGGAGAAAGAAATGCAAGCCATCAAATATCCAGAACTCGCTCAACAATTTATAAATTCAGGTTTTGAACTACTCAAGCTCGGTAAAGCTGGTTATATCGTTAACCACAACGGTCAGAAAATACGCTTTGGTAATTTACAAACTGCTGCTAATTGGTTAAATGAGCGCATCACGGAACGCCAGGAAGTCATCAAGGCTCAAACATGGGGCGGCAGTGTTCTGACTCAGTTCGTTCTTCAAGCAAGTCTAGCAGCATTAGAGCAAGCATGGTCAGCACAGCTTGCAGCTAAAGAAGAAATGCAAGAAACCGCTGTTGCTACTATATACACGACAGCAAACGCGATACATGATATACCAGAACTGACATTAGAAGCTGTAGAACTTGATTTGATGAACGGCAAAAAACGCCGTTGGCGCTCTGTCAAGACTTTAGATGCTGAAAAACAATTGGCTGTGTACAGAGCACAGAACGCGAGCGCTGTAGATGCTAAAGAATGGGAAGAAATCAAAGGTTTTCAAGTGCCTGTTAAGGGCGAATTGTTTGATGATTTAGGCGGTTTTATCTCTAAATCAACAGAAGAAAAAGACAAAAAAGACAAGCCTGAAACTGTTAAACCTGAGCAAGTATCCGACCACATTGGCGCAAATGGCAAGCCCAAAGCAGTGAAGACAGAAGACGGAATATATCAAGCAGGCAAGACAGTTAAAAGCGTTCGCTCTGGTTCTAAGATTGACCAAATTATTAACTTATTGCGTGAAGGCGCTACTATTGAACAAATTAATGCCAAGGTTGACACAGGCAAGAAAATGAGTGCTAGCTATATCGCTCAACGTCTCGCGCTACGCGGTTATGGTATGGCAAAAGATATTGCAACAAATCGATATTTTTTGTTAATTCCCTAAGTAAAGAAAAATAATCGTCAAAGAAAGATTTCTTTGACGATTACATCAAGAACTTACTACTTAATAGCTAACCAACCTGCAAATTAGACCAGCGCCAGATGCATTCTACTTGATGAAAACCAGCGTTTTTTAATGCTTGTTCATTAGCGCTCGCAGTCCAAGGAACTAGTACACCTTCAAGGCTTAATCGTTTGCGCTGTATCTCATAATCTGAATAGCCGTTTTCTGCCTTTAATTCATAATAAATGTTTGTTATGAGATCATCAACTGTAGCTGTCGCTCCGATGACCTTTTCTACTAACACAAATGCCCCGTTTCTGTGCAAGCTATTATAAATACGTTGTAGTAACTTCATTCTATGCTCTACAGGAACAAATTGAAGTGTAAGGACAGAGAGTACAACATTAGCTTTAACATCTAGGAACTGGGAGCGCAAGTCTAAATCATGCACTGTAACGTTTTTGTAATCAGCAAAACGCTCTGTCAAAGCTGCAAGCATTGAAGGTGAATTATCAATGAGATGAAATGAACACTCAGGAAGTTTTACAAGCGGCGCGATCGCCTCACCCTTACTTGCACCTATATCTATCAATACACCACCCTTTGAGAGGAATTTAAGCGCAATTGCTGACACAAGCGCTCTCATATTGGAATAGTCAGGTATAGAGCGTTGTAACATTTCGTCAAATGCATCAGCTACACGCTCATCAAATCGCCACTGATTAGCTGGGAAAACAATATCTTTGTCATGCATTGATGGACACCTTTAGTAGTTGATTGCTGACAACAGTTGCGAGCGCTCGCATTAGAAACGGTGGTACGGCTCTACCTAGTCTCTCCCATTGTTCCGAAAGGCTACCGGGCAAGTAAAAATCGCTTGGAAATGTGCAGATGATTTTGAGTTCATCAATTGTGAACTGCCTGCGCTCGCCTTGCATTGTCTCTATCCAGCCGCCGCCGCTAAAGTATGCTGTTTCTTTGCGCTCGTAGTCGTTTGCCATAATAGTGGGCGATGCATTTAAACCAGCAGCTTTGTAGTTATTAGCTTTGCCGCTAAACTTGACGAGTTTGATATGAGGTAGCACGTCCTTGACAGTGTAATGATATTTCAAGGGTGAGGGAAACACAGGTTCTAGTCCTAAATCATTACGGAAGCCCACATAAAACAAGCGTTGACGCATCTGAGGAACGCCTAACCATTGAGCATCTAGAACAGATGCCTTGACCCTGTAGCCACAGTTTCTAAGCGCTTCTATGATGTCTAGGAAATAGCCTTTAGCAGCACCCTTGACTAATCCTGAGACGTTCTCAGCTATAAATGCTTTGGGCTGTAAGTCCTTTAGTATCCTTGCGTACTCAAAAAACAAGTCATCTGAGCGTTGGCTAACATCTCCTGAGTATTTCTTTGTTTTGCCCAGCCCTTTGAGCGAGCGCCAGCCGTTGAGAATGACTGGCAAGGGGGTGAGCCGTCTAAAATGTCAATCTCTCCTACTTGGTTTAAGATGTCCTGGGCTTGCACTTCTCTAACGTCACGTGTATCCAGATAAGTGTTAGGATGATTTGCTTTGTACGCTGCGATCGCTTCAGGTACAAACTCAACGGCATAGACGACATCACAGCCAGCCAACTTGTAACCCAGACTAGAGCCGCCGCAACCAGAGAACAAAGATGCAACTCTTAAACCATTCTTTTCTATGTTTGCAATCTCTTTCATTGTTGGGAGCGCGAACGCTGGCTTATTGCTCATGACCCTTGGCTCCTTGCGAGAATCTATAACCGCACTTAGGGCAAGTCACATCTAATGATTGTTTCATCTTGTTCTCGTCCACTTCCTCAAAGTCTTTAGGCGGTTCCACCTCTTTAAGTAAGTCGTCAATCTCGTCAGGGTCAAAGCCCGTTAACAACATATCAACGTCCATGCCCAGCAAGTCAGTTAACTCTAGACGCAACATTTCAGCGTCATAAGGCGATTCAGCAACTTTATTGTCAGATAGTCTTAGCAGTCTTATTTCTTCCTCCGACAGCCCTTGGCGAACTATGACAGGGATTTCTTTGCATCCTGCAAGTATCGCTGCTTCTTGACGCGCATGACCCTTGACTATTTCCATATCAGGAGTACATACCACAGGACAATCAAAACCAAGTTTTTTAATAATGTTTGCAAGTTTAGCTATCTGTACTTGACTGTGTATTTTTGCATTCTGCGGATACGGTTTTAAGTCCGCAGGATTAATCATAATTAGCTCCCAGTTATCGCCCTGTTTAATTGTTTTTGTCATTGTTCAACCAACAAAATTTACTATGTCCATGTTCGCCTTTAATATGCCTTACTTCTGTCTGTATCACTCCCTCTTTTTCTAGTTCATCAATCCAATGACAAATTGTTGAGCGCGCTCGCTTCATCAAGTCTGCAAGTTCGTTTATCTTTAACTCTCCATGTACCTCTAAATAGTCTGATATCTTGTCCTTGAAATTGCCTCCTAAATGAATTTTAAGCAGTTCTTCACGCTCAACAGTTGTATACACCATTGGACTATTTGAACCTACGCGAGCGCTTACAATTTCACCGTCTCGCCGCATTTCCCATAAAGCGCGTTTGACTTGCTCAAATTTTTT
>JAAUSC010000346.1 GCA_012031965.1 Scytonema sp. RU_4_4
GAGTTGCGTAATGTAAATACCAATAGGCAATTTATTAACAAAGATTAACTACTAGTGTCAGATTTATCAAAACTCTGCTTATTTTTCCTTGACTGACAGATGAGTAGAGCTATCATAGCATGAGCTCCATCTTCATCATGTCGTAGCTCCGACCAGAGTATATATGACTAGGAGGTTATAGCTAGCTCAAGAGGTTTTGACCTCATTGGAAGTGTCTGAAGGAAAAAACTAGCGTTCTAACCGTTGAAGTACATGAAAAAACTAAAGACTTTTTGTGAATATGGGTGATAAGCCAACAATTGCAATTTCTCACTTAGGCTGTGAGAAAAATAGAGTTGATACAGAACATATGCTCGGACTGCTGGTAGAAGCAGGCTATGGCGTAGATTCTAACGAAGAGTTAGCAGATTATGTTATAGTTAATACATGTAGTTTTATTGAAGCAGCAAGAGAAGAGTCTGTCAGGACCCTGGTGGAACTGGCAGAGGCAAATAAAAAAATCGTTATCGCAGGCTGTATGGCGCAGCACTTTCAAGAACAATTGTTGGAAGAGTTGCCCGAAGCAGTAGCATTAGTGGGAAGCGGGGATTATCACAAAATAGTAGATGTCATTCAGCAAGTAGAACAAGGTAAGCGGGTTGCGCTCGTCAGTTCACAACCAACCTACATTGCTGATGAAACCACACCCCGTTATCGCACGACAACAGAAGGAGTGGCTTACCTGAGGGTTGCTGAAGGTTGTGATTACCGATGCGCTTTTTGCATTATTCCCCACCTGCGGGGAAACCAGCGATCGCGTACCATTGAATCAATAGTTACCGAAGCAGAGCAGCTGGCTAGTCAGGGTGTACAGGAAATTATTTTGATTTCCCAGATCACCACCAATTACGGTATTGATATTTATGGCAAGCCAAAGTTAGCTGAATTACTCCGTGCTTTGGGGCGAGTGAATGTGCCGTGGATTCGTATGCACTATGCCTATCCAACCGGACTAACCCCAGATGTGATAACGGCAATTCAGGAGACATCTAACGTCTTACCTTACCTGGATTTACCCTTGCAGCACTCCCATCCAGACATTCTCCGCGCTATGAATCGTCCCTGGCAAGGACGGGTGAATGATGGGATTATCGAACGCATTAAAGAGACATTAAGCGAAGCTGTGCTGCGAACGACGTTTATAGTCGGTTTTCCAGGAGAAACACAGGAGCATTTTGAGCATCTGTTGCAGTTCGTCCAGCGTCATGAATTCGACCATGTAGGCGTCTTCACCTTTTCAAAAGAAGAAGGAACCCCTGCCTACAACCTACCAAATCAGCTGCCCCAAGAAATTATGGATGAGCGGCGGAATCTCGTGATGGAACTCCAACAGCCGATTTCTTTGAAGAAAAACCAACAGCAAATCGGCAAAGTGGTTCACGTTCTAATAGAACAAGAAAATCCTGTCACAGGAAAATTGATTGGTCGTTCCAGCAGATTTTCCCCAGAAGTAGACGGGCAAGTATTTGTTCATGGAAAAGCAAGGTTAGGAACAATCGTACCAGTAGCTATCCAAACAGCTGATGCTTACGACCTTTATGGTCAAGTTGTCACCAACTAAATTGTCATTTGTTGTTTGACAAAAGACAAATGACTCATCAAAAAACCAAATGAAAATATAGGAGAGTTGATGAATCTTTCGTTTCTAGATTTAGGAATTTCACAAGAGTGTGTTCAGCAATTAGAAAAACTAGGCTTTAGCGCACCAACGAACATCCAAGCGCAAGCCATTCCCCACATACTGCAAGGTCGTGATGTCGTAGGTCAATCCCAAACAGGAACGGGAAAAACGGCGGCATTTTCTCTGCCGATTATAGACCGGCTGGATGTCACTCAAAAAGCTGTCCAAGCGGTGGTTCTGACACCGACTCGTGAGTTAGCTATTCAAGTTCACGATGCGATCGCTGAGTTTATTGGAAACCCAGAATTGCGGGTTTTAGCAATCTACGGTGGTCAATCGATAGATCGTCAAATTTTACAACTCAAACGCGGCGTTCACATGGTCGTCGGTACGCCAGGGCGAGTGATAGACTTGCTGGAGCGAGGCTGTTTAAAGCTGGATCGGGTGAAATGGTTGGTGTTGGATGAAGCCGATGAAATGTTAAGCATGGGCTTTATCGATGATGTAGAGAAAATTCTCTCTCAAGCCCCCAAAGAGCGTCAGACAGCTCTATTCTCAGCAACAATGCCCCCCTCAATTCGTCAATTGGTGAACAGATTTTTACGTTCGCCAGTCACAGTAACGGTTGAGCAACCAAAAGCCGCTCCTAACAAAATTAATCAGGTGGCTTATATTGTCCCGCGCCACTGGACAAAAGCAAAAGCATTACAGCCGATTCTAGAAATGGAAGACCCAGAATCGGCTTTAATCTTTGTTCGCACCAGACGTACAGCAGCAGAACTAACCAATCAACTGCAAGCAGCGGGTCATAGTGTCGATGAATACCACGGCGATTTGTCGCAACAAGCGCGGGAACGGTTATTGATACGCTTCCGCAGTCGTCAAGTACGCTGGGTCGTCGCAACGGATATTGCTGCACGAGGTTTGGACGTTGATCAATTGTCTCACGTCATTAACTTTGACTTACCCGATAGCGTAGAAACATACGTCCACCGCATTGGTCGTACGGGTCGAGCTGGCAAGGAAGGGACAGCAATTTCTATCGTGCAGTCCTTTGAGCGACGTAAGCAGCAAGCATTTGAACGCCATGTTCGACAAAATTGGCAAGTGCTGTCGATTCCTACACGAACTCAAATTGAGGCGCGACAGATAGAAAAATTGCAAACTCAGGTGCGGGAAGCCTTGGCAGGTGAGCGTTTAGCTTCATTTTTACCAATGGTGAGCGAGTTGATTTCACAATACGATGCTCAGGCGATCGCCGCTGCTGCGTTACAAATTGCTTACGACCAAACCCGTCCTGCTTGGCTGCAATCAGAACCTGACATTACAGAAGAAGATCTCGTACCGCCAACTCCCAAACCCAGACTACGTTCATCAAACCGTCGCGGCGAATTTTCTGGTGAGCGAACCCGCTCCAGCTGGGTGTCCTCAGACGTTAGTACCACACAAGGAGATAGACGTGGTGGCGCTCCCAAGCCCAAACTGCGGACAGGAGGACGTCGCGAAACTTCGATGTCTCCAAAAAAGCTAGGTTCTAGTGCAGCTAGAGAAACAGCTTCTTAGTTGTGAGTCATGAGTTGTGGACTTTTGACCACTGCTTCTAGTTCAACTAAAGGTTGATCAGCTTACCTATCCGGGCAATTTCATCATCAGTCAAAATCAGCCCAAAGTACCAGCATGGTTTGTATTGGTTGGGCTGTTTTTGCATTTGTAATCTCCCCCATCGTCTTGCTCTCACGCCCCTTTGATATAGCAGTTACAATAGAAGCAGCAACACAGTCTGAAAATAGGCAGTTCTATCCCTCCCTAACTGCTTGATTAATGTTGTTTATGCCGAAGCTGCACAGAGGAATATGAGCAGTAAGATTTTATTCAAGGTAAGCTTATCCTTGATAGCAACGCCCTTGATTTTCTTGGTGGCAAAACCTACTTTTGCAGGATCAATAGATCATCAATATTGGTCGGGGATAGGGTCTACCAGCAATACTCGCAACACAGTACTGCTTAGTCGGGATGATTATCGCGATTACTATGATGATCGCTACTACGAGCGAGAACCTCGCCGAGAAATCCGAGAACGTCGCCGAGAAATCCGTAGAGCGCGCCAACGGAAACTCCGCGAGATGAGACGTCGCCGACGAGACATTGAACGCCACCGTCAAAACCTCCGACGCGATCGCCGCTGGGATGACGATCAAGACTATATTGAAAGACCACCACTACCACCTCGTCCTTTCTAAAAAGGTACATCAGAAATCAGGTTATAACAAAATGCTGTAAATGCTTCCTGTATTGACTGACCAGTGATCAAAGGTAACAAGCGCAGCTAACAAGATAGGACTTACGCATCACCTCCCTTGAAACCCGGTTTCTTCGTTCGTATTTGGTTGCGAAACAGACGATTTTTGGTAGAAACCGGGTAACTTTTGCGTAAGTCCTGCAAGAGTGAGTTGACACTCCCCTGCCGTCATGCGAGGGGATTCTTGCTAAGCCCTTCGGGCACGCTGCGCGAACATCCGTCCTCTCTAGATACCTAAATGCAAGCATTTAAATATCCCCGTTTGGATACGTTCACATTTCGCAAGGACTGCCCGACCGCGTTTGAAAAGATTTCATGAAATTTTTTATTTCTCATTCCCACACTATGTCGCACGAGGCTGAGCATTGTGGATGGCGAGATACCAACGTTGGCTATCTAG
>JAAUSC010000010.1 GCA_012031965.1 Scytonema sp. RU_4_4
CATAGCTTAGTACTCTGTGGTGCTTGATTTTGAGAGGTTTACACTTATACGTAAGTTGTGAGGAGAACAATAAGTAACCAGTCAAAAATGAGCTTATCAGTTTACTAGCAATTCATCTACTCGTTTTGGTCAGGCAGAGGCAAAGGACAGCAATTGACATCATTCAAGCAGACTTTGCCCCAGTGCAAAGCCCAGCGGACAAGAGCCACCCGATTATCGGTACTGGTCTTGGTGAGAATATTGCTGATATGGTTATCAACTGTACGCTTGCTTATTTCCAATTTAGCTGCAATCTCTTGGTTAGTTAAGCCAGCGGCCACTAAGTCGATAATTTGCAGTTCTCGGTCTGACAGACTAACGGGGGTCTGAGACTCGCCACCAGCCATAGAATTATTTTATCCTCCTTAGTATATGTACTTAATCGCTCTTTCCCATTCTAGAAGATTCTTTTAGAGGTAGATGTTTCAAGTGTAAGCACAAATACTATTTTTCTTTGAGAGTGAGGGTTTATAGAGTACGAGAAAAAAAGAAAAATCAAGGTGAAAAACTGAAAATGACAAGGACGCTATCCTTACTCCCTGACATAATTATACTTTAAGATTTCTCCTCTTTAAGTAGTAATTCGTATAAAAAATGTTTTTTATAGCACTAAAAAATATTTATAAATAGAAATATTACTGTTGGCAAATGGGCAGTCATCACCATTATTCATGGCTAGATGAATTCATAAAAATAGCTATTTCATTGTATGAACGACTGCCGACAGAGTGGCAGAAACTATTGTAGATTTTATACTGGCAATTCCTAATCCAAAATCCAAAATCTGAAATTAAATGAGCAATCCCCGTGTTTTGTGCCTGGGTGAAGTTTTATTTGACCGTTTAGCCGATCAACTGGGGCGAAGGCTAGAAGAAGTTGAGTCATGGACTGCCTACCCTGGAGGAGCACCAGCTAACGTAGCCTGTGCTTTGGTAAAGCTGGGGACACCAGTGGCATTTATTGGTTGTGTGGGTGAGGATGCACCAGGTGATGAACTGGTAGAACTATTACAAAAAGTAGGTGTGGATACAACTGGAGTACAGCGACATCCTACAGCACCAACGCGGCAAGTGAACGTTGTGCGTTCCCTGGAGGGCGATCGCACTTTTGCTGGGTTTAAAGACTATGACACCACAGAGTTTGCTGACACGCGCCTCAAAGCCGCTCAATTACCGAAGGAATTATTTGAAGCAGCAGATTTTCTGGTTTTAGGTACTCTGGAACTAGCGTATCCTGAAAGTGGGCAAGCAGTTCACCGCGCCCTTGAACTGGCAGAACTGTATGACGTCAAAATTTTGCTTGATGTCAACTGGCGTCCGGTATTTTGGACAAATCCTGACATCGCTCCACAAAAAATTCAAGAATTATTTAAGCATATAGACTTTATCAAACTTTCAAAAGAAGAAGCTGAATGGCTATTTGATACCGCAGACCCTGGGGCAATCACTTACCGGGTTGATTCCGTTGAAGGTGTGCTGGTGACAGATGGGGAACACGGCTGCGCTTATTGCCTTGGCGAAAACGAAGACAAAATACCTGCTTTTTCCATCCCCGTTGTTGATACAACAGGTGCAGGGGATAGCTTTGTCGCTGGCTTCATCCACCAGTTGCTCACTCATGGAATCCACAGTTTAAACGACTCGGAAACCGCGAGAAGAATCGTGACATATGCAAGTGCAGCGGGGGCATTAACGACAATGAAAGCAGGGGCGATCGCCTCTCAACCCACACAAGATGAAGTAGAAGCTTTTCTCGCTTCCCATCAAGTTTAGGGCATAGCATAGGTAGCTGGGATATCAGGACAGCAATAAGGCGGGAAGAAAATCTTTACCGCCTTTTGCCCAGCAAAAGTATTCAATTTCTGTGGTGACTACATAGTTCAGTTAAGGCTTTAAGTGAAGTAAATTTAAGATTTGTTCCCAAACACGGAAATTGAGTGTGTTGCATCTGGTTGTATTTGTCGTTGCTGTCTCCTAATGTTCTCAGCCGAGCTAAAAAGGTGAGAGTTATGTCAAAAACAGAGTGTGAACACTGCCCTGTAGAAAAGGCAATTTTAAAAAGCTTTAATCGTCAATCTCTACTCTCCAACGACAATTCGTTTTGGAACGGCATCCGCTTCCAGTTCACTCAAAGCAGAAGCGCAAGTGCATTGCCAGATGAAATAGTCTTTCCAGAGAATGCGATTCATATTTATACAGATATGCCCTCTGGGTACGTTCTTGAAGCACGAATTAATGGACGGTTGCAAAAAAGCTCTCTTGTCACGGGTCATAGTCTCATCATTCCACGCGGCACAGCTTATTGGCAATCAGACAACCACAAAAGCAAAGGCATTACCTTAGGTTTTAATTTCGGCTTTCTTGAGCGCACTCTCTCTGAATCGATTGACCTAAGTAGTCTTGAACTGCATCCTCAATTTCCGACGTTTGACCCGCTTATTTATCAAATTGGGCTGGCGCTAAAAGCTGAACTAGAACAGAATCGGCATTCTAGCCGCTTATATGCAGAATCTGCCGCGACGTTTCTTGCCACCCATCTTTTCCACCATTATGCCCAAGGCAAACAAAAGGAGCAAATCACAACAAGTGGCTTGCCTAAGTACAAATTACAACAGGTCATTGATTACATCCATGCCAACCTTGAGTGTAATATTGGCTTGACTGAATTGGCTGACTTAGCTCAGATGAGTCTGTCGCACTTCTCTCGATTATTCAAACAATCAACCGGATACTCACCCCATCAGTTTGTCATTAAGTGCCGGGTCGAGCGTGCTCGTGAACTCCTCCTCAAAGGTGACTTGTCAATCGCGGATATCACTTATAAAGTCGGCTTTGCCAATCAGGGACATTTAACCACTCATTTTAAGCGCCTGCTTGGAGTCACGCCTAAGGTTGTTCGAGAGAAGTAGCACAAACGTGTAAAAAAAGCAAAAACTTGTAAGACCAAATAAGAGTGCGATCGCTACTTTGGAAATCAGGACGCGCCGCAAGTGTCATATCTTGCTTGGTAGACACGCTTACAAAATTCTTGTGTTTATTGAAAAGGAGTTAAATAATCATGCCAGCTGCACCCGCGTCCTAGAAGTCACAAAACCAAAAAGCTTCAAGGAGAGATATTCTTATGGCGACAAAATTTACTGGCGGTTGTCTGTGCGGATCTGTCCGCTACGAATGTTCAGCCGAACCCATTGCGATGGGGAATTGCCACTGTCGCGATTGTCAACGGGCGACAGGAAGTGCATATGCCTCCGGGCTTCTCGTACCGCAGAGTGCAGTTACCATCACCGGAGATGTGAAATACTATGACGTGATTGGTGATAGCGGAAATTTTGTTGGTCGAGGCTTTTGCCCGAACTGCGGTTCCCGATTATTTAGCAAGCCCCCAATCCCTGGACTTATGGGCATTATGGCAGGGAGTCTTGATGATCCAAGCTGGTTTCAACCTACGATGGATCTTTACGCAGTCAGTGCCCAACCGTGGGTTCACATGAACCCGGATCTGCCCAAGTTCGACAAGATGCCAGTGATGCAGGAGGCCTAAATCCCCAAACTCACTCTAATCTCCTGCACAACCACCTCTGGTGGCTCTGAAACATCCACTGTAATCGCACCAAATGGCTCCTCAAGAGCATCAAACTGACTTTTGAGGAGTTTTTCGCTCATGAAGTGACTCGGACGCATCTGTAGCCGCTTTTGAATTAACTCAAAAGACCCCTTGAGGTAAACCAGCTTGACGCGTTCCTCATCCAAGACCAAAATCTGGCGATAGCTGGCTTTGAGTGCAGAACACGCCAGCACCATATTTTTATTCTCTTGCAACCGCTGTTGTATCGCCTGTTGCAACGCCAACAGCCAAGGCATCCTATCTAAATCATTTAGGGGAATGCCATGCCGCATTTTCTCAATGTTCTCTGGCGAGTGGAAAGCATCAGCATCACTAAATTCCCAATGTAAGGAGTCCGCCAATAGTTGTCCGATAGTGGACTTACCAGAACCAGAGACACCCATTACAAGAATAATCATCTTAGTGGAATGAATTAAGCGGGTGGGGAGATGGGAAGTAGGGGGAGTGGGGGGAGTAGGGGAGATAGAAGAAAGTTATTCCCCTTGTCCCCTTGTTGTCTTACAAAAACTCACGTGGATCTGTCACATAACCAGTGAGTGCAGAAGCTGCAGCGGTGAAAGGGGAAGCAAGATAAATTCCAGCTTCTTTATGCCCCATTCGTCCAGGAAAATTACGGTTAGTGGTGGAAACGCAGATTTCTGGCTCATTCATCCGCCCAAAGGTGTCTTTGGGACCACCCAAACAAGCTGCGCAGGAAGGTGCAGCAGGTTCAATGCAACCTGCTTCTAAGAAAATTTCCGAGAGGGTTTGCTCTTCGTACTTGATTTTAAACAAATCTTCATAGACTTTTTGAGTAGCAGGGACTATGTAAGTTGGAACTTTCACCTTATGACCTTTGAGAACTTGTGCTGCATGGAAAAAGTCTTCTGTTTTTCCACCCGTGCAGGAACCGATATAAACTCGGTTAATCTTGACATCACTGCATTCCCGTGCTGTTGCGCGGTTATCGGGGGAATGAGGTTTGGCAACAACTGGTTCTAGTTTGGAAACATCGTAGCGATGCTCACTGTAGAACTTGGCATCTGAGTCTGTATACACTGCCTCATAAGGCTTGTTAGTACGTCCCCTCATATACTCAAATGTGGTTTCGTCAGGAGCAATAGTACCATTCTTGCCGCCAGCTTCAATGACCATATTGCACAAGGTCATCCGTTCTTCCATCGTCATTCGTTCGACGGCTTCCCCTGTAAATTCCATCGTCCGATAGGTTGCGCCAGCAACGCTGATATCTCCAATAATTTGCAAAATGAGGTCTTTTGCCAACAAGTAAGGAGGCATTTCGCCATCCAACACAAAACGCATGGTGGCAGGAACTTTGATGAGCAGCTTGCCAGTTCCCATAATAAAGCCAGCGTCTGTGTTGCCGATACCAGTCGCAAATTGACCGAAAGCACCAGCGTTACAGGTGTGGGAATCCGTACCGAATAAAACCTCGCCTGGGCGGGTGTGACCTTCTTGGGCTAGGGCGACGTGGCAAACACCTTTATAGTTTGGGTTAGCTTTAAAATTGGCGCGGTCAATAATATCGTAAAAGTATTTTATACCTTGCTCTTTAGCAAAATCACGTAAAATGTCAACGTTGCGGTTAGCGCGTTCGTCGGCGGTGAAAATATAATGATCGGGAATTAACACGATTTTTTCAGAATCCCAGACTTTGGCGTCAGCACCAAACTCGCGTTTGAAAACGCCAATGGTTCCAGGTCCACAAACATCGTGTGTCATCAAAACATCAACATTAACCCAGATATTTTCCCCCGGTTCGACAACCGAGCGACCGGAGGCTTTCGCCAAAATTTTTTCTACAAGGGTCATGCCCATAGCGATCGCGTTCTTTTTTGTGCAAGGGTACAAATTATATGCTACATGGCTGGTCGTCTGTCAATCAAATGCGAAATAAGTAAATGTCCGAATATATCCTGCAATAGCCAGATGCAGAAATTCTCTCCAAACCTATAATTTACAACAGTCGAGTCCGAGAGATTAACTTGTGGATGCCATATTAGAGCGATCGCACCAACTCAAACAAAACCTCACTGATTTTGTCTATGATGCTGAAGACGAACTCGCACAAGCATTGGAAAGCTATGCTGCTGTGAAGTCACGTCGTGGAAGTGGTGATAATTTTCAACAAGAACTCATTATTGACTCGTTTCTTACAGAAGGGCAAGTCGGCGACTCCTCACCGTTAGATTTGTTTATCCAAAGCTATCAAGACTTGTCCGAGAGCGATCGCGAACTTATCAAAAGTTGGGCTCGCACTTTTATGGGGTTATTTGCTATTACAAAAATCCTACCTGATGGCTTTGAATTAAGGAACTGGCTGACAGACAAATACTACACTGTCAAGCCAAATAACGCCCAAAAACTAAAGGAAATTTCTCGGTTGAAAGAAGGAGAAATTTTACTGACTCGCATTTCTCCTGTGACTGACAGCTACTGGACTTTCTCCGGTCCTTATACACAGATGGGTAAATTAGGCAAGCCAAAACTAGCAGTCGCTATTGGTAATTTTAAAGATAATTACAAAGACCATCTTTATGGAGATGCTCCCGACTTACTAGAGGAAGCTTGGCTATCTGTAGGCATCTATCATCAGCAGTTTGTGGAGTTTTTTGGCACTGATGAAGTCACAATGCCAGGATATCAACTCAACAAAAAGATTGCCGAATTCCAAGAAGTCTTAACGAAAAAACGCCTGGAAGAAGCAGGAATTGATTCTTCTAAATCACTAGGAGAAGTCGCACAAGAAGCTGGTCTTGGAGAAGAAGACATCAAAGCAGTTGCAGAAGAACTTGGTGCTGACTCCGAAGCCGTTTCACAAATATTTGACAACAAAAATGGCACCAGGAAAATGGTGACGCCAAAAGTTGATTTGCCTGCGGAACTTAGAAAAGCAGAACAGGTCACATCTATATCTCATGCCCGATGGGGACAGATATTTCTTCCAACTTACTCGAAAATCAAGGCAATTTTAGAAGCAGATGATTGGCAAAGTGTAGAAGGTGCCGAAAAATTCATTCGTTTTTATCTGGAAGACAAAAGTATTAATGCTTTTATTTGGCATCGATTAGCTCAACAGTATCCAACCCAGTTAGAGAAAGTATTGCAAATGTTTCTTCAACGTCCAAATTTTCAACTTGAAAATGACTTGGATACACTATTGCAAGAATATAATAAACCCATAGAGCCAGAGTTACCAGAAATTGCCAGCGTACCAATACACCTGCATAATTTATTCCAAGAAGCTTTGATGGAAGTCAACAAATCTAAGCCTAAAGGGAAGAGTCAAAAGCAGCCAAATAAGGGCTTTCAAAGGTGAGAGTTTTTAATTCGATAACGTACTTCCATGCGACCAACCCACCTTTAACCCCTCTTCTACGTTCTCGACTTGGCGCTCCCAAAGCCATTACTGCTACTGCTCAATCGCTGAAAGCGGGGACTCTGTGCGATTGCACTACTGCAACTACAACCACAGTGCGATCATTAAATAATTGAAGTGGACAAGTCGTACACGTTTGAATAAATCATGATGGTAATATGGCACCCATAACCAACTCAATCATTGAAGAAATTACCCGTCGGTTAGTAGCTTTACTCAACCCTGAAGAAATTATCCTATTTGGTTCTTATGCTTGGGGAACTCCTCATCAGCACAGCGATTTGGATTTATGTATTATTTTACCGGATAATATACCAGGCTTTAACCGTATTGAGTGGGGAGTAAAAGCAATAAATGCTCTTAACGATTTGATGATTGATGTCGATATTCTCATAAAAACCAGAAATGATGTAGAAACATTTAAAACAGTTCCTGCATCTCTTACCAGAAAAATAGTAGAAGAAGGTAAATTACTGTATGGACAACGCAAAACGCATTCTGGTACAGTTTTGGTTGAAAAAAGCCCAACGTGATTTGAGTGCGGCACAAAAATTAGCTCAAGAACTACCGGATATCGCCATTTATCATTGTCAGCAAGGAGCAGAAAAAGCACTTAAAGGCTTCCTCGTTTTTCACGATACTGATCCAGGAGATAAGTAGGTCAACATTGAAAAACGTAAGATACAATTTTGGCGATTACTTCGCTACCCTTCGGGAAGCCGCTAGCCCCTAAGGGGGCGCTGCGCAAACGCGTCTACACTCCGTTTCGTATGCCCTTCGGGCACGCTACGCTAACGTAATGACATTTTACGCTTAATTAGGTTGACCTACTTACCCACAACATTAATACTTTAGTGAGATTAGCTTCCACATTTAAACCAGAATTTGCCTCTGTCTTAAAAGAAGCAGGATATCTCAGTCAATATAACCAAACATATCGGTATCCAATGGAAGCAACAGAAGATTTTAACCCCACCCCCGGAGAGCTAAAGAAGGCGTATAAATTGGCAATGGAAGTTTATAAAAATGTAATTGATTCCATGCCTAATGAAATGACTGGAAAATCTTAAAATACAAGTTTGGGTTAAGCAGGATAAAATCCAAAATCTAAAATTGAATGACTACTTAGACAACTGCCAAATTTTGATAGTCCCGTCACTACTACCACTAGCTAAAGTTTTGCCATGATTCGTTTCAAACAAAAAAACAGCCGCACCCACCAGGGAAGCGGCTGTCTTATCAAAGGTGGGCAAAACTCACCCAACAAGAATTTTAGTAATCGAAGTCGCCGCCGCCCATACCAGCACCAGCAGGAGCGTTATCCTTTGGCTCAGGCTTGTCAACCACAATACACTCGGTGGTTAACACCATACCAGCAATGGATGCAGCGTTTTGCAGAGCAGAACGAGTCACCTTGGCGGGATCAACAATACCAGCGTCAAACAGATTGACGAACTCGTTCTTAGCAGCATCGTAGCCAATATTGAAGTCCTTCTCTTTGACGCGTTCAGCGATGACAGCACCATTCTGACCAGCGTTTTCAGCAATTCTCTTGAGAGGAGCAGCCAAGGCGCGAGAGACAATCAATGCACCAGTTAACTCTTCACCTTTGAGGTTACTGTTTGCCCATTCTTCGAGCGAAGGAGCCAGGTGAGCCAGTGTTGTACCACCGCCAGGAACGATACCTTCTTCCACAGCAGCTTTGGTAGCGTTGATGGCGTCTTCTAAGCGCAGCTTCTTGTCCTTCATTTCGGTTTCGGTAGCAGCGCCCACCTTAACGACGGCGACACCACCAGCGAGCTTAGCCAGACGCTCTTGCAGCTTTTCTTTGTCGTAGGAAGATTCGGTTTCTTCGATTTGACGGCGAATTTGCTCGATACGAGCTTTAACTGCAGCTTCGTTACCTTCAGCAACAATGGTGGTGCTGTCCTTGGTGATGGTGATGCGGCGTGCTTTACCCAATGCATCTAGCTTGGTGTTGTCCAGCTTCAAACCAGCATCTTCGGTGATGAGTTGACCACCAGTGAGAACAGCAATGTCTTCCAGCATCGCTTTGCGGCGATCGCCAAAGCCAGGAGCTTTCACAGCCGCTACGTTCAGCACACCGCGCAGGCGGTTGACAACCAGAGTTGCCAAAGCTTCTTTCTCGATATCTTCGGCGATAATCACCAATGGACGACCAGAGCGAGCAACTTGCTCTAAAACGGGTACGAGGTCTTGTACCAGGGCAATTTTCTTATCGGTCAGCAGGATGAAAGGCTCATCGAAAATTGCTTCCATTCGCTCAGGATCGGTTGCAAAGTAGGGAGAGATGTAGCCTTTGTCAAAGCGCATCCCTTCTGTAATTTCCAGTTCGGTGGTCATTGACTTTCCTTCTTCTAAGGAAATCACGCCTTCTTTACCCACCTTATCCATTGCTTCGGCAATCATCTGACCGACTTCTTCGTCGTTACCAGCAGAGATTGAACCAACCTGGGCAATTGCTTTGGAATCTTCTACGGGACGAGCGTGTTCCTTGATTTTTTCAACCAAGAAGTTGGTCGCTTTATCAATACCACGCTTGAGCGAAATGGCATTCGCACCTGCTGCAACGTTGCGTAAGCCTTCTTTCACCATTGCATGAGCCAAAACGGTCGCAGTAGTGGTCCCATCACCAGCAGCATCGTTCGTCTTGGAAGCCGCTTGACGGATGAGAGCAACGCCAGTGTTTTCGACGTGGTCTTCCAATTCAATTTCTTTCGCAATGGTCACACCGTCATTAACGATTTGTGGTGCGCCAAACTTTTTCTCTAGGACTACGTTACGACCTTTGGGACCGAGGGTAACAGCTACTGCCTCAGCCAAGATGTCCATGCCTCTTTCTAGGGCACGACGTGCGTTTTCGTTGTAAATGATGCGCTTCGCCATAATTGTCAAAGAATGTTTAGCAGAAAACTACAAAGAATGATATTTGCCTTTTGTCCTTTGCCAACAACTCATGACAAATGACAAATGACTAAATGACTATGAAACGATTGCTAGAATGTCTTTTTCAGAGAGCAGTACGTATTCATCAGTTCCAAGCTTGATGTCGGTACCAGCGTATTTGGAGTAAAGAACTTTATCTCCTACCTTCACGTCCAACGCCTGACGAGCACCGTCATCCTTGAGCTTGCCTTCACCAACAGCAACAACTTCGCCGACTTGGGGCTTTTCTTTTGCGGTGTCGGGCAAATACAGACCACCTGCGGTCTTTTCTTCAGAGGCGCTCACTTTGACGAATACGCGATCGCCTAGAGGTTTAACTGTAGAAACGCTTAAAGATACAGCTGCCATACCAAATTTTCACCTTATTAGCACTCTCAACTCCTGAGTGCTAATTTACCTAAAGGCAGAGTGCAATGGCAACATTATCTGTTGTACGGGTTCCCGAACTTTACTTGCATAAACTCACGCAAGTACATATACCTATTTTTCTCAACTTTCAGGTTTTACTCCGTAAATGACGAATATTGAGATATGGGCAACTTTTGTTTGCAAAGCTGGGAAATTGATATAGAACAGTAATCAGGGAGCCGCCAATTGAGTAACACTACAGTGATCCAGTCCTGCCTTCAGCTACTAAAAACCACGAAACCACCAGCGAACAAAGCCCTAAGTATTTCTATAGAAGCTTTAGGACTGTCAAAAACTCAGAGGGACATTTCGATCTGTGCTGTCCAAACAGTTTCTAACAGCTTCTGTAAACAAGCTCGTTTACCATTTTGGCAAGATTTGAAAAAGCGACTCAAACAGCTAAATCTTCACCAAGGGCAAGATAGCAATTCTAGTTGCATATTTGGAAATAAAGTCAACGGCTTGCCAGTTTGTTGTTCTAGACTGATAATAAAGGATTACCCGGATGGTGTGCGGTATCGCCCAACAACCCCGGAAGCCATTGAGCGGATTATACAAGAACACTTGATAGGCAACAAGGTGGTAGAAGAATATGCATTGTGTTTTCCCATCCTTTTTTTGCCAGAAAGTTCCTGATTGTTGTCGTGAACAACTTATAGAAGCTTAACATCCAAAAAGGATATGGCACAGCAGTAAACAAATGAAAGCGTGGGTTAATTGTAATTTGGGAGCATCTTTGAGTCCAATACTTACTTGTTAACCTGAATAATTATTATTTAATCAGTGTTTTTTAACCCGCAGCTTTCAAAGCGATATATAATAACGCATTATCAATACTACTGCTCTACGTATCCTTACTGGACTTTTGCCGTTGGTAGAAAATTTCTTGAAAGTGATACCGACTTTTAGGACTTCATAAAGCAAAGGCAAGTTAAGTAGGAAAAAGCACGACACCTCCTTAATCCACCAGAGAGGATATTGATTCAAGACCTTGATGGATCAAGCGCGATAAGTGCCACTGCTATGAAAGAACCCAGCATGAAAGATCACAAACGACTTCTACTTATTGATGATGACCCTAACCTCATCTTGCTGGTGAAGGATTATTTGGAATTCCGGGGTTATGATGTCAGCACCGCCGAAAATGGTCGAGAAGCACTGGAAGTTTTAGAGCAGGAGATTCCAGACATGATCATTTGCGATGTGATGATGCCGGAAATGGACGGGTATACTTTTGTAGAACAAGTCCGGCAAAATGAACGTACTAGCTGGATTCCCGTCCTATTCCTTTCAGCTAAGGGACAAAGCGCAGACCGAGTTAAAGGTCTGAATAAAGGTGCTGATGTCTATATGGTTAAGCCTTTTGAACCAGAAGAATTGGTAGCACAAGTAGAATCTTCTCTGAAGCAAACCATTCGCTGGAAAGAACACCAAGCAAAAGGAGGGGAAAACGGTTCCCGCATCCAAGTTCCCTTCGATGTGCAGTTAACCCCAACAGAACTTAAAGTTGTGCAATTTGTGGCTAGGGGCTTAGCTAACCGCGAAATTGCTGAAGAATTAAATGTCAGCCAACGCACGGTAGAAAGCCATGTGTCCAATATGTTGGGCAAAACCAATCTCCACAATCGCACGGAACTAGCGCGGTGGGCAATTGAAAATCAAATGGCGTAAGTAAGCTTGCTGTAGACGCCAACGGACACTTTCCACGGGCGGGAAAAACCCCCCCAACGGGAGAGCCCAACGGAGATCTCAGCCACCTATGGCACGGCTGCGCCGCAATTCGGAGCTCCTCCCGAATGAGGTACAAAGACGCTGAGTCGCAACGCAAAGCGACACGCTAGCTGCCTAAGGAGCTTGATATGCCACTTACACCGACGACCTGGGAACCCATCCAACGCAGTAGCTCCTCTCCTGCAGCCCGCTTACTCACCAGTCGGAGCAGGAGGGTTTCCAACGCTCCTATGCTCCACTTGGGAAGCCACCCCGCCCTTGCGGGTTTTCCGACTTGAGGAGCCACTGCTGCAGTCCTTGTCTCCCTCCGCGCTCAGTGACGTCCGCACTGGCTCTTCCGTAGGGAGCTCGTGAGACCAGTGATGCCAAGAGTTGTTGGAGCGGAGGCTTTCTCCGCTCCAATCTATGCCCTACGGGCACGCCACGCGAACGGGGAGGGTCTCCCTCCACAGAGCTTGACTAAATAGTCAGAAACTTTATCAAATCTTTTCAAACTTCAGCAATTTCAGTAGGTTTTTGGGTTGCATTTTATCGTCTGTGGTTAGAAAGTGAAAATAATGCCGAAAACCAAGGCTAAACTTTACCGGTTTGTAAACCACAGTTTCGTCAAAACTAGCTAGCCTGTAAAAAGGTCAAACGGAAATCCACGTTTGTTAAATTAGCTAAAAATAATGGGTGACAAATGACTAAAAGCTTCAATTTGGTTATTAATCTTCAAAAATAGGGTGGGCTGCACCCGAATATACGCTTGTGGACAAGAAGAGCCAGCGCCGTGCGGGGGTTCCCCCCGTTGAGGAGCCAGTGCGTTGCGGAGCCAGTACTGCAGGAGGGTTTCCCTCCGTAGGTATCTGGCGTTGGGGTTCCCCCCGTTGTAGCATCTGGCGTGCGACTGGCGTGGAGCCGACTCCCTTGGTTGAAGCAAGAAGCAGACCCTCTAAAGGAAACTTTAGTTGAATGGCTAGCTTAAAGTAAGTTTAGTCAAGTTCTGTATAGCAGGTAACTAACTAACTCGCTCTCTTGTTGGGTGAGTCTAGTCTTGTAAGCGAAACAGCCTACAGCGCAACCGTGCTGTAGGCTGCTTCGCTTAGGATATACCCGCGAAGAAGTTGCCGAGTGCTGAGTAGTTACCTAACTCAGCATTCGTTACTCATTGCTTAAGACTTAACTTACCAACCGTCTTCTTCAAGAACAAATCGGTGTAAAATTTCTAAATTCATTTCATTAAGGTAGGTTAAGGCACTAGCAATCTGGAAAACCGTTCCTCGTAGCTCTAAATCAAAGTTGCCTGATTGCGGCATATGACCATTCAGTTGAGCTGCTCCAATATTGACTGTAATGCCGCAATAGGAAATGAGCTGTGAAATGACTGGCTGTTTGTGCAACTCCTTGGGAATACGAACTGTAATGCGAGTTGTAGTGCGTCGGTTGTCTCGAAAATCGATAGTAGATTTACCCTGCTGATTTGGAATGGCCATAATAGCTTTCCTTTGCAATTTTCTCGTGCGGGTTTTATGTTACAACGATTTTTTCTCCCGCAACAAAAATCTTGACATGACTTTTTATCAAAGGGGTGTAGTGTCATTCCCTCCCCCAAATTCTTTACTAATCTTAATATTTTGTTTATCAGTAGAAATCTAGGATTTTCATCACATTTGACATAAAGAAATTCAAAAACGCAGAACAACCCCGCTGCGTTAAGCAAAGCTTGGAAGAAAACTGCTTCCCACACCTGTCTTGTCAAAGTTTTCACATTATCCAATTTTGAGGATATCCAGAAAAGCAAAGACGGCTCTCGGCAATAAAGCATCTGCAAGAATAGCAACTCCAATAATTCTCTCTAGCGGTACTGGCAAACTCCTCATCTCTATGCCTTCTGGTATGGGTTGGGCTGCTAATCGAGCCATTACAGCTGCCCCCAATCCTTGCTTGACCATGCTGAGAATTGTCGAATCTTCCCTCACCTCGTAGTTCACCTTGAGAGTTTGACCAAATTTTAAAAAATGAGCTTGGACTGTCTTGTTGTGCTGAGGACTGCGGATATTCACAATCATCGGATATCCTGCTAACTGTTGCCAACTAAGCGACTCATCAGGAGTTATTGACTTGGGAGGTAGCAACGCCACAAACTCATCTCGGAATAACTCCCGCGTGTCAAACTCTGTTGTTGTCGGTAACAACGTGAAGCCAACGTCCGCTTGATTTTCTCGCAAAGCCTGTTCTACTTCTGCATAGCGATCATATTCGGTTATCACCACACTAATCTTTGAAAACTTCTTGCGAAAACGAGCAATCACCTCTGGTAGTACGTGAGTTGCAATGCTACGAACACAAGCAACCCGAACCTGTCCAGCCTGTAATCCTTTCTCCAGGTTGGCTTTTTCCTGGATCACCTCTAGCAAATATAAAATTTGACGCGCCTCCTGAATCACCTGCTCTCCAATTGGCGTCAAAGTTGCACCGTGGCGACCTCGAAACAGGAGAATAACTCCTAGTTCTTCTTCAAGGGTGCGATCGCATGACTGACAGTTGATTGAGATAACCCCAACTCTAGAGCAGCCAAGCTGAAGTTACCGTGGTCAGCAACAGCCACAAAAACCCGCAACTGAGAGATTTTTAACATACTATTGTTGACTTTATTCATTAAGAAAAGCCACATTTTGATACATCCAAAAGCCTTTGTTCTGCGTCCATCGATTTTATCGATATAAGGTATCTAAAAAATACTTTGTTTTGCAAGTGCAAAATGATTAAACTGTCTATTATTCCAGAATAGAGAATTTGGAAAAACTTACAGCAGAATAGAGGCGTCAGTCGTCAGGAGCGGAGCCACCAGACGCTCCGCCTCCGGTCAGAAGTAAAAAGGGCTTAGAGTCTGCCTTTTAGACCTCAGTACTGTACTTCATTTACTTGCAATGTGCTGTAATTCGTAATTCGTATCTCAATCATTGATGTTATGCACAACCAAAACTTATTAATTCGAGACGCCAAAGTCGGTGACATTTCTATTATTATGGAACTCATTAAGCTGAAAGCTGAGTTTGATGGCTGTCTTGACTTTGTAGAGGCTACACCGAAGAAACTAGAAGAGACGTTATTTTGTGAAAAACCACTTGCCTTTGTTTTATTGGCTGAGCTTGATAAGAATCCAATTGGATTTGCAACCTATCACCAGATTTACTCCACCTTTCTTGCTCAACCAGGAATCTGGCTAGATGATTTATATATCAAAGCTGAATATCGCAGACTTGGAATTGGTGAAGCATTAACAAAAAGTTTATGTCAAATGACTCAGAAAATTGGAGGTGGAAGAATCGATTGGACAGTTGCTACTCATAATGCACCGGCAATTCAGTTTTATGAAAAAATAGGTGCAAAAATTATCCAAAAAGTCAGATTATGTCGTTTGAATAGAGAAGCGATTATGCACAACGCCTATATGTAGAAGTACCTTTTTACAGACAAAAATAATGGTACATTCTGGTGCAGAAATTAACAGAACTAATGATATTCAACTAAAAAGAAACCCGATTTCTAAGAGAATCGGGTTTTTAAATACATTTAAAACTCAGCACTTTCCGGAGTTCTTGGAAACGGAATCACATCTCTAATGTTTCCCATCCCCGTCATAAATTGCACAAGTCGTTCAAAACCCAACCCAAACCCAGCATGGGGAACAGTCCCAAAACGACGTAAATCGAGATACCACCACAAGTCTTCTGGTTTCATCCCTTGAGCGAGTATGCGACGTTCAAGAACATCTAAACGTTCTTCTCTTTGAGAACCGCCGATAATTTCACCAATCTTGGGTGCAAGAATATCCATCGCAGAAACAGTTTTCTCATCATCATCTAAGCGCATGTAAAAAGCTTTGATTTGCGCTGGATAATTGGTAACGATGACAGGCTTTTTGAAAAGTTGTTCGCAAAGATAGCGTTCGTGTTCGGATTGTAAATCCAAGCCCCAGTTGACAGGATATTCAAATTGAACATCAGCTTTTTCTAGCAGTTTGACAGCTTCTGTGTAAGTTATGCGCTCAAATTCATTATTAATAATGTTGTCCGCTGTTGCCAATACAGTATTATCAATACGTTGATTGAAAAATTCCATGTCTTCTGAGCAGGTTTCCATGACATATTTGAAAATATGTTTGAGAAACGCCTCAGCTAAATCCATATCTCCCTTCAAGTCACAGAAAGCCATCTCTGGCTCTACCATCCAAAATTCTGCCAAGTGGCGAGAGGTGTTAGAGTTTTCTGCACGGAAAGTAGGACCAAAAGTATAGACGTTCGTAAACGCCATCGCCATAACTTCGGCTTCAAGTTGACCGCTGACTGTTAAATATGTGGGTTTACTAAAAAAATCCTTACTATAGTCTACAGCTTTGGTTTCTGTGCGGGGAACATCTTTGAGATCCAAACTGGTTACGCTGAAAAGTTCACCCGCACCTTCGCAGTCGTTAGCGGTGATGATGGGAGTGTGTATCCACAAAAAGCCGCGTTCTTGAAAGAATTGATGAATGGCGGTAGCACAGGCGTTTCTGACTCGGAAAACTGCACCAAAGGAATTGGTGCGCGATCGCAAATGTCCAATAGTTCGCAAAAACTCAAAGGAATGGCGTTTCTTTTGTAGGGGATATGTTTCGGGATCAGCTTCGCCAAAGACTTTTACCTTGTCTGCTTTCAATTCAATCCGCTGTCCTTTTCCAACAGAAGCCACCAGTACTCCAGCCACTTCCACAGAAGCACCAGTATTGAGCTTTTTTAAAATATCATCGTAATCTGGCAAATCCTGATTGAGTATCACTTGCAAACTAGCCAAGGATGAGCCATCATTAACTTCTATAAAAGAAAATTCTTTTAACTCCCGTTTCGTGCGAACCCAGCCTTGAACTACTACAAACTCATCAGGTTGACCACTTCGCAATATTTCTGCAATCCGTAGATTTACCATATCATCCAGCAACAGACTTCAATAACCAGCCTATAATAACGCCCAATCCACCAAAGCGGACGGCTTGCCAAAAAGGTTCTTTGAGGCTACCCCAAGAAAACAACTGACTTTCTAAGTTGAGTTCCAGCACTTCCAATTGTTGTTGAATTTGCTTTAACTCGGCTTTCACATTTGGTAATTTACTGTGATGCAGTTGCTTGAGACGTTGTTGTAATTCTCTTTGACAGGCTCTGTCTGCTTGTATTTGATTGTAGCGTTCCTTCAAAGTAGCAAGCGCATCCTCCACTTTCAAGAGTTCTTGTTCAAATTCTTGCTTTTGATTTTCCTCAAGAAATGGCGGCTGAGAAGGTTTTTTAAACGGCTTCATGTACAAATGAGTAAACTTAAGATTAGACACAATCATGCTAATGGTCTGATCAAATCCATTTGTATGACACCCTCGTTTTGGTAGCCATTGGCAAAGATAGCAAAACTTTTTTTGGTGATCATTCAATCATATTCTGACTCGAAACTCACAAACCCAGCACTTATGTCTGATATCATGTCTCAATCAACCCAGCTGTCCAAAGCTAGTCCACTCAATCAATGTAGTACCTTAGAACTAGCCCAAGCTTTGATGGAGAAGCTAAGCATTTCTCCTAACGATTGGCATCGTCTCAAGTCTAACCGCAATGTTCGCGCAAGTGAACAAGCAGCAGCAGCTCTTGTGTTTCTCTTAAAAGATGAACCACAAGAAGCTTTACTCAGACTCCAGCAAGCGACTGGTTGGTTGGATCGCTCTATTTCTGCTCCACCTTGTCCAACTCACGGCGAGCGCAAAAAATAAGGGATAAACAGACAAGCAGGAAATTTTTCCCATTGTTGTCCTCCCATCAACCTCTGACTTCAGAGGTCATAACAGATACTCCTCACCCTACAGAAAGCCGAAGAGTGGGTCTATAACGGAAGGTAGGAAATATTTTCCGTAACCCCCTCCGCGTCCTCTTTTCACCGTCGTAGAGCTAATCGGTTTCGATTTTCTATCTGTTTACAAAGCCTTAACTCTGTGCCTTTACTGTTCCACTGAACTTGATCGAAAATTTGA
The DNA here is from genome assembly GCA_012031965.1 of Scytonema sp. RU_4_4. Classification (GTDB taxonomy): domain Bacteria; phylum Cyanobacteriota; class Cyanobacteriia; order Cyanobacteriales; family Nostocaceae; genus Brasilonema. The sequence goes on from JAAUSC010000010.1 coordinate 18,183, forward strand.
TGCAGAATACACATACCACGACCGTTCTCTGACTCATCGGGTGGTAAATATTCTGTAGGATCGATATCAATATCACTAGCAGAGCATGGTGTAAAGCCACTACCTTGATCTGATATAATCCACCAATACTGATTATCAATTAAAGAAAAACGAACGACAACCCTTTTACCAGGATCTAGATTGTTGCCATGCTTAGCTGCGTTTACTAGAGCTTCTTGAAGTCCTAGCCGCAGTTCTGCTTGTAATTTGCCCGGAATTTCTGCCAATAGCAAATCTAGTATCGGACAGAGGTACAAAGTTGAGGCAAAACTAATTGTGCCCCAATTACGCCCTGTAGGACGAAGCGAAATAGTAATCACAATAGAAACCCCGTAGCTTTCAGAGTTAGCTAGACATCAGTTTGCTGTCACAGGCACCCTGATAGAATTTGAGGTGGTCGTGTTGCCTTCAAACTTTCGTCTTCACAACTAAATTTTGAAAATGCTAGGGAGCATTAACTCTCCTTTATGACATAGAGTCACTTACAGAAAAAATGGCTTTTATGCAACTATTTAAACAGTAAGCAACTGATATGTTTTTTTGGTGAAAAGGGTACTAACATACTCTTTTACCTGCCGATTTGCACCTTAGACAACTCAGTTCATATTTTTTGGGAGAGTTTTTGCAACGTCAATCTCTTTACACAAAAGGAATCATATATTTATCTTAATTCTATTCTAGCACTTTTACTATGCATTGGACTACAAATTTTTCTTGAGGTTAAGTTGTTAATGAATTAGTACCTTTATTAAATTCTGATAGGACAAGAAATGCGGCAGCTTCCACATGAGCGGTTTGCCCAAAGAAATCAGCTGGTTGTACCCGTGTAAGACTATATACCCCGTTTTGACAAAGTAATTTGAGGTCACGAGCAAGGGTTGCGACTTTACAACTGACATAAACAATACGTGGAGGTTTAGATTTGAGTAAAGTTTCAATAACAGTACGATCACACCCCTTACGTGGTGGATCAAGCAAAACAATGTCTGGCGAAATTTCCATTTGGGGAAATAACTTTTCTACTGCACCAGTGTAAAAACATACATTTTGAATATGATTATGCTTCGCATTTAAAATTGCTTGTTCTACTGCCTCGGGTTGCAATTCTAACCCCATTGCTTTCTTAACTTGTTTGGCAAGTGGTAATGTCAACGTTCCAATCCCACAATAAGTATCAAGTAACACCTCCGAACCTTGTAAGTTTAGTTCTGACTGAATGACCTGCAATAATGCTTCTGCCGTCTCCGTATGTACTTGGAAAAATGTATCCGGTCGTACCTGGAATTCTAGTTCGGCAAATTTTTCTCGTAGGTAGGGAAGCCCAGCAATACAACGAGTTTCTAGTCCGAAAATGGCATTAGTACGTTCTGGGTTGCGGTTCAAACAAACCCCCACTAGCTGGGGATAGCGCTTTAACCACTCCTGCGCTTGGTCTTGAATTCCAGGTAAATTCCAATCCTTAACCACCAAAGTGAGTAATATTTCCCCTGTGCGGCGACCAATGCGTAAACCCAGATGACGAACAAGACCTGTATGGCGCTGTTCGTTGTAAACTTGCCAACTCCGCTTTTGGATGTCCTGTTTAACTTCCAACAGCAAAGGATTTAATCTTGGGTCTTGTACGGGACATTGATTCAAGTTAATCAACTGGTGGCTACCTTTTTGGTAGTAACCAGCTTGAACCGCAAGAGTGTGAGATAGTCCCACAGGATAAGTCGCTTTGTTACGATAGCCCAAACATTCGAGAGTCGAAAGCACTGGGTCTACCGGTGGTTGGACGAAACCGCCAATACGTTCCAAAGCCTGGATAACTTGATTTCGCTTTGCTGTTAACTGGTACTCATAATCAATATGCTGCCATTGACAACCACCACATTTATCAGCCACGATGCAGCTAGGTCGGATGCGGTGGGGCGATGGTTTGAGAAGTTGTTTGAGTTTAGCGTGAGCGTAGTTCGGTTTAACGTTTACTAGACGGACAACAGCGCGATCGCCTGGTACAGTATCTGGTACAAATACCACCCTTTCTTGCCAACGCCCTACACCATCACCTGCATCATTCAAATCCAAAATCTCAAGGTCAATTAACTCACCCTGTTTCCAATTTTTTTTAGTCATTAGTCATTAGTTATTAGTCATTAGGAGCCATCTTCTCCCGAAGGTATGGTTTAGAGCGGCGTCGCTTCAACAACTCTTGGCACAAAAGTGTCCTTCTGTTGTCCCCCGATCACATTGTTCCCTTGTCGATGGAACAGACAGTTGTACGCCAGTTGCTACGGGGGGCTCCCCTCCTGCAGCACTGGTTCACCGCACGGAAGTATCTTCCTCTTGTCTTCCATCCCTCATCTCCTCAATTCTCTTCACTTGTGTCCTCAAGACTCGTTAAACTAGCAAATAATAATTAATTCATGTCATTGCAATAATCATGACTGTAGTAAGCCAAGTTATTCTCAAAGCCGACGACGAACTGCGTTATCCCAGCAGTGGCGAACTCAAGAATATCAAAGACTATTTGCAAACCGGCGAGCAACGGATACGGATTGTCACAACCTTAGCCGAAAAGGAAAAAAAGATAGTTCAAGAAGCTACTAAACAGCTTTGGCAGAAGCGTCCTGACTTTATATCGCCTGGAGGCAATGCATACGGAGAACGTCAACGTGCTTTATGTATCCGCGATTATGGCTGGTACTTGCGCTTAATCACTTACGGTATACTTGCTGGTGACAAAGAACCAATTGAAAAAATTGGTTTAATTGGCGTCAGGGAAATGTACAACTCGCTCGGCGTTCCTGTACCTGGAATGGTAGAAGCAATCAACTGTCTGAAAAAAGCCTCCCTTGACTTACTGAATGCAGAAGACTCTGCAGAAGCAGCACCCTACTTTGATTACATCATTCAAGCGATGTCTTAATACAAAGTTAAGCCAGACTTCTTTAAGTGGACTTGATAGACTGCTAAAAAGAATGCAGGCAACCAACGTTCAACGTCAATAATACCCATATACTGATCATACCCTCCCCACACTGGATAGTGGCTATGGCAAAATCTGTGTCAAGTTACTAACTGGTTGTGGGGAAATTTTATTTATAAAGTCAAGAGTCATTTGTTATCAAATCTCTTCCCTATTAAAAAACACATATTGGAACCCTTATATAGCAAGCTTTGTAGAGAATCAAGGCAAGTAACAAGAGCGATACGCGCTCGTCGCGTCTGCGCTTTGCGCAATCGCCGCGCCTGTAAGAGGCTCACATCTTGCACTGGAAAAAATGAATATTATTTAAGCACTAAGTATTCAACGTAAAGTGCTTGATTTTCCACAAAAAGCCCATAATTAATATGTATATTTATTTCTGTATTTTTGAGTGAATCGTGGTTTATACGGTTAGGTGCAAGATATTAGGTGCAAGATATCAGTTCCCCCACTTCCCCTCATATACAAAAAGCCAACAGTCTTCACAAGAAGGCTGTCGGCATTTAGTGTGTTCCCTATTAATGACTCGGCTAGAGTTCAGTTGTTAGTATTTTGGCAATTTGCTTATATGAAAAACAGGATCTTAATCATGAGCACCAGTGATTTTCATCACAAAATGATTGCTAACAGACTGTATCCACACAATAAACAAGCAGAATTTTATATCTCTACAGTTCAGTTAAGCTCCATCACATTACCAAGCTTAAAAATGTAAGCAGAACTACAAAACTAACTCTTCTGTATGTAAACATCAACGTATTTTATGGAAAATGCGTAAGCTCAGCGACTCAGTGATAGGGACACTTGTTTTTAGTGCTTTCTTCGGTTACGCGACTCGACCCGAAAACCAAGTTTTGGATAGCAATAGCGTGATAACTACATTTACCACTCTCTTGGTTAGTTATTAGACAAAAACAAACACACCACTTATCAGAGTGGAATAATGGTGGTACATGCCGTTAGTTATGATTCGGGGAAATACTTTATCTTAGGCGCAACAGACATTTCCTTGTCGAGACCCTGAGATTGCTTCTGATGGTTGTAGTCACATCGGCATATGAATTTAAACAAGCAGGTGCAAAACAGCTTTGCTATGAATGGCACACCAGTGGTATGTTCTTACAGGCGATTGTCTACGTGCAAGCGTACCGCAAACGACAATCGCACATGCAAAAACTCGTGACAGTCTCACACTGCTTGTTTATATTTAGATTGGTGCAACGCATCAATCGAATTCAAAAATTAAGCAATAACCAGCATAGCTTCCCCTTTGCTTAAGAATGCTCCACTTCGTTTGTGGAGAATCACTAAACAGTACTTAGGTAAATAAATCGTTCCATACACATAGCGCAAATTTCACTTATCACCTAGCTAGAAGCCTTGTGATTACCCACATTTTTCAAAATAGGTGATTGCCGTAAGGGCAGTGCGCTCCGCACAATCGCCCTAAAATGATAACTGATGACTAAAACTATTAGGTGAACAATAGTTCATCCATCCCCAGAAGTAATGTGCTTTCCCGCCGTCTTTGGTAAATTTTAGAGGAAACTTCAGACAGAATGATTCCTCTAAACATTTTTATAAAATTCCTTTTGTGAAAAGAGCAGACCAAGCCACAAATTCAATCAACAGGGTACGTGGAACAATTGTTTTGATTAGTAGTGATGACACTACAAAAAGAAAATTTTGTTAACTAATGCAAGTATGATAGCCCACTACAAAATTAATGATTCTAACAATTTACGACTTGTTGAATCATCACTTTAGAGAGGCGTATTGTATATGGCAAAACTTATTTATCACACTTGACTTAGTTAATATTCATCCTATGAAAGGATTTATATTATTCAAATAGTGAAAACACTTATTTGTTTTTGAGGAGCTTAAACTCTAGATAAAAAATTACGTATTTATACAGTTGACCCACAACCTCCACCATGAGCCGTGATAGGCTAAAGATAGCAGTCATACTGATTCGTCACCTCTTGCAATCAACCTCACCAGGAGCAATGATGGCAACAGAACAACAGCAAAGCACTTTACTTGAGGAAATAGAAAACTATCAACGGGAAATATCAAAAGAAGAATGATCTGCGTACTTACGTGAATACCTACAGGGCACTTAAATCGCTAAAATAATGCTCTGTCCCCTTGATGCATTATTACCATGACCGCCATTTCCTCTGCTCCTTTTTCTCCTGAAGAAATCGCTGCTGAAGGTTTGAAGCTCGAAGAATATGAAGAAATAGTGAAGCGTCTGGGGCGTCATCCCAACAAAGCTGAACTGGGAATGTTTGGAGTGATGTGGTCAGAACATTGCTGTTACAAAAATTCCCGTCCGTTACTCAAACAATTTCCCACGACAGGACCTCGTATTCTTGTTGGACCTGGTGAAAATGCCGGTGTTGTAGATTTGGGCAATGGTCTGCGACTTGCGTTTAAGATTGAGTCACACAACCATCCTTCAGCAGTTGAACCTTTTCAAGGAGCTGCTACAGGAGTAGGAGGCATTTTAAGAGATATCTTTACAATGGGCGCACGTCCCATTGCCGTGTTAAACTCCTTACGCTTTGGTTCTCTAGAAGATGCGAAAACCCAAAGGCTTTTTAATGGAGTGGTTGCTGGTATCTCCCATTACGGAAATTGCGTAGGTGTTCCCACTGTAGGCGGTGAAGTTTACTTTGACCCTGCTTACTCTGGCAATCCTTTGGTGAATGTTATGGCGCTAGGATTGATGGAAACGCCAGAAATTGTCAAATCTGGTGCGTCTGGTATAAGTAACCCCGTGCTTTACGTTGGTTCTACTACCGGACGTGATGGTATGGGAGGCGCAAGTTTTGCCAGTGCAGAACTGAGTGATGAGTCTATAGATGATCGTCCGGCGGTACAAGTGGGCGATCCCTTTTTGGAGAAGTCGCTCATTGAAGCTTGCTTGGAGGCATTTAAGACAGGTGCAGTGGTCGCCGCACAGGATATGGGCGCAGCTGGCATTACCTGTTCTACCTCAGAAATGGCTGCAAAAGGCGGTGTGGGCATTGAATTCGATTTAGACAAGATTCCTGTGCGGGAAGCAGGAATGGTTCCGTATGAATATCTGCTTTCCGAGTCTCAAGAACGGATGCTGTTTGTTGCACACAAGGGACGTGAACAAGAGTTAATTGACATTTTCCATCGTTGGGGGTTGCATGCAGTTGTTGCAGGTTCTGTGATTGATGAACCCATCGTGCGGATTTTATTCCAGGGTGAAGTTGCTGCAGAGATTCCAGCAACGGCGTTGGCAGAGAATACACCACTGTATCACCGAAAATTGTTGGCGGAACCACCGGAATACGCACAAAAAGCTTGGGAATGGACGCCTGATTCTCTACCTCTGTGTACATCTACTGGGCTTGAAATTCAAGGACGCTTCCAAAGTTGGAATGACATCCTGTTGACCTTGCTGAATACTCCTACCATTGCATCAAAGCGTTGGGTATATCGTCAGTATGACCATCAGGTGCAGAATAACACCGTTATGCTACCAGGTGGTGCAGATGCTTCTGTGATTCGCTTGCGTCCCCAGGAAGTGGAGGATAAGGGGAAAGTTCCCAATTCCCAAAGTGGTGTGGCGGCTACTGTTGATTGCAATCCTCGTTATGTTTACCTTGATCCCTATGAAGGAGCTAAGGCAGTCGTAGCAGAAGCAGCACGTAATCTTAGCTGTGTGGGTGCAGAACCTTTAGCGGTTACGGATAACCTCAATTTTGGCAGTCCAGAAAAACCTATTGGTTACTGGCAATTAGCAGAAGCTTGTCGCGGTTTAGCTGAAGGTTGCCGAGAAATGGCAACCCCAGTGACTGGTGGAAATGTTTCTCTTTACAATGAAACTTTAGATTCTCAAGGCAACCCGCAACCAATCTATCCTACCCCTGTTGTAGGTATGATTGGCTTGATCCCTGACTTAACTCAGATTTGTGCTCAAGCTTGGCAAGTAGAAGGAGATGTCATTTACTTACTGGGTGAACTTTCTTCCTACTCTACGTTAGGAGGGTCGGAATATTTAGCCACTATCCACAACACTGTTGCTGGAAAACCGCCACGAGTTGATTTTGAATTGGAACGCCAAGTCCAAAAAGTGTGTCGTGAGGGAATTCGTCAGAGTTTGATACGTTCAGCTCATGATTGTGCTGAGGGTGGAGTCGCTATTGCTCTGGCAGAATGTTGTGTTGCTGGCAAACTTGGTGCTGACATCCAATTGGAACTATCAGCACATAACAACCAACGTTGGGATGAAGTTCTTTTTGGTGAAAGTGGCGCACGAATTGTAGTCTCTGTTGCAACAGAACAACAAAAAACCTGGGAAACTCTTATAGGAGAACAACTAGGTAATCATTGGCAAAAACTTGGTCAGGTTGGGAATTCCGAAATAGGTTTGCGGGTTTTAACAACTGATAATCAAACTTTAATCAAGGTTAGCATTGAGGAAATGAGCGATCGCTACTTAAACGCGATTGAGAGGCGTTTGACCATCCATAATACAACTCCCAATTCATAGAGAAAACTCCCTCACCTGGAAGACTGGCTTTTCTAGGCATAATTGCGATACTGTTTTAATGGATGGTTAAGAATTTTTAAAATTATTTTTAAAAGTTTATGCAACTATCCTTAGACATATTTCTTGTGACTTGACACCCTCATCAGGAGCACAGCTACAATGATTCCCCAATGTCCCGACTCTTTGGATGACCATCCTCAATTGCCCCCGAACTCAGTCAATGACCATGACAATCGTCCAGATAAGCCAGAAGAAGCTTGCGGTGTTTTTGGCATCTACGCACCAGGAGAAGACGTTGCCAAACTGACATACTTTGGATTGTACGCCCTCCAACACCGGGGTCAAGAATCGGCTGGCATTGCCACATTTGAGGGTACACAAGTCAACTTACGCAAAGACATGGGGTTGGTGTCCCAAGTCTTTAATGAATCTACCTTGCAAAACTTGCCTGGTAGTATAGCTGTTGGTCACACTCGTTATTCAACGACAGGTTCTAGCCGCAAAGTGAATGCCCAACCTGCTGTTGTTGAAACACGCTTGGGTTCTGTGGCGCTTGCACATAACGGGAATTTAGTCAATACAATGCCGCTACGAGAGGAGTTGCTGAAAAACAACTGCAACTTAGTTAGCACCACTGACTCAGAAATGATTGCTTTTGCCATTGCTGAAGAAATCAACGCTGGTGCAGATTGGCTAGAGAGCTGCATTCGGGCTTTTCACCGCTGTCAAGGAGCCTTTAGCTTAGTTATTGGTACATCAAGGGGTGTTATGGGTGTTCGCGACCCTAATGGCATTCGTCCCCTTGTCATTGGTACCTTGGGTGATCATCCTGTTCGCTATGTTTTGTCCTCTGAAACTTGTGGTCTAGATATCATTGGTGCGCAATACTTTAGAGATGTGGAACCAGGGGAGCTCGTTTGGATTACTGAAGAGGGTTTAGCTTCCTTTCCATGGAGTCACAAACCTCAGCGGAAGCTGTGTATTTTTGAGATGATTTACTTTGCCCGTCCTGATAGCGTCATGCATAACGAAAGTCTGTACAGTTATCGAATGCGTATAGGGCGGCGATTGGCTCAAGAATCTCCTGCTGACGCTGATTTGGTCATTGGTGTTCCTGATTCTGGAATTCCCGCTGCTATAGGGTATTCTCAAGCCTCTGGCATTCCCTATGCTGAAGGATTGATTAAGAATCGCTATGTGGGACGTACTTTTATCCAACCAACACAGAGCATGCGGGAGTCGGGTATCCGCATGAAACTCAACCCCCTCAAAGATGTGCTATTTGGCAAACGAGTTGTCATTGTAGATGATTCTATCGTGCGGGGGACGACAAGCCGTAAATTAGTTAAGACCTTGCGTGAAGCAGGTGCGTTGGAAGTGCATATGCGAATTTCCTCTCCACCAGTCACTCACCCCTGCTTCTATGGTATTGATACCGACACCCAAGACCAACTCATTGCTGCGACCACTTCAGTAGAAGATATTGCCAAGCAACTAGAAGTAGATACCCTCGCCTATCTCAGTTGGCAAGGAATGCTAGAGTCTACACGAGAAGACCCAGAAAGCTTCTGTTCCGCCTGTTTCACAGGAGATTATCCAATTCCTATACCTGAACACGTGAAGCGTTCTAAGTTGATGTTGGAGAAAGCATCAGTATAAAGATTTTTGATTTTGAACCGCAGCCCATAGCAGATGGACGCAGATAATTTCCTCGCCCATCTGCGGTTTAGCTTGACTGCAAAAATTCAATTTTTGGTAACAATGGGTCAGAGACAATACCCACACCACTAAAACCCCAGCGTTTCAGCAAAGCTCCTATTTGAGAGCCGGGAACAGATTCTACAGCAAAGCGGTTTGCCACTTCACCAGCATGAGTGTTGAGATAGCTCAGAGCATCAAAATGTTCGCGAAACAACAATAGATAACCATTAGCTTCGGGGTTAGAACGAGCTAGGAGATAACGACCGTCAGCTTTCGACCGCACTAGATAATAAACTTCAGAAAACATAGTTATGAGTCATTAATCACTAGTCATTAGCTTGGTACCAACGACAAAGGACAAATGACAAAGGACGCTCAATACGAGTGTAGCGTCCCTTGCATCTAAAATGAGTTAATTGAGATTCTCTAAGCGAATGCGAGGGTCAGTCGCCTTGAGCAACAAGTCCGCTATCAAATTACCAACACTGAGCAGTACAGCGCTCATAACCAAACTTGCCATCACCAAATATAAATCTTGAGCCTGCACTGCTTGTAAAGTCAATCTTCCTAAACCGGGCCAGTTAAAGAAATATTCAGCAATAAACGCACCACTCAATAAACTCGCTAACTCAAAACCTAACAACGTCATCAAGGGGTTGATTGCATTGCGCAGAGCATGAACATAGATAACGCGATTCTCTGACAGTCCTTTAGCACGAGCCGTTTGGATATAATCTTGACGTAGCACATCCAATAATTCGCCACGAGTAATACGCTGTAACCCAGCAAAGCTCGTGATACTTAAAGCAATGGTGGGTAAAATCATATGCCAGCTGATATCGAGGATTTTACCAAACCAGTTGAGTTCGGTGTGATTAATGCTGGTCATGTCACCCACTGGAAAAATGGGCGAGGCGTTTTGGGCAAAAATCAGCAGCAATAAAGCCGTGATGAAACTGGGAAACCCTTGTCCAGCATAGCTAATCACCTGCAAAACGCGGTCAACCCACTGATTTTGCTTCACAGCTGCGACTATACCCAAAGGGATGGCGATCGCCCACGTTACAATTAGAGAAGACACTGCCAACAGCAAAGTCGCAGGTAAGCGTTCCCACAACAGTGACGCCACCGACCGCTGGTAAACAAAGCTTGTACCAAAATCCCCCTGTGTCACAATGCGCCACAGCCAACGTCCAAATTGCTCTGGCCAAGATTTATCCAGACCAAACTGTCGTCTGAGTTCCTCAATTCTTTCTGGAGAAATCTTTGGGTTTTGCCGTAGCGTATCTACATAATCCCCTGGAGCAAGTTGAATAATGAGAAACGACAACGCCGACGCTAAAAACAAAGTCAACAGCGCCTGCAATAGCCGCTTCATGACATAAATAAAACTTTCGCTCGTGACTAACTTCAAAAGCCAATCACGACCTGAATCCAAGGAAATTCGTGTAGTAGTCATTAGTCATTAGTCAAGAGTCATTAGTCATTAGTCATTAGTCAAGACTCATTTGCTGTGGACAAAGAATCATCGACTAATATTCTACAAGGGTAATGATGGGCACATCTGGTAAATGTTTCCGTCCTTGTAAATCCTGTAGCTCGATGATAAACCCAAAACCCTCAAGTTTGCAGCCAATCTTTTGGACTAACCTTGCCGTTGCACTTGCAGTTCCACCGGTTGCTATCAAATCGTCTACAATCAAAACTCGGCTAAGCGGATGCAAAGCGTCTTGGTGAATTTCCAAACAGTCAGTACCGTACTCCAGTGCGTACTCAATTGAGTGTACTGCTGCTGGTAACTTACCAGATTTACGGACAGCAACAAAACCAGCTCCTAATTGATAAGCAAGCGGTGCGCCAACAATAAAGCCCCGTGACTCTATTCCCATCACGTATTCTGGATTTAATCCAGCATCTTTTACCTTTTGCACAAGCAGGTCAATAGCATAGCGCAGTCCCTCTGGATCGCGCAGCAGCGTGGTGATATCACGAAATAAAATTCCCGGTTTAGGAAAATCTGGAATGTCACGAATGAGAGACTTCAAATCCATAAAATAGAGAAAAAGTTTTACTTCCTGCAGTACACGCTACAACCCTATTCGCCCAATTGTAAAATCTCGGTTAAACAGGAGGCACATACCGGAAAAATCGTACACTAAAATGTCATACCCTTGGTATAAGACCTCAATAAACATTATCCATTGACGATTATTAGAATCTACACCAAGCTAGGGATGTCATGATATTAACGACTAAGGCAAGAAAATTTAAGCTTTGGAAATTTTGATGAAGACTCATGCGGAAACCTTTGTGTCAAAAGAGTAAGTAATGTATATATCAGGCAGATATGCCAATCATGCTATCAGTCTCATTTTTTGACTGGTCATCTATTTTAAATTAGTTTTACTAAGGCAAGTTGCAGCCGTTAATGGTATCTATAATGAATGTCTCTGCTAGTATCACGCCAATTAATAGTCCAACCCCCCAGTCTGTGCCGATGATTCTGGATTCTTTACCCGAACCGGCGCTTGAGGGACAGGGATGTCCCCGTAGAGTTCGGTTGCAAATAGATCTGATTTTACTGGCAATTGAAGCATTAGAGCTTGGTGGCTCTGAAGCAATTTTGACATTTGCTGAAGAGTTGGATCTTAAAGCAATTGTTAAAAACCGAGTGAATCTATGGCGAATGCGTAGCACAAACCCAATGCGACGAGCGCATATCCGCCGCCCTCTGTCTATCATGGAAGCAAAAGCCTTGGTGATCATTGCTTGCTACATTGCGCGGCGGTTAACAGTTGTCATCCGTCAGTTGCTCATGATACATCAACAAATGGTTGAAAAACAGCTTCCACTGGAACAGAATTTACGTTTATCTAACTACCTAGAACGCTTTAAAATCCACTTTAAGAGCCGGATGAATCTCCGACGTTCTGGTGCATTAGCATTACATACCGAGGAAAAATTAGATGAGCTAGCTATAAGTTTGTTGGGACAATTATTATTTTGTACTGGTACGGCTGGAATGCAGCGGTTCTGGATTAGTCTTTTTGACGGTGAAGTGGGATGAATATTCAACGTAAGTATAGTTTACCTAATTGCACACTCCTGTTGGAGGGTTTAAGTGACGCCTCAAGGGCTGCACATTTTCAGGAATTGCGCCCAGAATTATCTATATTGGTAAATGCAGAATGCTACATATCTGGCTACACCAAACCACTAACCGGAGGGCGAGAATTTTTTGAAAGTTTGGTTAGGGCAGTCAGTGCATATGCTCAAGAATTTTTGAGTAGTGTGCCACACTCCCAAGCGCATAACTCTGACTCAGAGTTAGTACAGTTTCAGAAAATCGACAGCAACCAACATAGACTCATGGTGCATTCAGACAATGGAGCACATTTAGTAGAGTCTTCCTCAAACAACGGAATGCAGCTGATACAAATCGATTTGAACACGGTACAGTTGTTCGATTTAGTAGAAGCAATCGACCAATTTTTCGCAGATAGCCAAACTTTACCAGAGTTAACACTACAATTACAACCAGTTGCTAGGCGTTATGGTGGTGTCAGTCAAGCTTTGATTAAGCAGGGAGTGCCAGCGAGTGTGGGAGTGACGAGTTTGGCAGTAGCTGCGGTTGCGTTTACGCTGATTCCAGCGCCGGAAGCTCGTCCGCCACAACCTAAGACACAGGAAGATGCTAGTAAGACTAACAATATCAATAATCCTGCAACAGCATCTGCCACCCCCACGCCTGCTCCTAATGAACCGATTGACGCAAATCCTACATTGACACCAACGCCAAATCCTTCAGTAGCGGCAAATTCCATATCAACACCCACGCCAAATCCGACAGTAGCGGAGACTCCGACACCTGGTACCCAGCCTACTGTTAACGATTTAGAAGCACTTTTAAATACATCTCAAGAAATTACAGATGCATCCCAACTGCGTGCATTGAATCGCCAATTATATAACCAAATTAATCCAAAGTGGGTTGAGCGCTCACAACTGAATCAAGATTTGGTCTTTCGCGTGGGAGTCGCTACGGATGGTGCAATTGTTGGATATAAAGCAGTTAATAAGCAAGCAAATGATGCCGTAGAGAAAACTCCCTTAGCAAACTTACTTTACAATCCGGCAAATCGTGGTTCTACGAATGAAGCGCTCGGTCAATTTAGAGTCGTCTTTACGAGAAAAGGCGCGCTCGAGGTTAGCCCCTGGCGAGGATATACCCAAACACCAGATGTTACCGGTGCAAAAATTACAGATCCGAATGCAGTTAAGGATTTGAACCAAAAGCTTTACAATACTATTCGCCAAAATTGGAGTACGACTCCCACCTTTGTACGAGATTTGAAATACCGGGTGGCGGTTAATAAAGAAGGCGTCATTGCTGACTACGAACCACTCAACCAAGCAGCCGTTGACTATTTTCGCTTAACACCCCTTCCTAAGATGTTTCAAGAGGTCTACGGTTCAAACTTTGCTGCTCCAAATAACAAAGAACCTCTTGCACACTTCCAAGTCGTATTCAAGCCTGGCGGTACCCTAGAGATTATTCCCTGGTATGGATATCGTTAAAAAGGCAAAAGGTAAAAGTAAAAAGGCAAAAGTCAAGAATTCCTTGCTTTTTACTTTTTACTTTGCAATTTTACCCATGTAATTTCCCCACAATTGAGCAGCTTGAGCGCTACTCCCAGATGTGGGGGCGTTATTATCGTTTCCCAGCCAAATACCAGTCACCAGCCGCCGATTGGGAATAAAGCCAATAAACCACAAGTCAACGTTTTTATCTGTTGTACCAGTTTTCCCCGCTTCTCCCTGTCCAATCTCAGCACTGCGTCCGGTACCGTTTGTGACTACGCCGCGCAGAAGACGAGTCATTGTATTCGCAATGTTAATTGACAGCACTGATCTGTTGGCGTCTGGATCTTGGTCATAGGAGTACATCACACGACAAGTTTTCGGATCGTTCTGGTCGCGACAATCGCTGCTATCTAGAATTCGGCTAATTGCATGGGGGCGATTCCACACACCGCCATTGCTAATAGCGCCAAATGCACCAGTCATTTCCATAACATTTACCACACTTTGACCCAGCACTAAGCCAGGAACTGGATCTAGCTGTGACCTCACCCCTAATCGTTGCGCCATTGCTACGACTTTATCTAGCCCAACTTCTTGAGCAATCCTCAATGCAATGGGGTTTTCAGATAATGCTAACCCTGTGGCGATATCCAAACTACCTCCGCCAGTACGACATGGTTTATAGGTAAAGCCTCGCCAACGAAAAGGGGAGCAGGAATAAGACCTCCCAGGTGACATCCCTTGCTCAATAGCCGCTGCGTAAGTAAAGATTTTGAAGGTGGAACCTGGTTGTCTTTTTGCTTGAACTGCACGATTAAACTGGCTTGATTTATAATCTGTGCCTCCTACCATTGCGAGGATAGCTCCATTACTGGAATCAAGAGTAACCATCGCTCCTTGGGAAAAACCAAAAGATGACCCAGCGTTGCTGACATGATTACGCAATGATTCTTCTGCTTGTTTTTGAATTGCTGGATCAAGTTGAGTTTCTATGATAAAGTTCCCTTCTGTTGCCAGTTCTTTTCCCAGAATGGCTTCTAACTCTTGAAAGACGTAACTATAAAAATAAGGGGCAGTTGTTTTTGCTTGTCGTTCACAGACTTTGGAGCTGATTTCGATGGGCGATCGCCTAGCTCGGTTATAATTATCTTGTTTGATTTTGCCCATCTCTAACATTCGCTTGAGAACCCGATTGCGGTACTCAATGGTTCTGAGCTTATTCTGGCTATCTCCACAGAAATCAAAGCCGTTAGGAGCAGGTAAAATTGCTACCAACGTTGCCGCTTCTGACAGAGTTAATTCTTTTGCTGACTTGTCAAAGTAATACCGAGCTGCATCCTCGAAACCAGAGGTATCTGCTCCTAAGAAAACCCGATTTAAATAAATCAGTAAGACTTCATTTTTGCTGTAGTATGTTTCTAATTTCAGGGAGACAATTGCTTCTCTAACTTTCCGCCCAAGAGAATCTTGCCTACCGACGTAATCGCGGAATAAACTGCGGGCGACTTGCTGAGTGACTGTACTCGCTCCTTGCTGGATATCACCGCTCCTGCTATTTATGAACACAGCCCGCAAAATCCCCAGCGGGTCAACTCCAAAGTGCCAGTAATAACGACTATCTTCAGAGGCAACGACTGCCGTTGGCAAGTAAGGACCAAAGTCCTGCAACCGTTTCATGTCTATATGAGCAGTCGTCCGAGGTTCGCGTAACTTGGTGACTCCATCACGAGCATAAACAACCACTGGTGCCCGTGTTGGTCCTGGTAAGGGTTTGACAGCAAATTTCAGCGATTCGACACCAATGACAAGAGCCATAAGGGTGGTCACTCCACCAACCCCGTAAGCTGTCCAAGTTGCTGCTCTGACATACCAAGGAGGTGGATCAACGTATTGCAGTCTCACTGAGGCGGCGAGTTCTGGGGGTCCGAGAGTGAGAATATCGCCGTGACGTAACTCCAAAGAATTGACCCGACGTTTACCCCGATAAATGCCATTTGTGGAGTTTTCATCTTTAATGACGAAAACAGGTTGTCTTTGAGCAGAATCCCGTGAAAGAGACAGGTGAATTTGGCTGACAACTGGGTTACGGACAACAATATCGCAGGATTTGGAACTGCGACCTAGCATGTAGCGATCGCCTAACAGCGGATACACTTCCGCCTTATCCGCCCCCGCATCCTGCACCCAAAGTTCTGGTACTTTGGCATTGGGTTTGAGCGCCAGTTTAGAAAAATCGACTCTCGCTTGAATTGTTTGTACTGCTTGAGTTATTTGACCAAGCAAAGTTTGTGGCTTTTGAGGCGGTTGGGGGGAACTCATCGGCTATTCACACCACGTTTATTGGTAAAGAATCGGGCGTACTGCAATCTCGATGCTTGTATTCACCATTGTACTCATAGGACTATGAAGACGCTGGCTTGAAGACGTTGGTTGCACAGAATTGTTCCCGATTTCATTTGACACTTCAAAAATATATATAATAATCAAAATATAATAATCAAACTGATATTGTTAATTTTGTCACATCCATAATCTTGCCAGAAATTTTTCTTCTTAATGTTGTAATGATTATTTTGTCTACTTTTCCTTTGTTTACGAAATATGAAGTTGAGACTTTTGATGTGGCTTTTCTATCAACGACTACTTTAGAAAGTCAACAGATAAATTTTTCTGTCTTAACATATAAGCACCATTGAAAGCAAAAATACATATCTTCATTTAGGAAGATTTTTTAAAAGTCCATCTTCTGGTTTAATGGGCGGAAGTACTCCGTTGAGGTGTGGAGGTATAAGTAAAATGAACGGAAAATATTTGACCCTTATCGGTACAGCTCTAACTCTAGCTTTAACCAGCAACATTGCTGTTGCCAAGTCAACTACATTCCTAATAGGTCAATCTACCAGTGAACAACCCTCTAGCTCATCCGGGGAAGTCAAGCTCTCACCAAGAGTAAACAAGGAAAAATTCTGCAAGGATTACCCTCTCAACTCCCGGTGTCAAGGGGGCTCAGCATCTACACCAAGCCCTGCTGGTAGCAGTACTGAGACACAAAAGAAACCTTCTGACAGTAGCACTCCTGGCGGTACATCTACACCAGATACTGCGCCAGCTGATCCTGGTACCACAGGCGTTCCTGGCGATACAACTGAAGTAGCTCCGCCTCCTACTGGCAGTCCTAGCGTCCCCGGTGGAGAAACTCAAACAACTCCACCTAGTGGTACAGGCGACATTCCTACAACTCCTCCTGGTGGGACAACAGGTTCTCCTGACAGCAGCACTCCTGGTGGTACAGGTGTACCAGGTACAGCACCAGCCGATCCTGGCGCTACAGGCGTTCCTAGCGGGACGACTGAAATTACCCCGTCTCCTAGTGGTAACCCTGCTAACCCCGGTAGCACGAGTGATCCCAGCACAACTACTCCTTCCGAATCTCCAAGCTCTGACACGCAAAAAGAACCCACAGGTGAAATGAAGAAGTAGTCACAACTCTTAAAAAAGTTATGCCCTCAGACGAGAAGTCTGGGGTTAAAAGAAAAGTCCGTGTAGACGGACTTTTCTTTTAAGAATCCCGCTAATCCCGAAGGAGGGAGTGAAGGACAATTTCCTTCACTCCCTCTTTGCTGTTGTTGGTCAACGTGACCTACGATGTGAAGTGGGTGTCTTGAGAAAGGTAGCAATTAGCAAGCAAATAATGCCGATATTAATGAAAACATCTGCTAAGTTAAAAACTGGAAAGTTAATCAGTCGAAAATCAAGAAAATCAACCACGTAGCTATGAACAAATCGGTCAATACCATTACCAATAGCTCCGCCTAAAATCAAGCCATAGCCTAGTTGATCCCAAAAATGCAACACTGCAAACCATGCCAGTGCTATCAATGCTAAACTCACTCCTAAAGATAGCCAGCGTAACCACTCTACTTTCCCAGTTAACAAACTAAAAGCTGCACCAGTGTTGGTAACGTAGGTGAGGTGAAATATTCCCGGTAATAGTGCTTGTGTCTGTCCTGAGTTAAAGGTTTGCATCACCCAGTATTTTGTCAGTTGGTCTAAGGAAAAAGCTAAAAAGGCAGCAATCCAGAAGAGGAGATTTTTTACACGCATGGTGAATTAGTCATTGGTCACTAGTCATTAGTCATTAGTCATTAGTCAAAGAATTCTGGACTATTGACCAATAATTCCTAGATGGTACAAGTCCCCAGATTTATCAGTGGGGTCAATTCCATTTTCCAAAATCTAACATCCAAAATTGTTTGACTGTTGACTGTGGACTATTAACTAATAAAACATTAGATGGCGTAGCACGTATGCTATGACAACGACAGCACAAACCACGGCTAGTTGTCCAGGGAGCGCTAAAGCAGAGTATTTAAGCATAGCCTGCATCAAAGACAGATTTTCTGTTCCTTTCCATTGAAAAACATAGCTGATAATCAAATAAGTAATACCGCACAAGTGGACAGTTAACAAGCCACAAAAGCAACTAAAGGCGAGGGTTTCTAGTCGAGGTCTAGCTTTAAAAGCGAAAAACCCACAAATCCACGCTCCAGGGACAAAACCGAGCAAATAACCAAACTGGGATAGCTTGACATAACCAATACCACCACCATCTGCGAATACAGGTAACAATGTTAACCCCATCACTAAATACGCAATTTGCGAGAGCGCACCAGCATTCTTGCCTCCTAAACAACCAGCTAGCAGCACCCCGCCAATTTGATAGGTGACGCCTAGAGAAAAAGCATGAATTCCATACTGACTCCAACTCCACGGTGAGGTGGTGACATAAGCTTCTAAGAAGGTACCACCCATCGTTAGCAATAAGCCAATCATAGACCATAGTAATTGATTGGATGCAGCTAGCATTTACAAGGCACTCATGCAAAGGACTTTAGTACAAACATGTCAATCCATTAAGTATTATTTCATTCTTTTATCTTTGTATTTTAAACAAATTAAAACTCTCATTTGAACACGTTTAGCTGTTTCCTTGAACGTTGTTATTCCTAAATTGGACCAACTTCCTAAATGACAATTGTTGTGTCACGTGTTTTTATTTGTGTTTGACTAAAACTAATGTACTAATGTATGATTTTTTTCCGAATTACTGAATTGCAGTGACAAAATTTAGTCGAGTAAAAAATATGAAATTTTGCGATATCAGAGGTGAGAATAAAGTAGTCATTCCCATTATGTTAACCTTCTCTTTACTATTCAGCTGTATAGTATAATCGCTTAGCTGGAAAATCACCAAAAAACATATCCATGCTTTTTCGTTACCCTGTAACTAATACTTCTCATATAACAAGAGCCGTTTCAGTATTAGCACTGAGCCTTAGCTTGGCTGCTTGTGGTGGACCACAAGCGCAAAACGGTACCACCACTGGCGAAGCTCCTGGTGGTGCTGCTACTGATACAACTGCGACTGGTCCTGGAAAACTCGACTTGGGTGGACAAGTAAGATTAACTGGTGCTGGAGCCTCTTTCCCAGCACCTCTTTATCAAACTTGGTTTCAGGCTTTAAACCAGAAATATCCCAATCTCCAAGTGAATTATCAGTCAGTTGGTAGCGGCGCTGGAGTCGAGCAATTTACCAAAGGTACTGTGGACTTTGGTGCTAGCGATGTTGCCATGAAGGATGAAGAAATTAAGAAGGTGCAAAACGGTGTCCTTCTGCTGCCTATGACTGCTGGTAGCATTGTGCTAGCTTACAATGTACCTGGAGTGCAGGAACTTAAACTTCCACGAGACGTATATACCGGAATCCTTCTAGGTAATATCAAGTCTTGGGATGACCCAAAAATGACTGCTGCCAACCCTGGTGCCAAACTTCCCAAGCAACCAATCACGGTTGTGTATCGTTCTGATGGTAGTGGTACTACGGGTGTGTTCACGAAACACCTCAGTGCTATTAATCCAACATGGAAATCCAAAATTGGTGAGGGCAAAACTGTCAGCTGGCCCACAGGAATTGGTGCTAAGGGTAATGAAGGTGTCACTGCCCAAATACAACAAACTCAAGGTGCGATTGGATACGTTGAGTTTGGTTACGCTCAACAAAACAAACTGACTTATGCTGCTTTGGAAAATAAAGCAGGTGAATTTGTCTCGCCAACAGATGAATCGGCATCTAAAACTTTGGATGCTGTAGAATTGCCGGAAAATCTCCGCGCCTTTATTACAGATCCAGAAGGAAAAGATTCTTATCCAATTGTTACGTACAGTTGGCTTTTGGTTTACAAGAAATATCCTGATGCGGCAAAAGCTAAAGCAGTAGAAGCCATGATTGAATACGGCTTGACAGAAGGTCAAAAGGCGGCTCCACAACTAGGATATGTTCCTTTACCTGCAAGTGTGGTGAAAAAAGTTGCTGCTGCTGCTGATGCGATTAGTCCAGATTACAAAATTGCTGGTACTGGTGATGGTAATGGTGCTAGCGCCAGCAAGTAGCATGCTTATCTTGTATAATTCTGAATTTTGTTCGCCTTTGGCGTGCCCTTTGGGCATATTTTGAATTTTGAATTGTTTTGTGTGGTTCGCTCCCACATTTTTTTAGTTGATGGGTAAAGTCATCTATGAATATACAAGCCGAAAACCGTCAACCCACAGTTAAATCTCGCTCTGAAGTCGAAAAATCAGTGGATCGAGGCTTCATTTGGTTGACTCGGATTTTTGCGCTGGCTGTCGCAGCTATTTTATTATGGATTGCGATACAGGTTGGCTGGGAGGCAATGCCTGCTATCCAACAGTTCGGTGCTAGCTTTTTAGCAAAAAGCGCTTGGAATCCAGTCAATAATGATTACGGAGTTCTACCGCAAGTCTATGGAACTTTGGTCAGTGCATTTATCGGTCTATTGATAGCAGTACCAATTGGCATTGGTACCGCAGTCTTGCTGAGTGAAAATTTGTTACCTGCATCTGCACGAACAGTTCTGGTTTTCTTGGTGGAACTATTAGCAGCCATTCCCAGTGTTGTTTATGGCATTTGGGGAATTTTCGTTTTGGTTCCCATGGTAACAGGTCTTGGAAAATGGCTTAATGCTTACTTTGGCTGGTTACCAATTTTTAGTACCCCTCCCACAGGACCAGGAATGTTCCCAGCAGGCGTGATACTGGCAATTATGACTTTGCCAATTATTACAGCTATTTCCCGTGATGCGCTCATTTCTGTGCCTTCGAGTTTACGCCAAGCTGCTATGGGACTAGGAGCAACTCGCTGGGAAACGATTTTGAAAGTTATTATTCCAGCTGCCTTTTCAGGTATTGTGAGTGCTGTGATGTTGGCACTAGGTCGGGCGATGGGGGAAACAATGGCTGTCACAATGATCATTGGTAACGCCAACGTCATTAACGCCTCGATATTTGCACCAGCTAACACAATTTCTTCTCTATTGGCGAACCAGTTTGCGGAAGCAAGTGGTTTGCAAGTTAGCGCTCTTATGTATGCGGCGTTAGTTCTGTTTGTGTTAACCCTTATAGTCAATATTTTGGCAGAGTTAATCGTTCTGCGAGTGAAGCGACTGTAGTATTTGGGTGTATGAAATAATGACTTCTACTTCTGGTGACCATTTTTCTGCCGGATTTACTGGCGGCTTATCTCGCTCTCCTACGTCCCCCCGGACGCTGTTTGACACGGTGATGACAGTAGTCGCTTTCTCGTGCGGGATATTGGCTCTTGTGCCTTTAATAGCAGTGCTGTCTTACGTTATTATCCAAGGCTTAAGCAGTCTGAGTGTAGACTTATTTACCAAATTGCCACCACCACCTTTGGTAAAGGGAGGAGGTTTTGGCAATGCCATATTGGGAACGCTCGTTATGGTAGGGATTGGAGCGTTAATTAGCATTCCTTTTGGAGTTCTGGCAGCAGTCTATTTGACGGAATTTAGCACTGGGAAACTGTCTCGTTGGATTCGCTTTGCGACCAACGTTCTCAGTGGAGTTCCCTCAATTATAGCTGGAGTTTTTGCTTATGGTATTGTAGTCACTCTAACAGGTGGATTCTCAGCTGTTGCTGGAGGATTTTCTCTGTCTATTTTGATGCTACCGATTATTGTAAGAACCACTGATGAAGCCTTGCAGTTAGTATCGGACGATTTGCGACAAGCTGCTGTGGGATTAGGTGCAACTAACTTTCAAACTGTGTCATGGGTGGTTGTACCAGCAGCTGTACCAGCAATTGTAACTGGAGCAACTTTGGCGATCGCCCGCGCTGCTGGAGAAACTGCACCTTTACTGTTTACTGCTCTCTTCTCTCAGTACTGGCCTCGTGGTATATTCGAGCCGACTGCATCTCTTGCGGTTTTAGTTTTCAACTTTGCTATTTCTCCCTTTAAAAACCTACAGTCATTAGCTTGGGCAGCATCTTTGATATTGGTGCTGTTAGTTCTGCTGACTAGTATTATTGCTCGCTGGGCAACGAGTCGCAAACTTAAATAAGTAAAGCAAATCGGATGTTTCACTCCAGTTAAAATAGAATCTCTAAATTTATGGCAACTGACATTAGAAGCGGAAATCAAACGAATACCGTTTTTCGTACAGAGGGACTCAACGTCTACTATGGTAAATTCTTGGCATTACGTGATATTTGGCTTGATATCCAGAAAAATAGGGTAACAGCCTTTATCGGTCCTTCTGGTTGCGGCAAAAGTACTTTGCTGCGGTGTTACAACCGCCTGAATGACCTAATTGAGAGCTTTCGAGCTGAAGGTAATGTATTTTACCAGGGTGAGAATTTGTATGCATCTCACATCGACCCTGTTTTTGTGCGGCGTCGCATTGGAATGGTCTTTCAAAGACCGAACCCTTTTCCAAAGTCAATTTATGACAATATCACTTTTGGACCCAAACTGAATGGTTACAAAGGTAATATGGACGAACTCGTAGAGCGATCGCTCAGACAAGCGGCTTTGTGGGATGAAGTCAAAGATAAATTACGGCAAAGTGGTTTATCTTTATCCGGTGGACAACAACAGCGTTTGTGTATTGCTCGGGCGATCGCAGTTCAACCTGAAGTTATTTTAATGGATGAACCTTGCTCTGCTCTTGACCCTATCTCCACGCTACGGGTTGAAGACTTGCTGCACGAACTCAAGGAGCAATACACAATCATTATTGTGACTCACAATATGCAACAAGCTTCGCGGGTTTCTGATAAGACAGCCTTTTTCAACGTTCAAACTTCAGAAAAAGGAGGTCGTACCGGCTACCTTGTAGAATATGATCGCACAGAGGCAATTTTCCAAGATCCGCAACAGGAAGCCACTAGGGAATACGTCAGCGGTAAGTTCGGTTAAAGATAATACATTTCTATTTTGTTGAAATAATGTTCTATAACAATATGTTCTGGGTTTTTAGGATCGACCTAAAAACTCTTTTTACTATTACTAGACAAGCGGGCGGCGGGAATCGAACCCGCATTAATAGCTTGGAAGGCTATAGTTTTACCACTAAACTACGCCCGCAAATTCGCAACTATTAGAATATAACACAAGCTTAGTCAAATGCCAAACATTTCATCATAAGTTCGGAGATTTGCGCTGTATTTTGATGTTGACAACAAGTTCACCTAAAGGAGGCTTGTTCCCATTGTTACTGCTTGCAGGGATAAATTTTTGATTTTTAAAAATTTCCTCGGCGTATTCCTTATATTGTGTTGCTTGTGGTTCTGGAATTTTTGGCTCAGGATATAAAATTATACTATTTAAATTGCCATTGGAATCAATTAATAAAACAGCTTTAAACTCTACAGGCTGATCGCCGAGTTCTCTATTGAGTGTAAGAGAGTCCAGTTCTTTTTCGTTTATGTCTCCTACTATCTGAGGAGGATTATCTTGTCTATCTCTCTTCACCGCATCAGTGTCTATCACCCAAATTGCTTCTAACGCGACTCCTCCCTCTTTTTGCTCATCTAGTGGCGATTGTTCTGGTTTGACTGGTGGAGCAAGATCTGGTAATGGTGTTTCTTTTCCAAGAATAACCTGATCATCAGGTTGTCCGGGAAGAGGAGCAGGTAAGCCAGTAGACTCGTTGGGTAGCTTTGGTTGCTCACCTGTTTCTCCTGAAGAATCAGGACGAGTTGAATCTATAGTGTTATTCTCCGGATTGGAAACCTGATTTTGCTCGCCTAGTTCCTGATTTGCTTGATTTTGTGGATCTGGATTATCCGTTAAATTTGTCGGTTCTGGAATTGGCTGTGGTTGTTGTGCTTGTGGAGTGACTTCTGGAGTCGGTTCTAGTGGAGGTTCTGGCTGTGCTTGCTCTGGAGTTGGTTCAGATGTTGCAACCGGTTGAGGTAATGGTTGTGTTTCTTCTGGCTCGATAACCTGTCTTTCTGAGGATTGCTGAGTTGTATCCTCTACTGGAGGTTGAGAAGTTCTTGCTTCGTCGGGGTTTGTGAATGCAATGGCGTTGCTATCTTCTACAGTAGAGGTCGATTTTGGCGTTAAATTTCCTTGAGCGACAGACGACTTTTCAGTTGTCGAGACTCTTTTGGACAAAACTGGTTTTGCTTTTGATGGCGTTTTTGGTTGTGAAGAAATCTCCACAAAATCTACTGGGATAGGATTTGACGAACTTCGTCGTGATATGAGGTTATACGAATACGAACGCAGCAGCCAAAAAAACAGCAAGTGAAGGGTAATAGAAATTGTGGCTACAGCAATCCACAAACCAGGTGGATCCGTGTGTCGCCTCCGTGCTTGATCTGGAATAGGAGTTTTGTTGTCAGCAACCGATTGTGTCATGCTAAGTCATGTATTCAAAAGAAGACACTGCGCCCTTGGGGAGCCAGTGCGCCCTTGGAGGTTCCCCGGATTTCCGGAGTCTCCTGTAGTAAGTGGTGTTCCTGAGTCAGTGTAACACTGCCTTCTGACTTGTTGTGATTTGTTGAAAGAACCACTAGCGACTCATGACTAGCAAGTCTGAGTTCATTATGAGCGATTCATTCACATCAAGTCTGTCTATTCAGTTTTTGCGCTGCAGTACTGGGGTTAACATGTGCAAGTAAGCTTCATTTGGTGGCAATCATGGTAAAGTTTGCGATATGGCAACAATTCAGATTAAAGAGCAAAGTATACTATTGAACAAATACATACCTCCAATTTAGCAATCGGGAGCATCAGCAAGCTATGCTAAATCATTTGCTCACAGTAGAGGGTTCATCAGTATTAAGTCTTGAGTTCTAAAAAGTCCTGAGCCACTTTTTCCTAATTGCTTTTATCCTACTTGACACTTAATACTCATAACTTCATGTTTTGATGAGAAACTAGATTTTGCCTTGATGTGTTTGCAAAAAAGTTTTGTCAGCACAGATTATGCTACAAGAAACAGTACGAGATATGTTGCTAGTTACCGCATACGCTCTAAAGCGTAACGACTACAGAGGAATAGTATTCAGCACATACCAGCAAATTTAAAATTTTCCTACAAATTTGATGGTGTTTTAGGATCTTTAAGAATTTTAATCAAAACTGAACTAGCTTTGAAACCTTTGTTTTTTCACTCATTTCCTCAAGAATCAGTCTTAGCCGCCTTCGCAACTCCTTGCCAATTCCAAATTCGTGCGGCTACACCTGCCGATTTGACTAGTGTTGCTCAAATCATTGCCGAAAGCTTTCATCGCCAAAGTGGTCTATTTGGGTGTCTTTTTCCATTGTTACGTTTGGGTATATACGAAGACTTAAGGCATCGCTTGGCATCTCCTATGCCTCATCATATCTGTTTGGTTGCCGTTGACATGACTGCTGATACTGCAAGCAACATAGTTGGAACTGTAGAATTAGGTATGCGTTTTAGCGATTCTTGGATGCAAATCGGTAAGAGTTTTCCATACTTATCTAATTTAGCTGTACACCCACAATACCGTAGACAAGGCGCTGCTTCTGGGTTACTGACAGCTTGTGAAAAAGTTTCCCTCTCCTGGGGGTTTCAAGATTTATATCTCCATGTTTTGGAAAAAAATAATCAGGCACGCCAGCTCTATTTCAAGTTGGGATATCAGGAGGATATAGTGGAATCCCATTTGAATATATTTTTTCTACGACGCTCACGTCAGATTCTCTTGCGTAAGCGCCTAAATGCTGACTTAACTATCTGAATTCTTTTCTCTATGAGTCTTATGGCGTTTGATGTATACTTCCCGTATTTGTGGTGCAAGATTCAGCTATATCACAGGCATATAACGCTATCCTAAATTTACATAAGCAAAATTAAGATATTTAGCAAAGACTATATTATTATTACGGCTTCTCTACTGACTATCTACAGAATACAGGATCTGTCAAAAAGAATATTTTTATAAAAATTTTAGATAATCTCAAGTAAATACACTTGTCTTGTTCTCATAAAAGAATATAATGATACTTGTATCAACATATAGTTATTTCAAAAAATTCCTAATAACTATAACAGTCTTATTTGAGTTGTGAAACACTCATCAAGGTCGTCAAAAGTCGAGAAATCACTAGTCTAACTTGACTTTTGAACGGCAGTTTGTACACTCGGGAAAACGCCAACGCTCTTACAGATATGTCCTAAGCCCTATGCCGTAGTCATAGGGTTTACAGCACTGGTTTCACCGCCAACTCCGACTGAACTGACCAGTCGCCACTCTTACGGGAAGCCTTATGCCTCCGGTACGTCTACAACGCAATTCCTAGCTCCTCCGTAGGAAGCACGCAGTCGTCTGCTGCGGGAGCCAGTACTGCGGACGAGTCTCCCGCAGCAGGTAACTGGCGTTGGAAACCCTCCCAAGAGCGCTGTTTCACTGCTGCGCGTCTACAAGTTGGAAAAGCATTTACGTTCAGTGGCATACGATAAGATTTCCCTACAGAAGCTTATGCTTACCCAGATACTGCCTCCCTCAAGACTTGCTTTAAGATAGGTTCACAATTCATTTAGAATTGCTATATTAAATATAGGTTTAATAGATTTTTTCTTGTTGTATGCATATTTCTCATGGTTTAAGATAACTTAAAGTTTATATGCAAATTTTATATAAACAAATTGATGAATTTATCAAAAGAAAAAGACTATTTCTTTTTTGGAAGTTTTCTGTCTTCAGTCGGCACATATCTAAAGAATTCATTGACGATTGTAATTAACAAAATAAATAGCAAATACTTTCTTCGTCAAATCAATTATTGTGAGATTAGAAAAATGATATGAAAAAAAATAATACAATAACTTTGTCTTTCAGATATCTATCTTTATAAAAACTTTAAACAAAAGCTCTTTTTGTGGAAGACAAACTGATTGAAATCTCATAGAATATGATTACTTAATTAATAGATAGGGTCTTCTGATTCTTTCACACAAATTGACAGGGCAATTTTTGATAGTAAGGAAAATTTAAAACTCTGATTCTGCTATAAATTCTTTGTTTATCTTGAAGTGCAAACAACTACCAAATTCATTCAAATTTCGAGAAAAGATGGATAGCGAAAAGTACCGACGCTATCGGACTGCTATGGTATCTGCTTATTATCCTGACACCAGTTTCCTTGACTATCTTGTCATGCCAGATGGAACTGAGCAATCATATGGCTCGGATCTCCTAACAATGCTGCTGAGTGGAAAAGTTTTCATTGTCAACAGTCGTAGGCGGAATGGTTTAATACTGTTCAAACGTTACCATGCTGAATTTGCTGGTCCTGGAGCGGCTGTGGGTGGTGATTATGACCGCGATTGTCGAGGAGCATTGCCTATAGGCAATCTGTCGTTGTTAAATCCTGAATCTCATGAGGAACGTCAGAAAGCCTACTTAATTAGACGACAGTGGATTCGGCTAATCAAACAAATTACAGAAAATCCAGTATCTGGACAGCGAATCCAGAAAATACTAGACCAATTTGAACAATACTTTCCACCAGAAATAGTTGCTCAATTACCAGATGAAGCATTTGCCCTTTTAGTAGGTGTCCTACCGCAAACTGTAGGAATATTACGCCGTTTGGGTAGCGACATGGATAGCAGGTTTGATGACTAACTGACTTGGGTAAAACATAACTTGAGTAGAGGAGAGTTTTACATTGTATCTAAACAATGACGAAAGCTTAATAAAAAGCTTAATAAAATGAATAAAAAATGAAAATCTATGTATTGAAATGAAGTCAAGCTAAAGCAGCTTGTAGTCTATTGAGTGTCCGAGCATTTTCATCTGGAGTTCCCACAGTTATTCGTAATCCTCCGTTGATTTCTCGCACTAAAGCACCAGCAGCTTTCAGATTTTGGTGAAGATTTTTTACAGCAGCGTCTTGTGAGTGAGAATCATTTGGTTTGAGACGCACATAAATAAAGTTTGTCGCGCTTTCCCATACTTGTAATGCTGAATGTTGAGATAAAGCTTGAATGAGTTTGGCTCGTTCAGTGAGTGTTTCGGGAATTGACTCTAACAGGAGTGTGCGGTTTTGCAAAGCAACCGTTGCTGCTGCTAATGAGAAGCTGGGAAGATTGTAGGGTAAGCGAGTTTTTTCTAGGATAGCAATGAACTCAGGATGGGCAAGACAATAGCCAACTCGCAACGCCGCTAACCGGAAAGCTTTTGAAAATGTGCGTAACACCGCCCAGTTAGGACGCTGTGATAATTCACCAACCAAGGTGTTTTGACTGAATTCAAAGTAAGCTTCATCAATGACGACTAAAATATGTTCGCTTAGACTCCTGATCCATGTTAGTTCTGCTACGGTGAGGGGATTAGCAGTAGGTGAATTTGGATGAACGACAAAGATTGCTCGGATGGGAGGATGTTGAGTTTGTTCTATAGCTAATTGGGCTGCTTGTATATCAATTTCAAAATTCGCCTTGTTTCTACCTACCGTGACAATAGGAATGCCAAGAGTTTGTGCCAAAATAGCGTACATGGAAAAAGTGGGTTGAGCCACTAGAATGCAGCCCTCGCCTCCCAAGCAACTAGCTATGAGTATCGAGCGTATGAGTTCATCTGAACCGTTACCAACGGAAATATGGGAAGCCGTGAAAACAGATGACGAAAGGTGAGCAGATTCATTAACATACTCGGCGATCGCACTATGAAGTGTTTCATGTCCGCCATCAGGATAACGGTTCGTCTCAATGAACTGCTGATATGTCCAAGCGAGTTTTTCTTTTAACTCGCTCGGCAGATCGTAAGGACTTTCATTTGTATCTAGGCGGTCAATTTCGGTAGATGCTTGGACGTTTTGAGCAGTACTGCTACTAGGGTGAGCTTTGTAAGCAGTAAATTGCGCTAAGTCTGACCTGATGAATGGCAGCATAATTTAGTCATTAGTCATTAGTCATCAGTCATTAGTCATTAGCAAAAAATAATTAATGACTAAGAATTTTTGATTATACAACTTTACGGTAACTGGCAGAAGAGTCGAATTGCCTGCCAAATTTCTGTCATGACGTTTCCTAAAGCGTGGTCGCTGTCAAGTTCTATCAACTTCACCCAAGGACGCCTTTGGGCAAAGTTACGGGCTTCTTGAATGGGAATCACCTCATCATCTCGTCCGTGCAGGATAAGGGTGGGGATAGAACGTTGCAACGCTTCTTCTTTGTATTGATGAGCATCTGTCACAAAATCGTAACTCAGAGGAAGTGTCTCCTCCTTTCCATAGTGGTAAACCATCAGATATTTTTCTTTTTGCCAACGCTGTATCGCCTCATCTCCTAACTTAGGTAACCAATGGGATAAAAATCCGAAAGCAGGTGCTAAAAGGACAAGACGTTGCACCTCCTGTGGATATTGCTGTCCCAAATGGGCGGCGCTCAAACCACCCAAACTGGAACCAATGAGCGTTACTGGCGTAGAATCATGATTGAATTCGGACGCAATTTGAGAAAGCTGACGAGTGATTGTCAGGTGAGAAAAATCGCCAGCATTCAAATCAGGAATTTTGAGTTTGATATTGGCTTGTGCAAAGCAAGTGCGTATATACTCTGCTTTTGCAGACTTGGGACTGGATGCAAAGCCGTGAAGATAAATAAATTCAATAGACATGAAGTTTGACTTGTGCTGTCTTTAGTGATAAGTCATTTGCTTTTGACAAATGACTTATGACTTCTTCAGCGCATGGTAACGAATTCTTCTGCTGATGTGGGATGGATACCAACAGTCGCGTCAAAGTCTTTTTTGGTTGCGCCCATTTTCACGGCGATCGCCACACCTTGAATAATTTCACCTGCGCTTTCACCGACCATATGAGCGCCTAGCACTTTGTCTGTGTTAACATCCACCACCAACTTCATCATTGTCTTATCTGATGCACCAGTCAAACTGTGGAATAACGGGCGGAAGCGAGTGCGATAAATTTTCACTGCGTCGTCTCCCAACTGAGAACGTGCTTGGGCTTCAGTCAAGCCAACTGTAGCGGCTTCGGGTGTGGAAAATACGGCTGTGGGAACATCTTCATGACTGAACACACGGCGGTTACCACCAAATTCACTATCTGCAAAAGCACGACCTTCGCCTATGGCTACAGGAGTGAGATTGATTCTGTCAGTGACATCACCTACAGCAAAAATATTCGGTTGGGAAGTTTGACTGTATTCGTTGACAGCTATAGCGTTCATGGTGCTGTATCCAGGTCCTTCGATGGAAGTTGCAGCGACATCAACCCCAACATTTTCTAAACCTAGTCCTTCGATATTAGGTGAGCGACCTGTTGCTACTAAAAACACATCGGTCATTATTGGTTCTGTATGTTCTCCTGAGAACGTCAGCTTTAAGCCTTCTGGGACTTGTTCTACAGCTTCTACTACAGTATTTTTAATGAACCGTACTCCGTGGTTGATCATTCCTTCTTGTATCTCAAGCTGGATATCTTCATCAAAACCTTTCAAAATCAAATCTTTACGGATAATTTGCGTCACTTCAGTGCCTAATCCGCGCATAATAGAGGCGAATTCCGTGCCGATGTAACCTGAACCAATGATGGCGATATGTTTTGGTTGTTCCTTGAGGTGAAAAATTTCGTTGGAGGTTATAGCATATTCCATTCCTGGTAAATCTGGTTTGATAGGACGTCCTCCAACAGCAATCAAAATTTTGTCTGCTGTGACTTTACGTCCGTCCACTTCTACAGTGTGCGGGTCTACTAACGTAGCACGACCTTGTATAAGTTGGACTCCTGCTTTTTCTAGGAAGTTGATGTGCAGTTGTGACAGTCGCCGAACTTCCTTATCTATTGTTGTGATGAAATGTTCCCAGTCCAGTTGTGCTTCACCCACCTTCCAGCCATATCCAGCCGCGTTATGAAACAAAGCGGGAAAGTGGGAGCCATACACCATGAGTTTTTTGGGAACACAGCCACGTATCACACAGGTTCCACCCACCAAGTCATTTTCGGCAATGGCTACTTTTGCTCCGTAGCTTGCAGCGCGTTTAGAAGCAGCCAAACCCCCAGAACCAGCACCAATGACAAATAGGTCGTAATCATATGTCATAGTTTCAAGCTTCCCCTTTAGAGTCATCAAAAAAATTTGATACCACTTCACCAATGAAACTAACATCTCGTCAGGTGAGATGGTATCGTTTGAAAAAGGTCTTAAAGCAGAACGAAATGATTTCCCAATGATACGCTTGTTAACCTTCACTCAATTCGTTCTGCTCTGTTGTTTGTTGCCATTAACGAGTTGCCATTAACGAGCTGTGAACGATACAGCTTAATTTTGGCAAAGTTTAGGTAAGGTTCATGTAGGTTTTGTTGATGAGAGATTCCACAAGAGCAAGCATGCCATTGAGTGATTTCCTTACAGGGACTTAAAAAGAAACTCCTCACCTATTGTGGGATGAATGCCAATTGTCTCATCTAGGTCTTGCTTGGTAATACCTTTGCGAATGGCAACAGCGAGACTTTGAATGATATCTGCGGCGTGTTCACCAACCATGTGAGCGCCTACAACGCGTTCCGATTCACCTTCTACTACTATTTTAATCGTAGCTTGTTCGTCCTTTTCAGCCAGTTGAGACAACAAAGGTTGAAAGCTATCGCGATAGCATTTTACAGTCTCACCAAATTTTTCCCGTGCTTTTGCCTCAGTCATCCCTACACCTGCTGCTTCTGGACGAGCAAAAACAGCAGAGGGGACTTGCTCATAATCGACTTTTTGCAGTTTTTTGCCAAAAACTGTTTTGGCAAAAGTATGACCTTCTGCCTTGGCAACTGGGCTTAATTGCAGGCGATTTGTGCAATCACCCACGGCAAAAATGTTTTCCGCAGTTGTGCGGTTGTATTCATCAACTTTGATTGCGCCTTTTTCCTCAAGTTCTACTCCAGCGTTTTCCAAACCGAGTTTTTTGGTATTTGGAGCACGACCTGTGGCAACTAAGATAGTGTCTGCGGCAATTGTTTTTGGGGAGTTACCAGTGATAGTTAACACCAATTTTTCTTATGAGTACTTAATTTGTTTGACGGTGCTGTTGCCAATAAAGCGAATTCCCCTTTTGTTCAAACCTTCTTGAACACCCAGACGGATGTCATCATCAAACCCTGATAAAATCATCTCATCTCGATCAATCATCGTGACATTGCATCCAAAAGCGTTCATCATGCTGGAAAATTCCACCCCAATATAGCCGCCGCCAATAATTGCTAAGCGTTGGGGTAAGTAGGGTAAGTCAAACATCTGGCGAGAAGTAAGGGCGTAGTCAATGCCTGGGATGCTTGGTTTAATGGGGTACCCTCCTACAGCAATTAAAATCTTGTCAGCCGTATATTTGCGTTCGTTAATCTGGAGAGTGTGAGAATCGACGAAAGTCGCTTGACCCCTAATTAACTCAATGCCAGCTTGTTGCAACTGCTCAGAATAGGAATGGTGAATGCTTTCGATGTGCTGGTGTACGGACTTGATAAATTGTGCCCAGTCAAAGTGCCTTTGGCAGTCACTCCAACCGTAGCTATGGGCTATCTGATTTTGCAGAGCGAAATCAGCAGCATAGACAATCAATTTTTTGGGTACGCAGCCGCGATTGACACAAGTACCACCGAGGGCTTCTTGTTCAGTAATAGCGACACGGATACCATAGCTCGCGGCTTTTTTAGCTGCTGCCAGTCCTCCCGGACCGGCACCAATCACAAACAGGTCGTAATCGAATGTCATGACTTTCGGGAAGAATGAAGAGCAAAGAACAGGTTTTTGCTTCTATCTTCAACTCATCCGAGCTATAGCTGCATCTATCTTAATTTTGATTTTGAGTCTTGCTATCTGCAATTTATACTGCTTTTTTGATTTTAAACCTCTTCTTTGGTCAATTTTTCTGGAGATGATTTTTGGACAAGCGCTTTGGCTTTACGTAAATTCTCTTGGTAATTTTGTGGCTCTCCCAGTAGCACAACTGAACACTGAATCTGCCGTACGACTTCAGTCGTCACATCACTGACAGCGACTTCACCAATGTTTAGGCGGCGACGGCGCGATCGCAATACCACGAGATCACAGGATTGAGATGCCTTGAGAATAGCATTGACCACATTATCAGATGGAACAACTTTGATGCTCGTACGGCTTTGAGGGAAGTTTTTAGAAACGAGTAGATCCAATTGCGACTCCATCCAGGCAATGCGAGCAGGGGAAGTACGACGAGCACACACATGTAGCAGCGTCACCTCTGCCTGATTGGCATCTGCTAAAATCTCCGCAAATCGCACAACCCGTACTGCTTCCTGGCTTAAATTTTCAATAGGTACCAAAATGCTGTGGATATTGCTAGGTGAGTCCAGCAGGCGGGTAACAGCCACGGGGCAGTGAGATGCCCAAAGCACACTATCAATCACATTACCAAACAAGCGGGCGCGTATTCCGGTGGTTCTCCCCCAACCCATAACAATTAAGCTAGCGTCTTGCTCCCGGCTGGCGTGGCTAATGCCTTGAACAATCCCATGATCAATGCGTGCGAGTGGTTCTACTTCGACCCCAAATTCTCGACCAAGTTCTACTGCTTTAGACAGAAGAATCTTACTTCGCTGTATGTCTTTCTCCAATTCTGGTGAATCCATGTGAATGTGAGCAGGTGTAACCGCTAGGGGGACAACCTTACCAGATTCCTGACGCACTAATAGTGTCGCCATTTCAATCAAATTTCTCTCTGTTTCCGGGTTGTAAACAGGTACAACCACTGTCAACGCTTGACAGTGGTCGTTTTTCCAGCCCAGTATTGACTCACCAGATGGTTCGGGATTCGTATCTTCTGTAGTTAACCCAGGAGCACTTCGGGCGGTGATGATCGGTCCTAATGTAGCCGTCACCATCATGAGAACAATCACGCCATTGAGCACATCTTCTGATACCAACTGCGCTCGATAAGCCACCAAAGTAGCCGCCAGCGTCGCTGCTACTTGAGGCAGAGACAACGACCACATCGTAATCATTTCACGCCAGTTGTAGCGGTAAACGACTTTTGCCAGCAGTGCTGCTGCTCCTTTACTGCCAATTAAACCCACTAAGATAGCCAGGGTCAACCAAATAGAACTAATGCTTTTTATAAATCCCGGAATATCAATCAACAAGCCCAAGTCAACAAAGAAAATTGGGATGAACAGGACATTACCAACAAAGACCACCTTTTCTTTCACTGGTCCAGAACCAATAACCTCATTCACCGCTAATCCTGCTAAAAATGCCCCAACAATTTTTTCTACCCCAATGACCTCTGCTCCTAGCGCTGAGACAAAAACAACCAGCAGGACAAATAAAAATTGATTTCCTTGTTCGTCTCCCGTTCGCCGAAAAAATTCATGTCCCAGCCATTTAAAGCCGAATAAGATAATAGCGGAATAGATAATCAGCCCAAGCAGTAGCCTAACGAGACTAAATGTAGAGAATTCTCCTTGATGGATACCAACACACACTGCCAGTACCAGTAGTGAGCCGATGTCTGTAAAGATGGTTGCACCGATGGTAACAGTCACCGCTTCATTATTGATCACTCCCAACCGACTGATAATTGGGTATGCCAGCAAGGTGTGGGAAGCAAACAAAGAACCAATCAAAACGGACGCATTCCAACCAAAACCAAACATCCGCCCTACGATTGTTCCGACAATCAAGGGCACAAGGAAAGTAAAGGTGCCAAAGCCGATGGAACGATGCTTGGTTCGCTCAAACTGCTCCATATCAATTTCCAGACCCGCCACAAACATCAGGTAAATTAGCCCAATGCCAGAGAGGAGCTTGAGGGTTTCCGACTCAGTGTTCAAAAGACGCAATCCATGCGGTCCTAAAACTACGCCTGCTACCAGTAACCCTATTAATCCTGGCAGCTTGAATCGTTCAAACAACAGAGGGACAATTAAGATGACCGTCAGCAGAATCGCGAAAGAAACAATGGGTTCCAGATGCATTAATAACTCCTCACGTAGCTGCGACTGAATTGCTCGGTTAAAGGATTATTAATATCAAAATTAAAAAAAATTATCTTCTGTCCTGGGGCTATATCGAAAAGATTTACAGAGATAGATATTTTAGTTTTTATGGTGGGAAATGTTGAGCTTGATCGCGCTCGCCTTGTTCTATTGCAATATCAGCCAGCAAATTTGAGTACATCGCAATGCAGGAAAAAATACCTGGCAATTATAAATCGCGGCTATACAAACGAAGTCCGCCTGCACGATTTTATATATTGTAACAATAAAAACCACAGATTAATAGACAAAATCAATACCTATATTCATCCGTGGTTCTTCTATCACTAAATACTAATGAGCTGCATCCACAGCAGTAGGTTACAGAAGACTAGTAAGCTAAGAAGGCTATGTGTTATTTTGGAAGCCGAGACCAATAGACGTAAACCCCTCCTATATCGTCTCTATTTAATGGTCCAATTTTTTTGCGCTCAAAAGCAAAGCCAGTCTGTATTAAAAACTGCTCATATTGACTGCAAGAAATCTTAAAGTCCCCATTTTGTTCCAAACCCGACTTCAATGCATCTCGTTCTAGGTTTGCCAAGATGTCTTCTCCTTGTTCAAGAGCGATTGCAATGATGTGATTATGATAATCTTGAAGTGCTGCTTCCCAATCATCATGGTTATTGGAATCGTGAAGTCTTAGAAACTCATCACCAACTATAAACAAACCATCAGGCTGCAAATTTCGCCGAACATTTTGCAAATACCTGTGTTTGTCTTCAGTCTTGATGTGATGGTCAGCAAATGATGAAACAATATAGTCAAATTTTGCTTCCTGATGGTGATATGTGCAACTGTCACCATTGACTAATTCTACAGAAGGGTAATTTTGGATATTGTGTTCTAGTATCTGGAAGCATTGCACATCAATTTCAACTGCAACGACTTGAATGTTGGGAATTTTCGCGAGTCTTTTAGTAAATATTCCTGTTCCTGCTCCGAGTTCTAGTACTCGGCAAGGTTTTGCATCGTCTCCTCGGTGCTTCGACAAGATACGGCTCATTTCAGCCATCATATCCACGTAATAAGCGTGCTTTTCTTCGTGTTGGTCGTACTCTTCTACATCTATATAGTTAGACATTTCTGTAGCTTCCGTAACACTCCCCTCACACAAAAATTGATTGTTCATAAAAAATATAGCTAAATGTCCTGTAAACCTTATGACAACCATCTTACGCAAAAAGTTGTCTACGTAAATTAGTACGAATCTCTTCCTGAATTTGGTTGAGGTTTCGCAATGCCTTAAAGTCGCTAATTTTAATTTGTTGAGCGCGATGAATGATTTCTTCGAGTTCGCTTCCTATTGAAATCGCATCTTTACTGTTGATAATGTCTTGTATCTTGCACTCGTGAACTTCCACTTCTTTGGTGTCAGCAGCAAAACGAATTGTCTTCACTTGACTTTTTTCATCTGGCTCAATGTATTCTGCAAGTACCTTACTACCAGATACTTCTATGACTGAAAAGTCCTTGACAAACCCATCATACTTACTAGCAAGTAACTTGTAGCTCATAGCGAAGACATTGTATTTGCTAGCGTGTTCTAGGAGCATTTCAAAGTTACGATCAAAGTCCTGTGGTCTTGTAAATACAAACACTCTAATGCTTTGGGAGTCTGCTGTATCCAAAATCTCTCTACCAATCGCCTCTGGCCAAAATTGCTCTTGATGATCTACAAGAGCTAGCGCTGTCACACGAGCTTTCCACTCTTGTTGCATTTGGATAAGACGCTGTGGGTAAAGAACTGCTGGAAGGCGGTAATCTGAATTCACCGCCAAAAGTTGTTGGCGAATTTCCGTCACAGAGTTAAGAATGATCAGCTCAAAGCACACGTTCTCGCGAACGTATTTGTTAGCTTTTAAGTAGTTCTCTGCTTCTTTTATCGAATCAAGAGCCTTGGTAATGCTATCTTCTTCAGAAGACACTGACTTCTTTGGCACGCGTTCTAGTTCTTTTTGCCATTGGGGAAACTTGAATTCTACCCATTCCTTAGCTTTTTGTGGCTCAGTGCTCGTGATTTCCTGAAGCAGCTGTGCCAGTTCCTGTTGCGAGGTACCATAATTGCTGGCAATTGTGCTAAGACGCCCCTCAACCTTTCATCTAAGCGCACGAATTTATTGCTTAATCTTCCTGCCAGGAAACCAACTGCAAAGTTCACCCAAGGATTTTCTAAGCTACTGGGGGTTAGGCACCCTATAGCAAAATCCATCTTTTCTAAGTTCTGTTCTATCTCAGTTTGCCAAACTTTGCCTGCTGCTGGATCAACGGTACACACTCTAGTTTCTAACTGTGGATATGAGAGGATGCTGTTTTTGAGACTTTCAGCAAGGTGCTGACCATCCTCACCAGACCACCAAATCAAAACTCTTTGGATGCTTTGGGTTTGATACTGGGATGAAAGCATCTGCTGCAACTTTGCCAATTTCCCAGGACCGCGTCCGGGAACACCAAGTTTGTCATAAGCCTCTCCTAAGCGCTTGCGGACAGCGTTGGCAGAAATGTTGAGTTCCTTAGCTATGACTTCTATGGGTTTTTCTTCTAGAGCACGAAATACAACCTCAGCCTCAGCATCGGATAAACCTTGCGCTTTAAATAAATTTTGGAGAAACTCCTTCGTCACCATATTTTTCCTAGAGCCTTCTCTAATGCCTCACTTTATTATGCCGCTTAGCATTTTAACTTTACAGAAAAATAAGATTATTAAGTGCGGCATTTACAAAAATGCGGCATTTTGTATAATATAAATAACTCACAAAGTTGTGTACATAACCCAACCCTACTGCCAAACCTGCTTTGGTGAATTCCAAAGCAGAACCTCAGCTAGCATCTTTTAGAAATATCCATAGCTAATTTTCAATTTTGAGAAGGAGTCTCTCTTATGGCGTGTCCTTTTAAGTGCAACTGTTACAATTCACAAAATTGCTGTGGCGATTGCAATCAGTGGAATCCTCTACCAACTCCCCTAATTTTTATTCTGACGCTGCTTTTTGCTTTCTGGCTGAGTCAAAGAGTAGTTTCAAATGAGTCTCAAACAGAAGTGCCGAACCTCTTCAATCCCACCACAGAGAGCCGTAGAT
Organism: Scytonema sp. RU_4_4; assembly: GCA_012031965.1. Taxonomy (GTDB): domain Bacteria; phylum Cyanobacteriota; class Cyanobacteriia; order Cyanobacteriales; family Nostocaceae; genus Brasilonema. Next base: position 56,472 of record JAAUSC010000010.1, read on the forward strand.
AAACAACATTGTTTACTAGTTGTATGAAGAGCGGTTACATTCCCCAAGCCCCAGGTTTGTAACTTGTGGGCTTTTTCATGACGCCTCAACTATGCCAGGTTTAATCTTAGGAGAGCTAAATGAATAGAGTAACTAGGTTCCTAAACCTCTTACTTGGGATTACGCAACCCAAGCCTTATTTCCCAGAAGAAAAACAAGTGTGTGTGTTCAATAAACGTCCAATACTTTACAGAGGCTTTACGCCAGAGTCTGTAGAGTTCTCCATCTATGAACTACAAGAGCGCTTGCAAGCCCAGGGTTTTCTCAGAAATATAAGTGGTCAATTTGACTTAGATACGGAAGAGGCAGTCAAAGAATTCCAGAAAAAAAATAATCTTCAGGTGGATGGAATAGTCGGACCACTAAGTTGGGCTTGCCTTTTCTACCCAAGGCTTTCCCGCAGTCATAAAAGTATGCCCCCAGAATTGCAAGATGCAGTTAAAGAACTACAAAACATCCTGTACGAAGAAGAATTTTTCAAAAAAGAACCGGATGGATATTTTGACAAGGAAACCGAAAAAGCCGTTAAACGCTTCCAAAGAATTTATGGATTGAAAGACGATGGTATCGTTGGGGCTGCGACTTGGGCTGTGTTGTTGGGAATGAGACAAAGAATAGACAAAAGCTTTCCTAGGCTAGTTTATTTCCTACCACCTCAATCCTGGTTCTTATGTGAGCAATTTTTAATGATTTTTTGCATCTTAGTGGGTGTTTATCATAGCCCTCTACCTGGCTCTCCTCCTAAATGGAATACAGCCTTAGCAACTGCCTATGGGCTTACTTATATAGTGCCTTTTTTGTTAGAGTATTTACCGCTGAAGCATTCGAGGCAGACAAGTTTACCGCTCTTGCAATATGCTCCCTACGTATTAACTGGTATCTTTTGGAAACCAATTCTCAATTTCTTAGGGACAAAGTTTTGAGTATGAAAAGCATCGAAGCTACAAGAACTTACCTACAAATGCTATCGCCCGATGAGCATAAACCAGTAACGCTTGTAAGCGCTCGCGCACACGTTACTCAGGTTTTTGATTGTCCTGCATCCTTTTACCGTTACCTATATTGTGAAGTTGGACGTGACTATCATTGGGTGGATCGTCGCAACTGGACAGATGAGCAGATTCAAGCACACCTGAGTCAACCAAGCATTTCATTGTGGGTGCTTTACCATACAGGAGCACCAAGCGGTTACTTTGAGTTGCACCAATACGAGGATGGTTCAGTTGAAATTGCCTACTTTGGGCTACTTAAGGAATATACAGGACGTGGACTAGGTAAGTCTCTACTAACAATAGCAATTGAGCAAGCTTGGAAAAAGGCGACTCATCGCATTTGGGTACATACCTGCACGTTAGATCATCCAGCGGCACTCACCAACTATATTAAGCGGGGATTTAAACCCTTTCAGCAAGAAAATTATATCGTGAAAACTTATGCTGAGGGGAATACAGCAACTTAAGGAAATGATGTCTGAAATGAAGCACAGACTCATATTAGCTTGTCTTCAGACATCGCATTTTACCCCAAAAAAGCAAAAGCCCCCGTTTTGTGGAGGCAATAAATGGACAGAGATCTCTATCACAACTCACCTGTAGCCAGCATCTGAATGATACGAGGCGTTCCTGGGTCGAAACCACCCAAATCCCAAGACAGCGGATCATTCGGATCTACCAACGTAATCTGGTAAGGTGCAAGTGTAATGTAAACTGCCTTGATATTGGGATTTACTTTCTTGCGGTACTCTGCCAATGCTTGACTTGGATGCTTGTAACCTGCCCATGATTCACTATCTGTCCAAAAGCAGATGACATCCACCTTAAACTTGTTTCTAATCATCCACTCGTAAGCAACAGACGCATCTGTTCCACCAAAGTTTTTGTTGCTCGCTTTGTGAACCGCTGAGCGAAAACTATCTTTGGCGGTGATACCCAAGTCGCAAAATTGAGTAGAAAAACCACGAATCGTATAGCTTTTCTCTGCTTTTGCTGTGACTAGTGCCATTGTTGCGGCGACTTCACAACAAGTGAGTCCCATATCCGCAATTGGAGAAGCCATAGAACCAGACACGTCAACAGCGTGCATGAACACTTTGCCTGTGGGTTGCACGACATCGAAAGAGAGTTCCACTGCCTTTTCTAGAATGTCCACAATTTTGTGAACTGGCTTCCAAGTCTTCTTGCTACGTCCCAATTTGCCGCCAGATTGATATGTTTTGAGTGCTTTTAAAACATCAATTGGGTGAATGCGACCTTTACGCAGATGTTCCTTGTTGTTGAGAACTGCTTCAACTCGCTGCAAGTTGACGGATTCATGAGATGCTAAAACACCTATTTCAGTGAGTGAACCCAAGTTACGCAACAACGCACCAATTGGCATTTCATTGAATAGCAACTGCCAAGCAGATTTATCCATCTTGCCCACGGGTGCAGCCATTTCATGGGTTAGGCGTCCTTGGACAATGGCTTCATAAGTCTGATCTGGGTTGCGCTTGAGCCACTCATACCACCAAATCTGTGCTAACGCTGTAGAGGGAATTTCTATTGGCAAGACTTCCCATCCTTTGACGATCCATTCAAACAGCTGTTGATGTTCTTCTGTAGGTGGTTTGACGTGGAACAACCGCAAAGCATCTCGGTGGGAGAAGTCATAACGTTGCTGATACTTGAGCAACTGGTAAGCCAAACCCTTAACATCTTCCCGTAAAAACCAATTTTTTCCAGCTTCGCGTACAACCTTACCAAATCCGCGTAGAGACTTGGTGTAGTTCAGCCATTCGTAAAAATGGCTCCCTGTGCGAACAACTTGCGGGAAGATTTCACCAAATGTTTTTTTAGCTTCTGGTGCTTCACCCATCGACAGCAGAACCAAAGCAAGAATAGGCGCGCTGTTGTTAATGGCGCGTCCATCACTGGCATAAAGAATTTCTTGCGCGACTCGCTCAGGATTTTTGGCGATCGCCTGTCTTATCACCGCAACAAAATCTTCTGTCAATTCATTTTGCCAACATAATAAGTGCTTTTTGCCGTGCCAATGAGTAAACAACGCTGTAGCATCTTCCAAAGACCAGCATCGAACATCCAACCACCAGAGCGTCCTTGAATCATTTGCGATTCTCTTCCTGGAATCGGTTGAGTCTGGGGTGTGGCTGTCTTTTTTTGAGTGAAGAATTTATAGTTCATTGGTTTACTCCCAGCCCTTGCAGGCAAAAATCTAAGGTGGCGGAGCAGGATTTGAACCTGCGACCTCCCGTGCTTCAAACGATAACCCTCATTCTTCGTCCTTTTCAGGCAAGGGGTGAATAAGGATATAGGTGCTCTACCAACTGAGCTACCCGCCACAAGTAAAATTCAAAATTCAAAATGAGAAGTTCAAAATGAGAAGAAAGAAACATTTTGGTGTAGCGGAGCAGGAGTTGAAGGGAGCATCTAGTTTGAATCAAGGGTGTTATTTTTCTACGATAACCCTCAATAAATCGCCCCTTAACGGCAAGGTGGGTGCTTTACCAATTAAGCTATCCGCTACGTATGACAATGAACTCCTTTGTGAACATTCGTTTATATTACACAATGTAGTGTGTGTAATATAAAGTGTCAAGGGGCTGGGGTGAAAAATTTTCTTCTAGCTTCTATCTCCGGATACCTACACAAGGCGCTTTGCTAGGAGGAACTTAAAGCTTCTGTGAAATTTTGCCAAGAAACATTTTTGGCAAATTGATAAATAACACAAATAATGTCCCCAATTTTTGCCAAGATGTATTATTATTTCCAAACACAGTCACTTGGCAGTTATCGGCATGAGTGAAAAAACAATAGAAAGCTATGGCAAGGGTTTTCTAGTGCTACTTTTGCCTATCTCGTTTTGATTATTTTCCTAGTTGCTACTTGGCGAATTTGGCTGGGACTAATACTGTTCGTCTTGGCTTTCAACATCTGGCAACTCTATAAATGGCA
>JAAUSC010000347.1 GCA_012031965.1 Scytonema sp. RU_4_4
GAGAGGGAAAGATTTTAGCGCAGCTAAAAGCGAGGGTGAGGTTTTGAGCGAGATGTGTATACACCGTAGCCTTACTAAGGGGAGGGGTTATACCATTTGACGAAATTCGTGATACAAATTCTTTTTCCCTACTTCCCCTACTTCCCCTACTCCCCCTACTTTCCTCCCCTGCGGTACCAGCATCAGCTTGGCATTGCGAAACTGCAGGTTGTCTAAATTCGTTTTAATTATCCCCTTTTGACGTGGTGGCGTCACGGTAGTTGTAATCCAGCGCCCTTGTTCATCTTGTTTAATGTAAACATCTGGGTTGACTAAGGTGACGTCTAACTTGAGCCTCCGGTTAAACAGCAACTGTAACGGGTCAAAACTTACCTCCACAAACTCGACTGTCACTTTATCTGGATCTGTAGGTGTTGCTGGAATGGCTGAAGCCCCAAATTTTGCTCCCGTAAGGGAAAGTTGTTTGACTTTTCCTAGTTCTACTGGACGGTTCAGTGTAGTAGTAAGATTGCTTTGTGCCAGTGGTACTAAGTCTTTATGAATAAATTTCCACACTCGCCAAGCACCGCCTATCATTCCAACAAGCAAAATTCCACCCAAGGCAATACCGCTACGATTTAAAATCAGCAACCATTGGTGCTTTTTAGAAATATGGAGGGATTGGGAGTGATCATCTGGATTACAAGCTTTGGTCATGTCGTCTCACTACTGACTCACCGAAACAGTCTAAAGCGCCGAGTCGTAAGTTCTGAAAGTATCATTTGCTTTACATAACTTTGGCACACTCAGCGCTGAGAAAGAGGTTTGAGGCTCACGCCAGTTGCATGACAGTCGCTTTCAGGGAAAACGCTACTTACGAGACTGCCGATAAACCCGTCTAGCACGGTAAATTTCCTGCACAGTACTGTCCTCCGCAACCCGCTTACTGCCTTAAGTCTGGGAACCGTCTTAGGCAAAAAGCTCCATCATTTATTTGTGGAGCCATCATAGCTTTTTTTCCTTGTTTCATCCCCCGAATTGATTCGTCAGGATTGACTCAGAATTTAACACTTCAGACACGGAGATAGTTGCCACAGTTGTAAAAATTTACTGGTACACTATTGGCTACGCCTACTCCAGGATAACCGACGACATAAAAGACGGCAGGAGAAATTATATTTTGGCGCTTCTACTTTTGGTGATATTTATCTTGTTATGAAGATATTAAGATTTTATAAGAAAGTGAGAATTTTTACTTCGATTTTTCTTTGGACACCTCCTAGAACTTTAATTAAAAATAGATCAGATGGAAAGTTAAATGATTACACCCATGCGTGTTTTTGTACTACTGTTTAATGCTCGGACAGAAAATGAGGGAATTCACTCAATTCGGGTGGGCGATCGCAATAAAGTTCTGATGTTCGAGTCAGAAGACGACGCGACACGCTTTGCTCTGATGCTGGAAGCTCAAGACTTCCCAACACCGACTGTAGAGGCAATTGATTCAGAGGAAGTGAAAGAATTTTGTCAAGGTGTAGGCTATGATTGGGAAATTGTCCCAAATGACAGCGCTTTGGCAATTCCCCCAGAAATCAACGTTGAAGAAACAGACTGGAAACTAGAATCCCAGGAGGATGTTGCTGAGGAAATTCTTCCCCCCAATCAGGAGTCCCAGGAAAAATCAGACCTGTCTGATTCGGAGTTAGACAGCATTCGCCGCAAACTAGAAGGATTAATGTAGTGAGTCGTTAGTGAGCCAGCGCTATGCTCCGAGGGGAGCCACTGCTTGACTGGGGTTTCCCGATAGTCGGTGTAAGTCGCGTTTTCTCACGCCTTGGCGACTGGTGTTGACGCAGCCTCTGTGGTAGAGGAGATACCCGTTAGGCGCAGCCGTACCGTAGGTATAGGATCATTTGTCATGAGTCACTGCTCCCGACAAAAGACGAATGACCAAGGACAAAGAAGCAAGGACAAAGGACAAAAACAAATGACGACGAATTTGCATGGGCGCGGTCATCTTTTGACAGAGCAGGTTAATCCTGATAGTCTTGACTTAGACCAACTGAGTTCTCTTGAACTGGTAGAATTATTTAATCGCGAAGATGCAAAAGCAGTGGCTGCGGTAGCTGCAGCTAAGCTTCAATTAGCTCAAGCGATTGAACGTACTGCTGAGTGTTTGCGTCACGGAGGACGCCTTTTTTATATTGGAGCGGGGACAAGTGGTCGGCTAGGAGTATTAGACGCCGCAGAGTGTCCACCGACTTTTTGTACACCCCCAGAGATGGTACAGGGAATTATTGCTGGTGGTGCAGGCGCACTAGTACGCAGTTCTGAAGATTTGGAAGATAGCGCTCAAGATGGTGAAGCGGCGATCGCCCAACGACAAGTTACGCAACTGGATGTTGTCGTTGGCATTACAGCCGGTGGAACAACGCCTTTCGTTCACGGTGCGATGAATGCTGCTCGTCAACGGGGAGCTACAACTATATTTATAGCCTGCGTCCCTGCAGAACAAGTGGACTGTGACGCTGATATTGATATTCGCCTGTTGACTGGACCAGAGATACTGACTGGTTCAACTCGCTTAAAAGCTGGTACAGTCACCAAACTTGCCTTAAATATCCTGTCTACGGGTGTGATGGTCAAGCTAGGTAAAGTTTATGGCAATAGCATGGTGGATGTGGCGGTCACGAATCAAAAGTTGCGCGATCGCGCTATGCGTATTTTACAAGACCTCACAGGTTTAAGTCGAGAAGCTGCTGGTTTCTTATTGGAACGTAGTGGTAAGTGGGTCAAATTAGCACTATTGATGCATTGGACTGGTTTGGAAAAAGAGGAGGGCTTAAAACTCCTATCACAATACCAAGGTAACCTCAGGGCAGCTGTTGCTAGTTACAAAAACAGTGAGCAATCTTGAGCCAATCTTGAAAATTATACTTTGAGTTGTGACTTCAATCAGTGAACAGTACACAGTGAACATTTATCAAGCAATTGATGACTGGTAATTAATAGCTGATAACTGCTAAAAAATGATTAAATAAAAATCAAATATGGTTTTTAAAAACTTTACTTCTTTAGAGAGAGGAAAAAAGGATTTGATTATCTCTAGAGGACGATTGGCTAGTTCGTTGAGTAATTAGAAAATATTGATGACTGGCATGATTAATTCAACACTTTCTAATGACTAAACATTAATAACTTCAAATTATTAATGTTTAGTCATTAGCAACATTCTGACTTATGTTGATTTTGCCAGCACATCTCCTTCTTTCATCTTGATAGACTTCTATGGCAAAGCCAATTGAATTTAATTTATTTGCACCTTACAATAAAGCTGCTGCTTTAATTGGTTCTTTTTCCGATTGGGAACCAATTTCAATGGAAAAAGGTGATGATGGTTATTTTCGCACAACTGTTGAATTAGAAGATGGCGTTTATCAATATAAATTTCGTGTTCAGTCAAGATCTTGGTTTTTTGAACCAGATCAATGGGTAGATGTGACAGACCCCTATGCAACTAATATTGATGAATTAAGTGGAAAAGATGACGGTATTGTAGAGATTAAAGATGGACAACGTATTGTCGATACTTACGTTTGGCAACACGATGATAAACCCCTACCTGCAGACCACGAATTAGTCATTTATGAATTGCACGTTGGTGACTTTTCTGGTGGGGAAGATGACCCATATGCACGAGGAAAATACAAGCACGTCATTGAGAAGTTAGATTACCTTACGGAACTGGGAATTAACGCCATTGAGTTAATGCCAGTTAAAGAATATCCGGGTGATTATAGTTGGGGTTACAACCCACGTTTCTTCTTTGCGACAGAATCAAGTTATGGTCCGACAGCAGAGTTGAAAAATCTCATTGATGAGTGTCATGCTAGAGGAATTCGTGTCATCATGGATGGTATTTATAACCATTCCGAAGCATCGAGTCCATTAACACAAATTGACCACGATTATTGGTATCATCACGAGCCCCGCGATCCTGATAATAACTGGGGACCAGAATTTAATTACGAACACTATGACGAAAATTTAGAGACTTATCCTGCCCGCAAATTTATTGGTGATACAGTCCGTTTTTGGGTGAGTGAATATCACCTTGATGGTATTCGCTACGATGCGGCACGTCAAATGGCTAACTATGACTTCATGCACTGGATTGTGCAAGAAGCCAAAAAAAACTGCTAGCATGAAGCCTTTTTATAACATTGCCGAACATATTCCTGAAACACCCAGTATCACCAATGTTGATGGACCAATGGATGGATGCTG
>JAAUSC010000348.1 GCA_012031965.1 Scytonema sp. RU_4_4
AAAGTATGTGTAGGAGTATTTTGAAGGATAAATTTGACTTGAAAATATAGGAGTTTTGTTTAATTCTCTTTTAGGATTAAGAGTGCTAACTAATTTCTCAATGGTAAATCTTGGTGAGCATAAGCTTCTAGACAAATTTTACGTATTTGCTGTAAGAAACCACTAAAGTTTTGGTGTTCAGATAGATAACTACGCAACACTAGTTGATTAACAAAAAAACCAATCAAATTCTCTATTTCAATTCTATTACGATTGGCAATATCAGTACCGACAACAATATCTTTCTCACCTGTATAGCAGTATAGTAAAACCTTAAATGCTCCAAGTAGCGTCATAAATAATGTCGTTTCAAGACTATCACCTAACTTCTTAATTGCTTGAGATAATGTCTTAGAAATCATTAAAGTTTGCCTTCCTTCCTGAGAGGTTTTAGCTTTTGAAGATGGGTGATTTGTAGGTAATTGTAAAACTGGTAAATTATCTCCTAATTGCTTTTTCCAGTATGTAAGTAAGCTGTCAACTACCTTACCCTGCAGCCAGTTTTGTTGCCAAGCAGCAAAGTCTGCATACTGAATATGAATCTCCGTAAGTGGTGAAGGCTGTCCACTAGAAAAAGCTTCATAAAGTATTGACAATTCTCGAATAAACACTCCTTGTGACCAACCGTCAAAGATAATATGATGTATTGTTACCAACAGCACATATTCCCTATTTTTCAATCGTAAAAGAGTTAAGCGTAGTAAGGGAACTTGTGCTAAATCAAATGGTTGTTGGTAGTTTTCTAGTCTTAACCTTTGTACTTCTGCTTCCTGTTCAGTATCAGGTAAATGTTGTAAATCTACTATTGGTAAGGGTATCTCTAAAGCAGGAGCAATAATTTGAACTGGTTGCCCATTTACAATCTGTAAACACGTTCGCAAAATTTCATGTCTTCGCACTATTTCATCAATGCTTTGCTTTAAAGCTTTTATGTTGAGCGAACCTTGTAGCAGCAGTGCATCATAATCATTATAAGCATATGACTTTGGATCTAATTGATGCAGGAACCATAATCTCTGCTGGGCAAAAGATGGGGGTAATTTTATCTCTCGTGAAACTCGCTCAATTTGCTTATGATCAGACTCATGCTCACCCCGTAAGCGCTTTTCTAAAATTGCTTGTTTAGCAGCTGAGAGTTGAGAACGTCGCTTAATAATTCCATTATTTTTGCCTTCCATAACACTATCCTTATGAAATTTAATTAGTCATTTATTACTAATAAATTAATCAATTACTTTAAAGTTTACGTATGAAGGAGCAGTTTGTATTTGAGTTAGGTCATTTTCAAAAATAACTGAGTCGCCACTTTTATCAATTTCTTTAAAACCTGCAAATTTATAAGAGATATACATCATTCTATTACGGTCATTTGGTCTAAATTCTGCCAAAAGACGGACATTATTGCTTTGAGCTAGGCTCATAATATGATTCATCATAATTGTCCCAACTCCCCTCGACATAACACGACATGACATCAACAAAAGCTTGATTATCCATATATCAGCTTGGCATTCAATTAGAGCTAAACCTATTTTTCCGTAGCTACCATACTTATCTTTCAAGCTTGCAATTAGCAGCTTATGATTTTCTGATTGCCGAAAATGATTAAGTTCGTCATAGGAGTAGGTATAACCAGTTGTATTCAATTGGTTAGTACGTAATGTTAACTCTTCTGCACGCTGCAAATCTTCTTCTTGTGCAGAGGATATTGTGAAATTCATGTTGAGTGTGGCTAAGAATTCATCTGCTGTACCAACAAATTCTTTCTCTGCATTTTGGCGTTCTATATCACTAATATACATCAATCTTCTAATGCTAGAATCTTCCGTAATAAAACGGGGATTCATCACAGACATATCTAAAATATTTCCTATCTCATCTGCGTTTATACAGAATATCTCTGGCAGGGTAAATTTTACTTCTTCTAGTTCAAATAATTGGTCATCAATAAAGGCGATCGCATCCAAACTAATATTTAGTAATGTTGCAATTTCTTTAAGGGAAGCGACTTTAGAATTCCAATTAATTTGAGGATATAAGAAATACTCATTTAATCCAAATTCTTCTAGTTTAGCTATCGCTGTTACACTTTCATTCTTACTAGCTATAGATTGTAGTATACCACGACTATCTAAAGTATGAATAATATTTCCTATATTTTCTCGTAGAGAAACTTTTTCATCTTCTAGTAAGACCCCATGCCACAGGGTATTATCTAAATCCCAAACAACACATTTAATTACTTTTTTGTCTTTTTGCTTACTATTTATATCTTGTTCCTGAGTGCTAATCATAGTCTTAAATCCTTTCGGCTAACTTATTTTTCAAGCCAGTAGAGACGTTTAAAAAGAGATAATCTTGATAACCTGACTCGGCGATGGTAATTTCTTGAATTTGAGTGCTACCTTCAATAATTTCCATAATTTTTGAGTCCCGTAGATACCTTTCTACAGGGTACTCACTACTACAACCATTTCCACCGTGAATTTGCACGGCATCATTTGCTATTTTGGTAGCTACTGTAGATGCAAAATACTTTGCAATAGAAGTTTCTATAATCGAGTTTGGGTCGTTAATCTCTTTGAGATAACCAGCTTGATAACATAACAATCTCGCTGCTTTGACGTTAGTTATCATCTGAGTAATCTTTTGGCGAATTAATTGATGTTCTTTCAGATACACATCAAATTGTTTTCGCTCGTTAGTGTACTTAATGCAAGCTTCCAAACAAGCTTGAGCAATGCCTACACTACCCGTTGCTACACTATATCTACCATAATCAAGTGCAGAAGAGGCAATGTAGGAGAATCCAAAGCCTAATTTCCCTACTAAATTTTCTAAAGGAACGTGGCAGTTATTAAATTTCAATTCTGCTACCATTGAAGCTCTAGTACCTAAAATACCAGACATCGGTTTTACAGAAAAACCTGGGCTATTTTTTTCCACTAAAAAAGCACCTGCTTTACCTTCGCATTTAGCAAAGACTAAAAATATATCTGCTATTTGCCCATAGGTAATCCATTTTTTTTGCCCATGTAAAATATAAGCATCCCCCACAACCTTTGCAGTTGTTTCTACACTTTTAGCATCGCTACCTACATTCGGTTCGCTTAATGCGAAAGCAGCAATAATTTCTCCAGATGCAAGTTTGGGAAGCCAATACCCTTTTTGAGATTTCTTTCCCCATTTGCACAAAGCTTGCGAAACCATGTTGTGAACTGTCAGCAAACTTCGTACAGAAGAACATCCCCGTCCAATTTCCTCGTTGAGAATACCGTAGGTAATCATGTCCATTGCTTTACCACCATATTCTTGGGGTAATACGGCAGCGAGAAAACCACGTTCTGCTATTTTTTTAATTAGCTCTGGCGGAGTAAATTCTTTCCTATCCCATTTCCCTGCATAGGGACATATTTCCTCATTAACAAAAGCCCTAAATTCAGCTTGATAATTTTTTTGTTGAGCAGATAGTTCGAGTTTCATATTCTAACTAAACCTCGTCCATGTTGAAACCTGGAGTTTCTAATTCTTCCTATGCGTCATTGCGACGTAATGAAGCAATTTTTCAGTCTTGGCAGAAAATTACAGTTCTCAAAGTAGATGAGGTTTATTATCAATAAACTTACGATGAACCAAACAACTTACGAAAAAGCTCATATAAAAAATTTTCAAATTTTGACAATTCTGGGTGACGTAATTGCAGCGACAAAACTACTCGTTCTTTCTGACTTCTATTCCAGACTTCATGCTCAAAGCTCTGATCGAAAAATAAAGTTTTCCCTTCAGTCCAACTCCGCGTTTCACTTCCGACCCTAAATCCGCAATTTTCTGGAATTATTAATCCCAAATGACATCCAATATAAGTATTTGCAGCATCATGGTGTGGAGGTAAGAAAGATCCTGGCTTTAAAACAAAAATTACATTTTCTTCAAAAGGATCCATAAAAGATTCCAGCTTAGACAAGATTTTTACAGTTTTTGGAAATAAAGATCTGGCTTCTTGAGTAAATTCACCACCACCCCACAAATCAAACTGTAACCAGTCATTTTTTATTTGAGATGGAGTTAGTTCAATGTCAGTAAGGTATTCATAAGCTGAAGGTTCCTTTGGATCCAAGACAGGAATTAAGAAATTACTTTTTATTATGGATATTCGTTAAAAACTCACTTTTTATATCTTCAGCACCTTCTTCAAGGATATCTCTCA
>JAAUSC010000130.1 GCA_012031965.1 Scytonema sp. RU_4_4
AACAGGGCAAAGCTCTTGAGGCAAAAGCTTTGTTTACCCAAGCTGCGGCTTAGCACCAGTCCAGTATAAAGACGAAATTAATAAGCGCTCAAGTGAATCTCCTACTTCTGCGGCTACACCGACATCAACGCCTAAGGAGTGAGGGAGAGGAAGGGGACTAGGGGACTAGGGGACTAGGGGACTAGGGGACACGGAGAATCGTTCATTAGTTTTCTCCGCGTCCCCGCGTCTGCGAGTCTCCGCGTCTTCTCTCACGCTCCTTCAATGGCGGCGACGACACCAAATAAGAGAAACAAAAATCCACCGATAAAGGTGAGTTTCCGCTCAGAAATTCTCCCTGCTAGCATTCTGCCACCGATGACAGCAAGGGCAGCACAAATGGCGTGTCCCAAAATAGCACCCGTTGTCACCCCAATGGCGTTATTTCCTGCGGCGAGGGCAATTGTGGCTATTTGTGTGCGATCGCCCCATTCTGCCATAAATGTCAGTACAAAGGCTTCTGTTAAAATTGCTAAAGCTTTTTTCTTTTTCGGCAGTTGCATATCTGCCTGCTCCACTGCAGCTTTTGCCTCTTCTACAATTTCTGTATCACAACTAGAAGCAGGCATTCGACTTGCATCATAGAGCAGCTTAATTCCAAAGCCAATAAATAAAGCTATCTCCGCAAAATGAATGTAAACTTTTGGAAGTATGGAAACTGCTTGTCCTACGACAACAGAAAGTATTGTCATTGCCGCTAAAGCTGCTACCACACCTGCGAATACAAGCCGCCGTGAGTGATGCATGGCTAAAATCACGGCGATAAAAAATGTTTTATCTCCCAGTTCCGAAACTGTAATCAGTAATAGACCTGCAGTAAAAGCTGTTAACACTCTTCCAAGCTCCTTCAAGATTTTTTCTTGTGTGAGCTTGATGCGAGTAGTGAGACTCCACCAAGCTCACAAATCGCGCTGTGTGAACTTAGTGAAGGTCTCACTTCCAATAAGCTAATTGCTTACTTGTCACCTGAACCAGGCTCATCGCCAGTATGTTGACTCAGGTGTGCTGGGTAATATGATTGCCAGCAGCTACTCCCCTTCTTTTGAGTAATTATACATCTATCCAAAGTTATAGTAAAGTAATGGCTCAGTTATCAGTAAACAATTAGGCTAAAATGGTATATAACGATATCCTTACCCAGCTAACGTCACTGACAGCACAAATCAGCCAGTTTCTTACCCGTACTGCCGAAGAACTATTCTTGTCACGGCTTATTAATCATTGGTGGCAACATATCGACAATTGTCATCATCAAGTTAGGAAAACTCAAAGGTGAAATAATTGCCTCTTGTGAAAAAATCACTTCACTCTGATATTTTTCCTGAGTAGGTTCTCGAAAAACATGGAGTTTACGGTTATTAACATCTAATACCCAATAATCTAGAATTCCTGATTGAGCGTAAGCTTTACCTTTAGTCTCGCAATCATATTTAAAGCTACTGTCTGCTACCTCAATAATCAAATAAACGTCTGAGGCTGTAGGATGGTGGTCAACATAATCGAGTGGATCAACTTTTACCACAGCAATATCAGGTTCTGGTTCGGAAAAATCATTTAACTGGACTGGATCTTGAGTATGAACATCTACCTGACCTTGTAATTTATCACGCAGAACATGAGCAATACGCCTGACAGTAGCAGTATGGATAGTTCCTTTTGCACTCATCTTAACAATCTGTCCTGCGATTAATTCCACTCGTTCTTCTGGGTGAAAAATTCCCAACTCTGCCATTTTCTGGTATTCCTTCACTGTCCAAAGCCGAAGAGTGAAAGGCGCTTCTTTTGCCTGCATAGTTTATATACTTAACGCATTTATCAATGGAGATTGAAACTATCTTAATGTGTTGAGAAATAGAAATAGAAACAACTTAACCGATTTTCTTATGCTGAATCCAATTGCTCAACTTCAACAAGAAAACGATCGCCTGACTGCACAGTGCGATCGCCCATTGGGCGGCTAAGAGCTGGAGCATCGCCTCCAAACCGAACTCGCCCAACTGCGCCAATTTGAGTCGCGCGATCGACCGCTTGTTGAGAATGCCCCCGCGCCGCCCAAGAACGCGCCAAACTCCTCTCGACTGTTGCCCAAGTTGCTAATCTCTTACTTCAGTCATCATTAAGCCGAAAACCTGAACAACTCAAAGTGTCCAAGTTATTTTGAATAGCCGACTAAAAGGAGCGCGGCGAACGCCCGTATGTTGCCAAGCCTGTTCTGGAAGAACAGGCTTCCTCAAAGCGGAGCTTTGAGGCAACCGCACTCCGTACGGTTGGGCAACAGGGCGCGCTACGCGATCGTCAGCGAGAAACCGCCCTGAGTCAAAACACGGAAAAGACAAGATGTAGTCATTAGCACTAGAAACGAAAACTGCACGAGTACTGTTAGCTTAACGAACAGCAGGTTAAAACTGCCATAGCTCAGAACAAGCCCGTTTAGGAAAATCTGGCATGGAACAATCTGGATAGGATTCCCGTCCATAAAAGTCGGGCAGAAAGGCGATGCCGATGCGATTTCCCTCGGGGGTTGCGGTGCCGTTATCCAGAGATTCTTGACTGATCGCGGGCTTTTGGTGCTATATTTATTAATCTTTGCGGCTAATACCGAGTGAGGTTTTGACTGTTTGCCCCGCCTACCTGTTTACCTCACCTGCAAAGCAATTCTCTGAAAGCATTATCTGAGAGGCCGGTTGAGTGAATGGCTGCGAGATTGTTCACAAGAGAGCTTTATTGAATGGAAACCACGGTTAAAAAGTCGGACACAGTTATAAATTCAAATCCGAACTCTAATTCAAATCCAGTTATAAATTCAAACCCAGCTATAAATTCGGATACAAATCTGGATGCAAATCTGGATATAAATTCCGATACAAATTCGGATCTCATTAAAAAGTCAGATTTTGTGCTCACGCCCTACATGAAGAGCAACGACTGGCGGGCGACCTATCAAATTCTGAATACAGTTGTTCCTTATCTACTACTGTGGTTTCTCGCGGTGAAGGCTGCTGCGGTTTCGCTGTGGCTGCTGCCGCCGATTATGGTGCTGATCACTCTGTTTTCGGCGCGTTGTTTTTCGCTGATGCATGATTGTGGGCATTATTCCCTGTTTCGTTCCAAACGGGTGAATCGGGGCGTTGGGTTTGTGCTGGGTGTGTTGAACGCGATTCCCCAATATCCCTGGTCTCGGGGGCATGCCTACCATCACAAAACCAACGGCGATTGGGAGCGGTATCGTGGTCCTTCTGCCTTGATTTCGACGGAGGAGTTTGCGAAACTCAGTCCTGCATCTCAGCGGTGGTACGCCGTGCTGCGGCATCCCTTCATGATTTTTCCGGGTGGGTTTTTCTACCTGGCAATTAAGCCCAGACTGGCGCTGATTGCGGGCACCTTGGGTTTCATGGACCATTTTATGACGAGTTTGCGGCAAAATCCCAGCTTGGGTTTAGGCGGCATCATTGCTTCCTATAAGTCGAAGCATTGGTATACGACGGGCGAGTTTTGGGATTTGCTGTTCAACAATATTTGCGTGGTGGGCAGTTGGATTGCGCTGAGTCATTTCCTGGGCGTTGCCTTCTTTTGGGGCGTGTACTCGATTACGTTGACGTTTTCGGCGGCGATTTTTATCTGCGTCTTTTTTGTGCAGCACAATTTTGATGGCTCCTATGCGCACAAAACGGAAGGCTGGGATTATCTGCTGGGCGCAATTGAAGGCAGCAGCTATCTGGAATTGCCGATGGTGTTGAAGTGGTTTTCGGCGGATATTGGCTACCACAATATTCATCACCTTTCGGAACGCATCCCGAATTACAATCTCGAAGCTTGCCACCATGCAAATATCCACTTGCTAACCCAGATCAAAACGCTGCGCATAGCGGATATGCCAAACTGTTTTAAGTTTATTTTGTGGGATGCGGCTGGCAATCGCCTGGTGTCGATCGCTGCGTTTCATGAAGCGCTTAGGACTTACGCACCATCTTCTAGAAACCGGGTTTCTTCGTTCGTATTTGGTTCCGAAACAGAGGATTCTTTGTAGAAACCGGGTTTCTTTGCGTAAGTCCTGTCTCAGTAAGTTGGGCGTGAGCGATCGTACCCAAGCCGTGATTTCTGCTTTCCGGCGCGGCATGGCAAGTCCCTAGATTGATCGTCTTTGCTATTCTAGGCAGAGCATGGCGTTTGGGGAATTGTGAAAAATGGCTCTAGATTCATCTGACAATCGCCTTTCCTAATACTTTCGCTCTTGTGGCTGAAACATACTTATTGCCACTGGGCGATATTGGATATCGATCCCTGCTGGCGAATAATAAGCCATTGTGTGCTTTAAGAAATTGGTATCATCCCGTTGGGGATAATCTTCGCGGAAGTGAGCGCCGCGACTTTCCCGACGATTCAAGGCTGATTCCAAAATCATACGCCCTACCACCATCAAACTCCGCGTTTCAAAGGCTTCTATGATTTCTGTATTCCAGCAACTGCCTTTGTCGTCTAAATATATTTGCGAGTATTGCTGTTCTAATTCTTGCACTCTTTTGAGACCTTCACGCATGAATTCCTCAGTGCGGAAAACCCCACAATACTGAGTCATGGAATCTTGGAAGGCTTGGCGGACTTGATTAATGCGATATTTTCCTGACTGGTCTAGCAAAGCTTGAATCTCTTGCTGAGCTTCACTGATGTAGCGTTGCTCGTCTACTGTTGGTAGCTTGCGTTTTTGCACAAAATGTGCAAGCGAATGACCCGTTCTGCGTCCATAAACCACACATTCCAACAAAGAATTACTACCGAGGCGATTTGCACCG
Organism: Scytonema sp. RU_4_4; assembly: GCA_012031965.1. Lineage (GTDB taxonomy): Bacteria > Cyanobacteriota > Cyanobacteriia > Cyanobacteriales > Nostocaceae > Brasilonema. Next base: position 4,830 of record JAAUSC010000130.1, read on the forward strand.
TGTACAGAAACACAAGCAGTTTCTCCAGCTGCAAAGAAGCCATCAATGAGATTATCGCCACTACTACGAACTTGACCTTCGGTATTGACTGGGATACCGCCCATGCAATAATGAATGGTAGGGCGAACAGGCATAGGTTGACTCACTGCGTCAACACCCACCAGACGATGTGCTTCCTCCCAACAAAAGGGAACACGACTCATGATTTTTTCCTTGCCCATGTGTCGTAAGTCAAGATAGACAAAAGGACCACCCGCACTCCCATCAGGATGAACACCACGACCAGCACGAATTTCGTAGGCGATCGCCCGTGAAGTAATATCACGCGGAGCAAGTTCCATGCGACTGGGAGCATATCTTTTCATAAAGCGTTCTCCCTCAGAGTTGATGAGATATGCCCCTTCTCCACGCACCGCTTCTGAAATCAGCACTCCGACCGGATACAACCCTGTAGGATGAAATTGCACAAATTCCATATCTTCCAAAGGCAAACCAGCCAAAGCAGTCATTGCCAGACCATCACCCGTAGAAGCATAATCATTAGACGTGGTGTTGTAAACACGACCATATCCACCAGTCGCAAACATCACCGCTTTAGCACGCAACACCTCTATGTGTCCATCTTGGATGCGGTACATCACAACACCTTTCGCCTGACCCTCTTCTAAAATCAGGCGCATCACGTACCACTCTTCATAAATTTGCACACCATATCGCCGTAGGTTGCTCACGAGTTCGTGCAAAATGGCGTGACCAGTTTTATCAGCAGCGTAGCAAGTGCGATTGTGGGAATGTCCGCCAAAGGCGCGTTGAGCAATGCGACCATCGTTTAAACGAGAGAACAAAACGCCCATGTGTTCTAGGTCAATGACGACATCTGGCGCTTCACGCGTGAGAATTTCTACTGCATCTTGGTCAGCTAAATAGTCGGAACCTTTGACAGTGTCAAAAGCATGAGCTTCCCAACTGTCCTCTGAATCAACATTTTTCAGAGACGCAGCCATACCACCTTGTGCTGCGACTGAATGGGAACGAATCGGGTGGGTTTTTGCAACAACAGCTACATTCAAACTGGGGTCAGTGCGGGCAATTTCTACTGCTGCGCGACACCCAGCCAACCCACCTCCGACAATAATCACATCATGTTCAAGCATAACAAGTCCCCGATAAAGCAATTCAAAATTAAGAAACAAGCGTGCTAGAAAGTAGTCTAGCTGCTAGCTGTATGCACTTCTTTTGGCGTGACAGCGTATTAAAAAGCTATAGCTGTTATATTGTAATAACGCGATATATCGCGTCTGCAAAAAAATTCCCCGCCAACAGACAGGGATGTAGTGTCAGTTCTGAATTTTGAAGTAAGGAACGAGAATTGTTTAGTTGTTAGTTATTTTTCACCACCGGCTGCTAACAACGAACGACTCATCAGTCCTCAATCTAAAATCCATCAGCTAGTTGCTTGTACAGGTTGTTGCTGCGACACATTACCTGGTATTGGTTCCATTTTTGTTCCTGATTCTACAGGAGCTAATTCAATATGATTGAGTAAGGTCGTCACGAAGGCAAAAAGCAAGAAAGGCAAAGATAATAGAACTACGAGTCCAACAGTGGCTAAGGCATAAACAGGTTTTCTGGCACCCATCAAAGCCAAAGCTGACGCCAAACTTATTGTAATAGTAATCAACCAAACAATAATTTGACCATAGATATCCCCAAAAGTAAGGGTACAGACAAATCGATACTTTTGAATGTTACTGATCATAGTTTGCCTCTAGCATCTTCTTAGGTTCTACGTTAGAGCTATGTTTGCTTCCTAGACGATTTCTAAATATTTTTGAAACAATTGTAATATCGCTTCACAATTCACCGCCATTCTTTATGTGTAAACATGGCAATCTAACTAATAACCTATAGCAATCCGCGCAGGAGTTGTGAAACTTATCGAACCGCCAAGCTTGTCTTCGAGCGTTTGCGTAGCGCCCCCTTAGGGGCTAGCGTAGACGCTGGGAGGGCGGCTTTCTGCAGGGTAAGGACGCCAAGATAGAGAGGAGAAAATCTCACGAATGATTTAGGACTGCTATAGCATTCCTAAATCATTCGTGAGATAAAGAAACCCGGTATCTGGGAGATACCGGGTTTCTGAGGCTCAGTATTTTCTTACAAATGATTCCGGATTGCTATATATAATAAAATGTTAAATAGTTATGATCAGATGAACGATCCTAAAATGAATAAAATGAAAAAAATTATAAAATCTTAACTATAAATTAAGGCAATCTTCGGAAAATTGCTAGAAATAGAGTTGTACCTTATAGAAGGTTAATGAGTTAGATAAATATTATTTAGTTATTTAGTTGTCATTTTTGCGCTCACGGGATTCTAGCTGTTTAATTTTCATTAGTAAGTCAAAATCATCACGACTCACAATTGTTTCTAAGTTAGCAATTCTTTGCTCTAACAGTTCTACCTTTTGTTGAGGTAAAGAATTACTTTTTGATTTTTTGTCATCAGAACGCCACACAGCAACAGTACCAACTGCTGCACCTGTGATAGCAGCTAAAGGTAAAATAGGACCACTTCTTGTTACGGCAGAAAGTGGAATACAAATTGCTAACATACCGACCGCAAGACCCCAAATTCTAGAGGTTGCAGCAACTCGTACATCTTTATGTTCTTCCAAGTCTTCTTTATATTTTTTAGCCATAATTTTTTTTAGAGTCATTTTTTAATAGTTTGACATAAGTTTCTACAAATTTGCTTCCTGCTATTGGGTTAAGTAGATTTGCTTGTTGAACATACAAAATGACTCAAAATGACTGGGGTGGAGAAAACACAGGAGCAAGTGCAGTTGTTATCTTAAGTGTTCTTGTGTCTTTGCAAACTCAATTTATATTCTGATAGACTCTCAGTAGTATTTTGTGCTTTTAGTAATCTAAGTTAGGCTTTTCTTCATCCCATCAAATTTTATGACTTGTGATTATAATCACATAATATGTTCTTGTAAGCTGGTAGAGATATTGTGCCTCCCTAAATTTCTCAGACTTTTTATAAAAATCAAAACCTTTTATAAACAAGACTTATGAGTTATTTCAAATTCTATTTGATGAGTTAAACCACTTGTCAAAACATAAGAGAGGACTCTATTATATTGTGTGAAAATATATCAAAGTATGAATTAAACCAAGTAGTATTTCTTGCTAGGTTTGAGTAATATCTGCATTATGCTCTGTGTTACCATACCTTAGAAGGAATAGTGCTAGTCAATTTGGGGCGTTGCTGAATCAAGATATGAATTTCAGGCATTCTCGTTGATGTAGAGACGTTACATGTAACTTCTCTACAGGGATTTGTAGGAAACAGGAAAACATATTACAAGCATAATTCATTCCCAAATTCAGCAACGCCCAATTTGGTATTGAGTTGAAATCCGTCTTTTTTGGTGATTAAGGCTGAAAAAGTTGGTAAATTAAGAAGTTTTGCAAAGCGGTGTACCAGGACATATGAAGCAAGATTGCTGAGGGAGCAACACGCGCCCTCAGAAATAAGCGCCAGCTATCCAATGGTATGCTGCTGGTAACTGGCAAATTCTTCGACGAGTGCAATCAAAGCTTGTTTGACCGAAGTGGACTCAGTTGCATTGATTGCAATCATCGGCGGTCGAGTCTGCTCGTTCTCCAGTCCCAAGGCGATCGCCACATCTTCCATTTCCCATGCGTCTGGACAATCAGTGTGAGTCAACCCAATCAAATAAGGTATTTGGGCTCGTTGATTCATGAAGTTGAGAAGCTTGCGACCATGACGAAAATGCTGTGGACGGTGAGCTGCTACTAGTAAAATGTAAGCGTGGGCTTTTGCAATCAATATTTCCCACATATAATCAAATCTGCTTTGTCCTGGTGTGCCATAAAGATGTAGTGATTGATTAGGTCCTATCGTCAGTCGCCCAAAATCCATAGCAACTGTGGTTTTTTCCTTCATTTGTCCGACTTCATCTGTCGCTTGCTTGTCAGTGTCTACGACTTCTATCTCACTGATTGTGCGAATCAAAGTTGTCTTCCCTGCACCCATACCTCCTGTCACCACTATACGTAGAATTTCCATGTATAACCTGCTGCTACTCTAAACGTGTTTAAACGTGTCGATTTCTTGAGTCACCCCAAGTACACCGCAAACTGAAACTAGACTTCAGTGGTTTTTTCTAATGTTACTTTGGTTTGACTCAAAGAAAATTTAAAGATTGCAACATATTTTATTAAAACTTACTAAGAATTTGTATTAAATTTACATTTTGCACAGTACCGAGAACTCGATGAGGCTGGGCTAAATGAGTCATCTGTTTCACGGAAACCCAAGCGTAGCTTGAGACTGGGAGTTCGGACACTTGCTGTACTCGCTTGCCGTGGTGAGGAGTGTAAAATTTGAGTAACACATCAGATTTGCCTCCTATATCTACAAAGTTAATAGGAGATGAGTGTAAAACTTGAGCAATTTCAGGCTGTTGGATAAAAGCTTTAACATCGGGGTTGTAGTCGCCTAAAAAGCCACTGCTACCAGCAGCAGCCAAAGATATCCACACAGGAACTAACCAACCCGCCAACCAGTAACGAGAAGTCAGAAACTTTTTGCCCAATTGGTAACGACTAATCCACACTAAAGGTAATATTAACCAACTGACTCCTGATACCAATGCCACGGTAGCGTACTTATCGACTTGCGCATCACCCCAAACAAAAGCGACAATTCCCGCCACTAACAGCAAAACACCTAGTATCCCAAAGACATAACTTAGATTGCGAGGAAACGAAGATGGAGGGAGGGATAAAGAAGTGGGGGAAGTGGGGGAAGTGAGGGAAGATGAGGGAGTGGGGGAAGATAGGGAAGTATTTTCTCCCCCGACTCCTCCTACTTCTCCTTGTCCCCGTATCCCCATACTCAGCCAATTTAACCCTACAGCAGCAAGCAAAGCGATAAATGGATATAGGAACAGACTGTAGTGGGATAAACGAGTGGAGAAAAGACTTAATTCGGCGAACAAAATCAGGGGATAACCAACTAATATCAGTTGGTAGCGAGGAATCGGACGACGAATGACCAAAACTAAGCCGAAAAGACTGAAAAAAAACCAAGGAAACGATTTTACGGGTAGATTCCAGAAATAAAACTCTAATCCATTGTGACCGCGTTCACCAGATCCTAATTTGAGAACAAAGTTTATTAATTGAGCAAAACTATCATGACCGTATCGTAACCAAGTGAACCACAACCAGATAAAGGTGGGAATTAACCCTACCACAAACCCGACATACAACATTGGATTTGCAAGATGACGATGACGGCGATGCTCCCCTATGAGATAGGGTAGCAAAGCTATGATTGGGATAAAAATCATAAAACTTCTAATTAAAAAGCCTAAGCCAAAACTCAAACCGGCAAGAGTACACCAAGCAAAGCAATACTTAGGATGTAATTCTGCTTTCAGTAAAGACCAAATAGCTAAAAGAACTAAGAAAATGACAGGCACATCTGGTGTGCCTAAACGACAGTATTGCAACCACAAAAATTCTACACTCAAAATTGCAGCAGCAAGCCAAGCAAGTTTTTTCCCCAGAAGAATCTTGCCTATTTCATAGACAAGTAGTACGCTCAGGACACCAGTCATCATACTTGGTAACCGCACACTCGCTTCACTCATGCCAAACAATGTGTAGAAGCTGGCAATTAACCAATAGGGACCAGGAGTTTTATGATGGGGAGTTTTCCAAGGATGTATCCAATCACCAGTCTCTATCATGAGGCGCGATCGCCAAGCGTAAAGTCCTTCATCATGAGCCATCAAGCTACTTTCCCCAGAACTGAACAACAATAATGGAAGTAGCCAAATTAACAATGCTATGTGGGGCAAGGCACGTAAAATCCCGATAGTCAGCCTGGTTGGATGAAGAAATTGTAGTTTATATAACATTTGAGTTGTGACCAGCCAAATTCTTCGTTTGGCTCATGAATATTTTTGTGTCTCTTTTTAGAATACGTATGGTGGTATATCAATTGTTTCCACTGTTTCCACTAAACGGAATCAAAATTGACCAAATTTTGCAAAGATTGGAAAAATTTATTCTCAAAAGACTTTTATGCAGCTTAAACCAGACGAACGCACCAAGCTAGACAGTACAGACGACAAGCAATTCTATGAATATCCGCGCTTCGTCACTCATGTGGACGAAGGTTTTAATGAACTACACGCTACCCGCCTGCGGCTGAGGTAGCGGTTTCTGACGCTTCACTTGAGCAACTTGCTTGAAGCTTCCGCACCAAGTAGAGGTTGACTCATCTGCACCTGTAGAGGTACGTTCCATACCCCTTGCATAATGTAGCATCACCATTGCTGCTGCTACATCTCTATCACATTGATAGTTGCACTCTGAACAATGATGTGTTCTTTGTGCTAATGTTTTCTTTTTCTGATGACCGCAATTTGGGCAGGTCTGAGACGGCTTAACTTTTTGAGTTGGGACTTCTATGTAGAAGCCTCCAGCTTCAGTAACTTTGTACTGAACTAAGTCTTTTAAGTTGCCAATTCCCACGTCAAGCAATGAACGATTAAGCCCTGACTTTTGGCGTTTTCTCTTGCCTTTAGACTTGCGAGTCATCCCTTTAAGGTTTAACTTCTCAGTCGCTACCAAGCTATTACAGCGAACTATTTGTGTAGAGACTTTATGCTGCCAGTCAAGTCTATGTCTGGCAACCTTGGATTGTATTTTGGCTACTGCTTTATTTGCTTTCTTCCAACGCCGTGAGGGTTTTACACCTCTTGTTGGTGGTCTTTTCCTGCGACTGGCTTTAGCTATTTTGTTGATTTTGCTTTGAGCGATTTTAACAAATCTGGGATTCTCAATGAGATTACCACTAGAATCAGCAATTGCATGGTGAGTACCAAAATCTAAGCCAATAGCACCTGTATCTGTTTGATAACGAGATGGAACACAATCAACAGTGATTGAAGCATACCACTTGCCTTGCTTAAACATGATTGTGCAAGTTTTAGGCTTACCCCAATCTCTAGCCTGACCGCGCATCTTGATATTACCAAGGTTAGTTATTTTCAGATAACCATTCTTGCCATTAGTACAAGCTTTCCAGCCTGATATGCAAGGATAAGTCCATCCTTTGTAGTGACGACTGGATTGAAATTTTGGATATCCAGATTTGAGTTTTAAAAAGCGCTTAAACGCAAAATCGACACGTTTAACAGTATCTTGCAATGCATGGCTACCAAGTTCTTTGTACTCTTCCCAGCACTCTTTGAAAGCTGGTAAACAGTTCTGTTGAGCAAAATAATCAATCGATTTGCCAAACTTTTTGTAAGAAGTTTTACGATGCTCAACACAGGCATTGTACAAATCTTTATGAAGACGCCTCCAATAATGCATTTTATTGCTTTGTGTCTTTGAAGGATAAAGCTTGAAAGTAACTCGCTTGATAGCCATAACATTATCGACCTGTATGTTACACTGCGATTATAGCACGCGGTTACAGGCTGTCAATATGCAAGCTAGAAAGGGTTCTCATAGCGTCTTTAGTGTGCGGTTGCACTTTGTGTTTGTGACTCATTACAGACGTAAAGCTCTAAATGCAAAAATGCTCGACAGATTAAAAGAAATGGTCGAGCAGGTATCAAACAAAATGGATTGTCAATTGATTGAGTTTAATGGTGAATCAGACCATGTACATATTTTGCTAGATTTTCACCCTAAAAACTCGATTGCCGCAGTAGTAGGGAGCTTAAAAAGCTCTACTGCAAGGATGCTGAAAAAAGAATTCCCGGAAGAAGTGAAAAAATATTACTGGGGAAAAGTTTCGTTTTGGTCAAACTCGTATTACGTTACTTCTTGTGGTGGCGCGCCTATTGAAGTCTTAAAGCAGTATATCCAAAACCAAGCTCGACCTTGAAGCGCTATCCTTCCCCACCCCGCCTGACGGCTGAGAGTGGGGACTGCCGCGCAATACGTTCAACAACTGACGGACTTGTATCGCGAGCGCCTGAAACCCAACACCCGCATCTTGGACATGATGAGCAGTTGGGTATCGCATCTACCAGAAGAGATAAATTTTACCCATGTTGAGGGACACGGACTCAACGCAGAGGAACTCGCACGGAATCCTCAGTTAAATCATTACTTTGTGCAAAATCTTAACGAAAATCCTCAGCTACCTCTCAAAGACCAAGATTTTGATGCCGTTCTCAATTGCGTTTCAGTACAGTATTTGCAGTATCCAGAAGCAGTCTTTTCAGAGATTCACCGCATCCTCAAACCCGGTGGCGTAGCAATTGTCAGCTTTTCTAATCGTATGTTTTTTGAAAAGGCAATTCAAGCGTGGCGAGAGGGTACAGAAGCCAGTAGAGTGGAATTGGTAAAAAGCTATTTCTCTGCTGTTTCAGGATTCACACCTGCTGAGGTGATTTCTCGTCCGTCAAGCCTTCCCAATTTCTTACAGTGGATGGGTGTGGCAGGAGGAGATCCGTTTTATGCTGTGATTGCTTACCGTAGTCTTTAATGAAAAGGAGTCAGAAGACAGAATACAGAAGCCAGAACACAGGAGATGGAATTTAGCATTTCCTCCTGACTCCTGACGACTGACTCCTGACGACTTCTTTAGTTATCGGTATTCGTCCAAAACAGTGATCAAAAACTCAATTTTCCAGGAATTAGCCAAAAGTCGATAATTTCCTGGAAAGTCAAACAAAAGGAGGAGCCAAAAATGTTTTTCCCCCGCGCCCGAAGAATTTTAGCAACTTTGTTGTTATGTTTGTTACTGTTTACAACAGCCTGTGCGCCGAAGACTCCTGGACGTTTTGACCAGGCGCAACAGCAAAGCAGCCAACAAAAAAGCGGTCAGCGATCGCAAAAGATGGAACCCAAGGTAGCGAATTTAACAAATTTTTCCCAAGTTCTGAGGCTGGATATCAACGCGTCTATACGCAAGAGAAGAAAGGCTTTGCTGAAGCGAAATTAAAAAAAGACGGCAAAGATCTCGCTGTACTTTCCATAAATGATACACAAGCAGTCAAAGGTGCCACAAACCCAGCGGCAAAATTTGTGAACAGCCCAAAGACAATAGCCGGATATCCAGCTGTTAGTCAGGGTAGCACAGGCACAGCTATTTTAGTTGCTAACCGCTATCAGGTGAAAGTGCAATCTCGCGACCCGTCATTTACCGAGGCTGATCGCGAAGCTTGGTTACAGAAATTTAACCTAAGTGGTTTGACGCGACTAGCAAAGGCTCAATAGCGAAAACAAAGACAACTAGCACCGCTGCGCGGAAGTCAAAAGTCAAAAGTCAAAAGTCAAAAGACTTATACCATAATCTTTTTGCTGATTTTTAATGGTAGCTTTATTTCCGTCGCGTTGTACTAGTCATTCACAATCATCTCAGTTAGCAGTTAGCAATTTGACAACTGGAATCCTGAGTCATCAGAAAACAATTTAGGAGTCTCTTGTGAGCAAACCGATTTTTGAGTTGGTTGACGAACTACCAACCAATAACTTGACCATTTCTGCATTGCGATCGCTCGATTTTATCGCTCCTGGTGAGTGGCAAAATGTAGTTGGCTTTGTCAACACCATCAAAACTGTGACTGGTGAAACCGACGAAGAGCTCATTCAGCAAATTGGCGAACGAGCGGTTTATCTCTACAACGATCGCTCTCAAGGATACCAACGAGCCATGTGGCTCTATCAAACTGTTGACAGTACAGATAAAGCACTAGGTGCAGCTGCTTTCGCGAACAAAGTCGGTGAGAAGATTCCTCTTTTGGGTTTTTTAAACCGAGTCACTCCCAAAGCTGAGAAAGCACAAACCATAGACTTGTGCTTGAAATTAGTCGCTGAGTTAGTAGCCTTCTGCCAAATTAACGGTATTCCTGGAGACAGTATTGGGGATTTTGTCGCGTCTTTGGGTGAATACAGCGGTGAGTCGTTCATCCGCATGGCTGCATTAGTTTGCTTTGATGGTTTAATACCCCTAGGTCCAGACTTCATCAGTGGCGCACTATCGAGAATTAATCAGACAAGTCCTCAGGAGTTAGATGAAAACTCGACTTTTCAGAATATTAGAGACGCAATTCCAGGTAGTAATTCCAGCAGCAAACTGAACTTTATCGGTGAAAGTTTCAACTCAGTGAGTGGTTGGATGAGTGGTTTAGTTGCCTCAAATAATTTAACACCACAAAAGGTAGCCAACAACTTACAAAATTTTGTCGATTTTGCTGATGATAAGTTAGACTACCTCGCCGCGTTCCTGGATGTATCAACGAATTACTATGAACATACTGGCACGCAAACTTTAGCACGTCGATTGATTGAACGAGCTGCAGCTGAAATTTAACTAACTCACTGGCGGATAAATTTCCAAGCTTCACACTGAAATCAATCTCAGGGCTGGTTTTATCAGCTAAGTCAGTTACGTATATTAAATCAGGTGATGTGCTTGTTCTTTTTACGTAAAAGCACGGCAATGCCGTGCTTTTCTTACCTTTGTCTAATAATTGTCGTGATTTCTTCAAAAACTAAGTCAGCAGAATGTTGAATAACGGGACTTAATTCCAGTCCAAAATCAAGATTTTCTGCTTCAATTAAGTAAACCGTGACCTCTTTGGGAAAATCCTCTTTAAAGATTTTTCTACCTGCAGCTAAAGCATGATCCCAGCGGAAATCATGCAAGTTATAACTAGGTTCCGCTAAAGCTTCAAGTTCTTTACCAGGAACTTTAAAGACAGCCCCAGGTTCAGAACCTGTTGAACTTGCATCAAGAATAATTAACTGTTTACTACCTTTTGCTTGAAACATCACCTCCATCCCTGCAGTACCACAGTCATAAACTCGCACATGAGAATGAGGATATTGAGCAAGATATTTTTGCAGGCGTTGAGCAATGAGTACGCCTACGCCGTCATCACTACGATTGAGATTACCGCAACCAATGATTGTGAGCATTTTAGGGCTAAAAACTAATAGTTAAATAACAGTGTGTTACACTACCGTAGATGCAAAGAAGTTATATTTTATGGATTTAAAAGAACAAAATTGGAAAAATTTCACGACTAACCATTTGCGTGACTGGCATGGAATTTGGACAAGATATTCTCCCGAAGGTGAGGTAACAGAATCGTTTCAAAGTCTCAGAAGTTTTCGGAGTCATCCAGAGGAAACCGAAATCACTCACACGAATTATTCTGTATATGCTGACGGCAGAAGATTAGAACAAAGCTGGGAATATAATCAACTCTCCAATAGCTTATCAGATGGAGTGTTTCATCCACAAACTGAATCGATGAGAGGTATTTTCTTTGAATCAGGGCATGCTGCTTGGGTTTCAACTAAGTTAAAAACAGGTTCATATTTTGGTGTTGAATTATTTTTTAAGTATGAGGAATTAAGACATAGTGTAGGCATAGTTTATGATGAGAGTGGTAGTTTGTTCAGAATCGCAAATATTCGCGAAGATGCTACTGGCTTTCCTAGTCAATACTGGTCAAATGAACTCAATCAATTATCTCTAAGAGATTTAAGCGGTCATTGGCAAGGAACTGCTGTAACTATGACTCCTGATTTAAAAATTTCAGCACCCGTAGCGACTCACCTACACTGGGGCTGGAAAGAACACAAAACTTTCTTTTTGCCTGACGGAGTTTCTATCAGTTGTCCAAAAAAAGTAAGTATTGGGACTTCCTTTACTATGGCAGTAAATTGGTTAGTGAAAACCTCCGAGATGCAACAACTGCTAGTTAAGTATGATAACTCTGGAGATTTTTCGATGCTGACGTTGGAACTATTGTACGTCTGAAGTCATAAATTTTCTTTTTTTGAGGTATTTGCCAGCTTATTTGATTCTGCAAGGATAGTTTTACGACTCTCAGTGTGGGTATTCAGCAAAAGACACTAATATTTAATAGGTGTTGAAAATCCAACAAGGAGATACGTCAATGGCATACTTATTGAAAGTCACATATTCAGACGGAACGAATTTCAAACAGAGTCTTAAGGACTCAAGTCAGCTTGGACTTTGTGAGAAGTATAACCTCAGTCGTGGAAAGTCATTTAGAGTCAGAGATAGAGCCGAAGCAGATAAAGACCACTATAGAGTGACTCTGTTTGAGAAACTTGGAAATCCTGGATGTCCTCAATACGACACTTGGTATGTTTTTAAAACCATGTCGATATCCAGCCAGAAACATCTGGGTCTATTGCAGAAGTGCTCGTCATCAATGCTCCGAGTGGTCTGAATGTTCGGGAACAAGCAGATACAAGTGCTCGTGAGCTTGGTAAGATTCCTAATGGGTCAAAAGTCTATGTGTACGGTGAAGGCAAAGATAATGACGGTTTGCGTTGGATTCAAGTAAAATCCAACAACTGGGTTGCTTCTAATGGTTGGGTTGCGACTGAGTATCTGAAAATTTTATCGGTCCGTTGAGTTGACACTCCCCGGCGTGAACGCACGGGGATTGTGTCATCTACGTCAGCACTTGCTCAAGCAGGCTTGAGCCAACTAGAGTAGAGATTCCAACTCCGCAGAGCGTGACTTCGGTTGTGTCCCAACCTAGCTTTTGCAAGATTTAGAATATTGATTGCTGCATTCGTGTCTCTTTGCAACTCACAACCACATTCACATTTATGGGTACGAGTTGAAAGAGATTTTTTAACATCCGTAGGTATCTGTCCGTCCCACACCGCCTATGAGATGGGCTTTCTGCTTTCATCGCTGTAAAAAACTCAGAAGTCGTTGAAATATGGTTCATCCACCCCTATTACCGGGAAAGCCGCCGCGTAGTGGGACTAACGACTGTGCGAGAACAAGATATTTTGCCTATAGCTGGAGGTAGGGTTGCACCTTTAAAACAGATGCAATAGCGATCGCTAACTACCCCAACGACCATCATTATCCGGGTGTTGAGTTCCAGGTGCAACCCAAATCGATGCGCTGGGGAGGACGGAAGACGGGAACTCCCTTCACAATTCCCTACCGTTGTCTAGTTCCTACAGCAACAGATGGTTTACTGGTATGCGAGAAGAACATTTCTGTCTCTCATATTGCTAATGGAGCAACCAGATTGCAGCCTGTGGTGATGAGTATTGGTCAAGCTGCAGGTATGGCTGCTGCTTTATGTGTTGAGTTGAATGTCAGTCCCCGAAATCTGCCAGTTAGAGTTTTACAAGAAGCTTTATTACATGATAAATATGCACCTGCAGCAATGATTCCATTATTGAATTTGCAACCAAAAGATCCGGATTGGTTGCATTGGCAACTGCACTATTTAGAAGAACCAGAATTATATCCAGTTCATGGAAACTGCCCTTTTTTATTGCCTCGTCAATATTATGACGTTGATAGCAATCATACCGTAACTATACAGGACACCTGCCGTTTCCAGGGCATCTTTCACCGTATATCTGAGCAAGATTACAAATTTACTATCACTGCGCCAAGTATACATAGGGGGCATACTTGGCGGAGGGTGACTTTGCGATCGCACATTAATGAGCAGTTGCAAACCTTTTTTGATGAGCAACTGCTCACGATTTGGGGTCGAATGAATCGCGCTCTTAATTGGTTAATAGTTGAATATATCAGCAGATAATCGAAAAAATTATAGTAAAAAAAAATACTTTTTAATGAATTATCCGGATGCACTAAAAAAAACTAAGTATCAGTGAAATGAAGAGTTCTAAAATAGACATTTATTATGCGTGCTGCCATTTCACTTTTCATCACAGGATTGTTCTTTAGTTCCTTAGCAGCTATTAATAGCCAAGCACCTGATATACACGTATCTAACTCTGATTCACAAGAGTTGATGGCGGCAATAAGCAATACCAAAAAGCCTCGCAAAGACTGGAGAGGTAGTGGTCGCAAACAATTAGTGGAATACATCAACAGTACAAATCCTGTTGTCTAAAAACTGGAAGTTCATGCTATTTGTTGGAGTGGCAATTGTCTTGTAGAAAAGGGAATCAAAGTACTGTAAACCAGGGTTTTTTGAAAATCCATTACACACCCTCCCTAGTATAGACGCAGGACAAAAAATACAATGAATCTAAGCAATAGCTCTGTTTTTGTCCATAAGTATTTGTATACCTAGTCGCCTACTAAGTCTTGCGTAAAAATGCCATACAGATTATACTTTTTCACT
>JAAUSC010000131.1 GCA_012031965.1 Scytonema sp. RU_4_4
GAGACTCTAGATACTTTTGAACCATTGCTGAAGCATGGTAAATGTCTCCTGTAAAACCAGTTTTTTGTTTCCTGAGTAGAATATTAGCAAATTTAAAAATTGCTACAAGTCTGCCGAAAACTTTTCGTTTGATTTTTTCACTTTGGATATCCAGCCTTTGTATGAATTCAAAATTTCTGAATAGGGAGCTGAGCTTTCAAATATCAAATCAGATAGTGAAGCTGGGAAACGCTTCGGAAATAGTTGGTGCAGAGTTTTGGCAAGAAGTTCTCTTAAGACAAACTCTGTAAATAAAATTTTAGATAGAGGAAATGTGCTGTCACCCAGTTCTACTAGAGCATGGGCATCTTGCTTACGGCGAATAGTAAATTGTTCTATCGCTACTACTAAATCATCAGAATATTCATTCAAAAGATTGTCAAACAAAACAACATCTTCAAGTGCTGCATTGCAACCTTGACCAATAAAGAAAGATACAGCATGTGCTGCGTCTCCAATGAGCAGTACGCTGTCACCTTGGTGATAGCAACTACATCTGATTGTCAACATTGTTGATATTGGTCTATTGAGGAAAGCTTCAACTTCCTCATCCGACATGAGTTGCCCAACTTGTGGGAAATTCTTTTGAAAGAATGTGAGGACTTCTTCTTTAGAGGAAAGACCAGCCACCTGATTCTTATTTCGGGGAAAGTGGATGACACCACTCATTGTTCCGTCTGCTTGATACAGCAGTAACAAAACTGTGCCATCTTCTAGCATCCAGGAGTGGATGTTGCTCGGTGTTATGTCCTTTCTTAAGTTTTCGTCAGGGCGAGGTAAGAAAATCGATTTATAATCAGAGGGTACATACTTCTGTTCATATTCAAAAAGTTCTGTAGAAAGAAAATACTCCCTAACAACAGAACGTGCCCCATCCGCACCAACTAATAGGTTGTAACTGGTGGTGAAATCCTCTTGTGTTTTTAAATTTTTCAGTCTCACCATTTTGCTAGCAAAATCTACCTGTATGCATTGGCAGTTGAAGTGAATCTTGAGCCTGCTATTGTCGTACTTCTCGGTCAACTTTTGCAACAGAGCGATCGCCAAGTTAGTACGATCAAGAGTCACAAGAGGTTTCTTTTTTGGAGAAAATCGAGTCTTGCCATTTTTTTGATGAAAAACTCCTCCCGTCACCTCTAAGCTAATAGCCCTAACAGCTTCCTCAATGCCCTCCAACTTGCCTAAAGCACTCATTCCCCTTTCGTTTAGAGAAATAGGGAATGTTCTAGAATTTGAGAATGAGACAATTCTGGGATCGTTGCGGCGCTCATAAATATCAACCTGGTATTTGTCACCACGACGCAACAGGTAGTGAGCAAGTAGAAGTCCGCTAGGTCCAGCACCGATGATTACGATTTTCTTAACCATAATCATCTATTGTAGATTGTCTGCTGGAAAACCGCCTAACATCTACTCCTACTTAGAGACTTTATTCAAATGATACTTTGACATTCTAAAGGATGACTGAAGTTTTTACTCCAAGTCTACGTCAAGTCTATGTTATTCATTATTTCCACCAGTATTTGAAGGTACCTCTTCAGATGGCTGAGATTGATTTCGACTTCTACGTAATTGCTCGCCCAAATCATTTTGATTGTCAGAGGTGTCTAGATTTCTTTTGCGCCGAGAGGAGGGTTGCTGCTCATTCTCTTCGGAAGAATTTTGCTCTAATGGCGGAGTTGAAGTCGGTGGCTGTGGAGTTACTTGTTCGGAATTTGATTCTGTAGGTGTACTTGGTATATCTCGCCTACCCCTGATTCCAGTTTCTGTCGTGGTTTGCGGGGCTGCTTCTGGAGTTGTTGATATGGCTCGTCTTCTTCTACGTCCAGAAGTTTCTTCTTCATTGGAAACGGCTTCGCGGTTTCTCTGCTCTGCTTCTCGTTGTTGTTTTTGAGCTTCTAGTTTTTCCTGTCTTTCTCTTTGACGCTGTAGAGCTTCTTGGTTACTCCGTGATCCCTGGATAGCGAAATTTGCAAATAATTGTACGTTTTGTCTACCAGCAGCTGCGGAATTTAATTTAAAGTCTTTTGCTTGCGCTACGAGTGCTTCATCAAGCTCTTTGTGACCACTAGGGCGGATAAGCCGGATGTTATTAACATTACCATTTTGTCAACATCAAAAGCAATACCTGGTCTACCTTCTACACCTCGCCGTTTAGCCCTTTCTGGATACTTGATGTCACATCTGACACAATCTGCAAAATCCAGTTGTGTCGGGGCAGGGGTTCTTGGTTTGGGAGCTGTCGCGACTTGTGTCTTACCACTTCCTTGTCCACTACCAGTCCCTGAGCCTATACCAGAGCCAGTACCGCTACCAATACCAGAGCCAGTTCCTGAACCACTACCTGAGCCTATACCAGAACCAGTCCCTGTACCAGACATGACAGTACCACCTCCTGAACCTGTGACAACAGGGGGACTATTACCCCCACCGCCGCCTCTTAGACTAACTTTGGAGTTTCGCAAATCCCTCAACGTTCGTTTTAAATTTTGATCAGCCTGTGGTTTTGGAGCAGGGTCAGGTTTGCTTTGTGTATCTAATTGAGGAATTTTCGGTAAAGGTTTTGGATCTGGCTTTTCTACTGGTGGTGTTACTATTTTTGGCGGCTGCACTGGTGGCTTTTTCGGCACTATCACTGTTTTCTGGGGTAGCACCGCTTTGGGTTTGATTGGCTCTACAATCTTTGGTTTTGGAGCCTCCTGACGAGGTTTGACTGGCTCTTTAGGCTTTTCTATTGGTTTTGGAGGAGGTGTTTCAATAATCGCCACTTCTATCGGTTCTTTGTCAATTTCTTGCACTTGCTTCAAAAAATTATTAACTATACCGGAAGCAAGTACACCAATATGGAGCCCTAATGAGCCTATTAGACTAAAAGCGAGAAATGCCCTAAGCGCCCTTTCTTCTTTACCCCGTTGCTCTATAGCCGTACCAAAAAAGCCCATAGTTTAATGCTATCCATTATCAGCAACTTAGGCAGATTAAAACATTTTCTTGTAAATGTCAATTAGGCTGTTAAGACAATTATTGTCATTATATAGAGCGAAATGTAGCTTCAATCTAATATCTGTAGTATTTTCAAAAAATTTAGATAAAAAATTGCTTGTCACAGATAGATCATATTTGACAGGGATTTTTCATTTATTTTAATCTCTGTTGATAAATTATATCAGTTGCAATCTACAATGTGGTAGTCTAACAAAATGAGTGGCTTGAGAAAATAGTACATGCTAATTACAAATCTGTTTTCGGCAGGCGACGTAGTGATGTAACCACTGCTGGCTTTATCTGTCGCTAAACGTTACTCTAATTATCGAGTTACTGAGCGCAGTAGATTTTGGGCAAAGACTAATACTCGTCAACACCATGTGGTGTGAAAAGTTTTGAACCTTTACCGTCGCGATAATGTTGTTGATGCAATGGAGACACTACAAAAAAATGCAGATTTACCCATCGCACGCATTTTCTTTCTGCTTTAGAACTAGAACAGGCGTTATTCATTATTTCCACCAGCACTGGAAGGTGCAGCCCCAGACGGAGATTGCTGTCTGTGAAAACGTAAAGTCTCGCGCAAGCGGTTCTGAGTGTTTGAGCCGTCTTGATTCCGTTTCCGCCGACGACGTAAGGGTTGCTGCGAGTTGCTCTGACTTGTAGAAGCTTGTTCTTGACTCCGCCGAGTGGTATTAGCCAAACGCTCTCTTCTTCTTCTAAGAGATTCTGCTAAACGCTGCTGTCTGTTTGTGCGTACTGATTCCGAACTGGAACTACTGGTAGCTACGCTTCTACGCTGTAACCGACGCTGTAACCGACGACTTATAGTAGATTCTGAAGCAGTGGAAGTGGTTACCAACTCTCGCCTACGCCTAATTGTTCTGGTTGCTGGGGTAGTATCTGTGACAGCCTCGGGATTAGTTGATGCGATTGTTCGCCGTCTGCGCCCAGAATTTTCTTCTGTTGTACTAGCAGCTTCACGCTCTCTTTGTTCTGCTTGTCTGCGAGCCTCTTGTCTATCCCTTTTACGCTTCAGGGCTTCCTGGTGATTCCGTGACCCCTGTATGGCGAAATTGGCAGACAATCGTACGTTTTGTCTTTCAGCAGCTGAGGAATTTAATTTAAAGTTTCTTGCTTGATTCACCAGCTCTTCATCCAATTCCCTGCTACCACTGGAACGAGTTAGCCGCACATTAGAGACATTACCATCCCTATCAACATCAAAAGCAACATCTGGCTTACCTTCAACGCCCCGCCGTCTAGCTCTTTCTGGGTACTTAATGTCACACTTGACACAATCTGAAAAATTTAATCTTGAACCTTCAGTTCTTGGTCTGGGAGCTGTGGCTACTTCTATTTTACCGCTTCCTTCTCTGTTGCCAGTATTAACACCACGACCTGAACCAGTACCACTACCAGTACCACTACCTGTCCCTGTCCCAATACCAGAACCGGAACCACTACCTGTCCCTGTCCCAGTGCCAGAAGTTACAGTACCACTTCCCGAACCGACAGCGATAGGAGTACCACCACCCCCTCCGCCGCCACCTCCTTGACTTGCTCTAGAGTCTCGCAACCCCCTCAATGTCTGTTTCAAATTATCACTAGACTGCTGTGTAGGAGCAGTATTAGCAGCGATAGGGGCAGGGTTTGGTTTACTCTGTGTGTTTGTTGGTTGAGCTATTCGCGGTTGAGGTTTTGGATTTGGCTTTTCTATCGGCGCAGTGACAACTCTTTGAGGCTTGACTTCAAGTTTTTGCGGCACTACTATTGTTTGTCTAGGCTGTACTGGTTTTGGTTGTTCTACTGACTGGGTCTTGATTGGCTCTATGAGCTTTGGTTTTGGAGCTTCTTGACGAGGTTTTACTGGCTCTTTAGGCTCTTCTACTGGTTTTGGAGCAGGCGTTTCAATAATTGCCACTTCTATGGGTTCTGAGTCAATTTCTTGCACTCGCTTCAAGAAATTATTGACTATACCCGAAGCCAGTACACCAAGGTGCAGTCCTAATGAGCCTATCAAACTCAAAGCGAGAAACGTCCTAAGCGCCCTTGCTTCTTTGCCTCGTTGCTCTATAGCCGTACCAGAAAAGCTCATAGTTAATGCTACCTATTATCAGCAACTTAGGTAGATTAAAGCATTTTCTCGTAAATGTCAATTAGGCTATTAAGATCGTCCTAAACCTTTTGTAGAGTAAAATATTGCTTCCATCCAGCATCTATGGTATTCAAAAAAATTTAGATAATAAACATTGATTGTCAGAGCAGGAATTTTCATTTCCTTTAATTTATATTGAGAACTTATATCAGTTGTTACTGATAATCTGGTAGTCTAACAAGATTAGTGGCTTGAGAGAATAGTACATGTTAATTACAAATCTGTTTTCGGCAGGTGGTGTGGTAATGTGGCCACTGCTGGCGTTCTCTGTGCTGGCAGTTGCTTTGATTATCGAGCGCGTTAGATTTTGGGTAAAAATTAATACTCGGCAAAATCGCGTGGTGCGAGAGGTGTTGAACCTTTACCGTCGTGATAATATTGTTGGTGCAATGGAGCAACTACAGAAAAATGCAGATTTACCCATCGCACGCATTTTTCTGACGGCTTTAGAACTCGAAGAACCAAATCCAGAAGAATTTCGCTTGGCATTAGAAAGTGAAGCGCAAGCCGAGATACCTTTGCTCAAGCGTTTTCAAACCATCTTCGATACAATTATCTCTCTTGCACCACTGTTGGGACTTCTGGGAACTGTTTTGGGATTGATTGTCTCTTTTGCCTCAATTAACATCGGTGATGTGGGAGGTACTAGAACAGCAAATGTGACGTCTGGTATTAGTGAAGCGTTAGTTTCTACTGCATCAGGATTAGTTGTTGCTATTTTTGTACTCCTATTTGCCAACACATTCCGGGGACTTTACCAGCGCCAAATTGCGCTCATTCAGGAGTACGGCGGACAGCTAGAATTACTTTATCGCCGTCGCTATGAAAGAGGAGACAGAGCTTATGCGTCTGCAAGATGAACTAGAGATACCACCGCAGATTAACATCGTGCCGATGATTGACGTGATATTTGCGATTTTGACGTTTTTTATCATGTCAACGCTGTTTTTAACACGATCGCAGGGATTACCAGTCAACTTACCCAAAGCGGCGACAGCACAAACAGAGCGCCCAGCACAAGTCACAGTGACAATCGATAAAAGTGGGCAAATCTTTTTGGATAGACAGTCTATTAGTTTAGAACAGTTGGAAAACAGTGTGCGACAAAAAGTTCAGCCCCAACAACAAATGATGGTTGTGTTAAATGCGGATGAAGGGGTCAATCACGGTCAAGTTGTAGCAGTCATGGATAAAGTGCGGCGAGTGGAGGGAGCAAAATTAGCGATCGCCACCCAAAAACCATAGTTATTTGTTAATGGTCATTTGTCATCTGCAATCTGGTCACACCAAGGTGTGCTCTTGTGCAGATGATTTGGCATTTCTGAATTGATGAATCATAAATCATAAAGAAGGCATATCATTATTTTTTTTATACTTTTAATATTCTATTGTTAAAAATGCATTTGAATGTTAAGTGGGTGTTATGAGATTGATGATAAAGGTTATTTTAATTTTAATCATGTCAAATATCTGACGGATTGACAAAAAGCCCATAAGGCTGACTGAATATTTAATCAGATAAATCAAGTGTATTTAGGGGTTCTCATCCAGATAAAGTACATCTTCATTCGCGTTTATCTGCGGATCTTTAACTCCTTGATGTGTTGCATTCAATTCAAAATCGCTATCTTGTTGCTCTGACCAATCCTTACCCAGCACAATAGTAATGTGTGAGTCGAGGTAAGGAGTGCTTGGCACTTGAACTTCTCCAAATCCCAAAATCTTGCGAATTGCTTGGGCACTTGCGCTATCTTTTTGTTGGGCGACAATCTCAGTCACGCTGACAGGTGTACTCCAAGAATTAGACACATAAACATTGGTATAACCAGCTTGTTGCAATTTTGTGATCAAATCTTGCACACTGGTGCTATCGCTAAGAGTCGTATCTTGAATATCTATTTGTAAAGTACTTGGATCAGATGCTTGTAATGTCTTAACAGGCTCTAAATCAAAGTTTTGAGTCATAATAGCCGCGATGCGATCGCTATCTGGTATCCAGTAGCTAGCCTCAAGTTCCCCCTTTTGGCTATACCGACCTGGAACCATTAACATCTCTACATTTGAGCCGTTGTTTTGCATTCCAAAGCCTGCGAGTGTCATCAATTCTTCAACCGTCAAATTCGTATCAATGTGGGATTGAATGACTTTAATAATTTCTGGTAATCTTACTATAATGCTTGGATTGAGAGTTTGCTCCATAAGTGACCTCATGACCATTTGTTGTCGCTCAACCCGACCAATGTCCCCAAGCCCATCATGACGGTAGCGTAACAGTTGTAATGCTTTATCGCCATTGAGATATTGCTTTCCAGCTTTTAAATTGATGTATAAATGCTGGGAATCATCTTGATACTTCATATCTTTTGGGACATCAACCGTCACTCCTCCCAAAGCATCTATCAGCTTGCTAACTCCTAAAACATTAATCCGCACATATCGGTCAATTTCTACTCCTCCCAACAATTCACTAACAGTCTTGGTGCTTAAAGAAAGTCCACCTTGAACATTAGCGGCATTAATTTTTCTCACGCCATGTCCCTCAATATGGACACGGGTATCTCTCGGAATAGAAAGCATGATGATTTTTTTCTTTTGTGGGTCAAATCTCACCAAGAGCATGACATCCGAAAGACCATCAAAGGAGTTTACCTGGGGTAGGTATTTGAGATTTTTAGTTTCTTTAGGAGAGCTTTGAATATCTGATGAGAGGACACTCATTCCCATAACTAAAATATTTACAGGGCGAGTTAACTCGGAAAATTGTAACCTTTGCTCGGAAATGCGATCACTGTTAAATACAGCCGCCTCCTGTGGATTTAAATCTGCCTGCATTAAAGGTGTGCTGTTTAAAGAAGCTGTGAACACTTCTCTCGCTGTTATTGAAACAATTGCAAGTCCGGTCAAACCCAACCACAACCCTAACCAACTTTTTGTGTTATTATTGTGAGGCTCACGATTTTTTGTTGCAGAATTGTTTTGAACAGTTACTGGTTTATTTGTACTCACTGACAAGATTCCGATAAATTTATAGAGTTAAAGTCATTCATCAAACTATTTCTATCTACATTCTTATCGTTAATTGTCATTTCTTCCTACTGTCTTAGGGTAGGAATTGAAGAAAAGTAAAAAAGTATCTATTTTTTCAAAAAAGAAAATACTTTGTGGCAATTCATCAGTACTAAATTCGGATTCAAGATATTCACAGAACCTTTTTAGACACTCCACTCAGTACCCATAATTATCTTCCATAATTATCTTAATGGAGAGTATCAATTTCTCATTTTTTGAGGAATTATCACTGTGAAGGTTGTTCCAACTCCTACGACACTCTCCACAGTAATTTCTCCTTGATGTAAATCCAAGCATTTTTTGACTACTGCTAGCCCCAAACCCGTACCCAAAATTCCTCTGACATTGTTACCTCGTTGGAAAGGCTCATACAGTTGTGTTATTGTTTCTTGCGGAATACCAATACCCTCATCTTTTATGTAAAATGTTACTGCTTCTGGTTCCGATTTTAAAGTAAAATATATACTTTTCCTTTCAGGTGAATATTTGATAGCATTATAAAGAAGATTACTTAGGATGGAGTAAAGCAATTTTTCATCTACCCAAGCATGAGTGGAACTACCCTGTTTATCAAAGCTAATAGAATGTCGAGCTTCACTTAAAGTTTGGATATCTTCAATTAAATTGAGACAAAAAGTTTGCATTTCCACTAATTCAGGTTTGTACTCAAGCTTTCCTGCTTCTGCTCTTGCTAAGGTTAGGATATCTGATAGAAGTTGAGCCATTAACCGAGCTGAAGACTGGATACGATAGAGATTTTTGAGTTTTTGTTTTTCAATTTGAGACTGGAGACTTTCTTCTAAGAGTTGAGATGACCCTAAAATGATACTCAAAGGAGTACGAAATTCGTGAGAAGCCATTGAAAAAAACTGAAGTTTAAGTTCACCTAATTCTTTTTCTTGGAGTAACTGGCGTTGAAGAATTTCTGCTTTCTGGCGCTTCATCATTTGGCGATAAAGTTGAGCATAGACTCCAAAGAGGATGACAAAGGTGACAAAAGTTCCTAAAATTTCAATTAGCATTCTTGACTGAATGCTAGATTGAGATTCGTTAACCCAGACTTCGAGCGCCTGTTCTTCTTCAAATTGCATTTGATCAATCACTTGTTGAATGTTATGTAAATTGCGTTGACTAAGAGTATTCGCTAGGGAATTTTGAGTTGCTGGAGAGAATTTGCCTTTTTGGTAAAGATTAATAGACTGCTGAGATAAAACAAGCCTTTTATCCAACAAGGATTCTAGTTTTACCAATCGTTGCTGCTGGTTAGGATTGTTACCCACAAATTTTCGTAATTTGTCGAGTTTTGGGTCAATTAACTGAATGGCAACATTGTATCGTTTTAGCTCCGACTTATCTCCCGAAAGTATGTAGCCACGTCGTCCAGATTCAGCATCATTTAAAGTGGCAAGGACATCAATAACTGTAATTTGGGGCGTGACAGTTCTCAACGCGATTATTGGTTACGTGCAGGAGTCGAAGGCGGAAGGAGCTATTGCTGCTCTTGCAAAAGCAGTAACGACAGAGGCGACTGTCATACGTGGTGGGCAAAAAGCTCGCATCTGTGCTAGGGAATTGGTACCAGGAGACTTAGTGCTCCTCAGTTCTGGTGATAAAGTTCCGGCTGACCTCCGACTTGCCAGTACGCGCAACTTGCAAGTGGATGAGTCTGCCCTCACAGGAGAGTCACAGCCTGGGCGCTTTAGTTGTTGCTGCCAGAAAAGCTGGCTTGAGTCAGTCCAAACTCACAGAAGCCATGCCTAGGTTGGATACTCTTCCCTTTGCATCCGACTATCAGTACATGGCTACGTTGCATGGCACAAGGACAAACGATAAACGCACAAACAGTTCATCTTTCACTCCAGATTCTTCAAAAAGAACGATTTACGTCAAAGGCTCGGTGGAGGCTGTTCTAAGCCGCTGTCAGCAGATGTTGAATGCCAGTGGTAAGCCTGTTCCTCTAGACCGTGTTTCTGTGGAATTAGAAGTAGAGACAATGACAAAACAAGGTCTGCGGGTACTTGCTTTTGCTAAAAAGTTAGTGGACAGCAATTCTAAATCCTTGGGTCATAAAGATACTGCGTTAGAACTCATTTTCCTGGGTTTGCAAGGGATGATTGACCCCCCACGTCAGGAAGTGTTTCCAGCTATCCAAGCCTGTCACTCTGCTGGAATTCAGGTGAAGATGATCACTGGAGACCACAAAACCACAGCAGTAGCAATTGCCGAAAAACTGGGGTTGCAAAAAGACGGTGAGGTGTTGGTGTTTGAGGGGCGAGAATTAGAACAGATGAATGATGGGGAACTGGTACAAGCAGCAGAAATAGGAGTCGTTTTCGCCAGAGTTGCTCCCGCCCAGAAACTGTGTCTTGTCGAAGCGTTGCAATCTAAAGGCGAGATTGTCGCAATGACGGGGGATAGGGTCAATGATGCACCTGCCCTTAAACAGGCGGATATCGGCATTGCGATGGGCGGCGCAGGAACAGATGTTGCCAAAGAAGCTGCTGATATGCTGCTGGTGGATGACAACTTCGCTTCAATAGAAGCAGCGGTCGAGGAAGGACGAACAGTTTACCAAAACTTGCGAAAGGCGTTAAGCGTAGCTCTCCGCAGGAATCGCCTTTATCCTACCTGTCAATGGTGGCGAGTCGATGACAATTCTGCTCAGTGCCTTGATGGCATGGGAATTGCCTATCTTATCTTTGCAAATCCTGTGGCTGAACATGGTCAACTCTGTCGCCATGACTGTCCCACTGGCATTTGAACCAAAGTCCAATCGAGTGATGCAGCAACCCCCACGTAATCCTCGCGAACCCTTACTATCAAAGCAGTTGCTTTGGCGAATTTTTGCTGTCTCTGCCTTCAACTGGATTTTGATTTTTGGGATGTTTGAATGGGCACGTCGCACAACAGGAGACATTGCGATCGCCCGGACAATAGCAATCCAAGCGCTGATTGCTGGGAGAATTGTATATTTGTTGAGTATCAGCCAGTGGGGTAAAGCAATCGCCGCCAAACTACGAGGTAAGGCAACAACAATTAAGGATGCTCCCGTTATTACCCTTGGTATAGTCGGCTCTATTTTATTGCAAATCATCTTTAGCCAGTGGAGCGTCATGAACGCCTTATTTCAAACTGCCCCACTGAGTTTGAATCAGTGGCTCATTTGTCTTATTCCAGCATTACCAATGATAGGGCTGGCTATCTTCGTTAACCGTATCGATCCAATTGACTGACCACTCACTGCTCAAACGTATGCCTTATGTCCTGTGGACAAGCTACGCTAACATTTCCTCCGCAGGAGGCACAAAATTCAAATTCTTGGGTTTAACCTTGGTGCAATAATTTTTACATATTTTTAGTCTTTTTACATATTGACAAAGCAACTTATTTATGAAAAATGCTTTGTGATTTTTTCTATCACTTTGACTTTCTTGTTAATTCAGATACATCCATCGGGGGAGGATCTAAACCCCTAGTTCGTTTGCAATAAAGTCGATAGGGTTGTAGTTGTGCTGAAGTGCAATTACAAAGTACTTTTTGAAGAAGGTTTGATGGTGATGAAAGGTTTAAAAGGCAAGAGTGTGTTGGTGACAGGTGCCAGTTCGGGAATTGGGCAAGCAATTGCAGTGAGATTTGCTCAAGAAGGAGCAAACGTTGCTATTAACTACAGGAAAAGCCCTGAAGATGCTAAAGATACTGAAGAAATGGTGGAGAATGCTTGCGGAGAAATTCGAGGTTGTGGTGTTGAAAACATCCTAGTCCAAGCAGATGTCTCTAAAGAAGAAGAGGTCGTCAAAATGGTGGCTACTGTTGTGGAAAAGTTTGGCAATTGGATATTTTAATTAACAACGCTGGCATTCAAATTGAAGGTGCAGCTCATGAAATTAAAATAGAAAATTTTGACAAAGTCATTGCCGTAAATCTCCGAGGTGCATACATCTGCGCCCGTGAAGCACTCAAACATTTCCTTTCTCGTCAGGATAGTGGAGTTATTATTAATATTTCCAGCGTTCACGAACTCATTCCTAAACCTCAATATATTGGGTATTCTGTAAGTAAAGGAGGAATGGAAAATCTCACCCGTTCTTTAGCTTTGGAATACGCATCTCATAACATTCGCGTGAATGCAATTGCACCAGGAGCAACAATAACACCAATTAATAACTCATGGATTAATGACCCAAAGGCGAAGGCTGAAGTTGAGAGCAATATTCCTATGGGTCGTGCTGGAACCTCAGAAGAAATGGCAGCGGCTGTCGCATTTCTTAGCTCAGATGAAGCCGCTTATATTACTGGTCAAACCTTGTTTATTGATGGGGGATTAACACTTTACCCCAGCTTTCGCGAGCCTTGGTCTTCGTAAGAAATATATCAGAAATGTAACGTGAGTCCGATGGACGAAAAGATAGGTTAGCAGAAGCCAAAACTTAAGTTAGATTACCTTTAGTTTTGACTTCAATTTGTGCTCATGACGTTTTTTCTAACAAGTAGGACAACAAAAGATTTGTAATTTCTTGTTCAAGCTGTCCATCACTCAGCAATTCTGGATGTTCAATGACTGCTGCATGACAGAGGGATTCAACGGTGCGTCCTAGGATGAACACTGTCAGATCCAGGTTTTGTGGTTTCAGGCGATCGCGTAGCGGCTGCTTTGCAGCATCGCCTTTTGCGCGGCTTCCTGTAGGAACATCGCTCCATCTCTCCAAATAAGCTCGAAGCATAGCGTTAATTTGTTCTTCTGGGTTTTCGACTTGTTTGAGCCTACCTACACGAGGAACTTCCTCATCCAACACTTTATGCAACATTGGATTCACTGCGTGAGCCGCAATGACCGCTTTTACTAATTCGGGTATTGCAACTTCAGGCGGTACATCAAACAAATCGTTCAATTTTGATTCGACAAGCTCAACCATCTCGTTCGTATGCTGAGCAGCAAGCGCAGCAACCAAAGCTTCTTTGTTAGGGAAGTACTGATACAGCGAGCCAATACTTACTCCAGCTAACTCTGCAATCCGATTTGTACTTGCTTTATCGTAGCCCTCTTCAGTCAGAATGCGAGCAGTTGCAGTCAGAATGGCATCAACTGTCACTTTAGAACGGTCTTGTTGTGGTAATTTGCGGGGTGTAGTGGGAATTTTGCGAGGCATTTGAATGATGCAATAAAATGCGAGTTGCAAAAAGTGAGTTATCGCTCATATGATATGAGTTAACACTCATATTTTACCAGTTAGTCATGAAAAAATTTACTCTTTCAGCAGAACTGAACCAAGTATCAGGTATCAGTCCGCGCCTGTTCGGAGTGTTTAATGACTCACACCTTTTGGGAGTTGTCAAAATCAACGATGCACAGGGCTTTTGGGAAACTCACCATCAGGGCGAAGAACTATTGGTCATTCTGTCAGGAAGGGCGCGTTTCATTGCTTTAATTGATGGGCAAAAACAAGTCGTAGAAGTTGGTGCAGGAGATATTCTCTGGATTCCCAAAGATGCTGAACATTCAGCGGAAATTATAGAGGAACTACATATCCTCTTTATCTCACCTAAAGATGGCAATTCAGCACGAGTTGAGGATGGCGTCAACTCACAAACTGAAAGACTAGCAGTGCATCAACAATATTTAGAGCAACCATTCCTAACAACCATGACTAAGTGAACGCAATCGAGGAATAAGAAATTATGAATTCACCTAAATATCGTGTCTTTGTCTGTACAAAGCAACGTGATGCTAATGATCCAGAGGGTTCCTGTCATAACTGTGGAGCGCTAGAAATTTATGAAGCCTTCCAGGAAGAGATTTCACAACGACAGTTAGAAAATCAGGTAGAAATTCGTTGCTCTGGTTGTTTAGATCATTGTGAAGCAGGCTCTGTTGCTTTGGTATATCAACCTAAGCGTCATGAACCGTCGTGGTTACCAACAAAAATTCAGAAAAAGATTGCCTCTAATAAACATTATTACGGTCGTCTCAAACGTGCAGATATAGCCGAACTGGTTGAAAGTCATCTTATCAATGGACAGCCGCTGAAACGGTGTAAGATTTAGAATACGTTACAAGAGTGATTTTCATGGAAATACGTTTGTTTCGTACACAAGACACCGAGCAAATAGCAAAGTTATTCCACGAAACAGTGCGTGAAGTCAACATCCGCGATTACTCAAACAATCAAGTCAAAGCGTGGGCACCAGATGATATTTACTTTAGAAACTGGTCAGAAGTTTGTTTAAAAAGATTTACCTACGTTGCAGATGAAGAGGGAATGATTGTCGGTTTTGGAGAGCTAGAACCCAATGGTCATATTGATTGCTTTTACTGCCATAAGAACTATCAGCGTCGCGGAGTAGGTCGTCAAATCTATCAAGCAATTGAAGCAAAAGCATTTGAATTAGGGTTGGATTGTTTGTTTACTGAGGCGAGTATTACCGCAAAGCCATTTTTCCAGCATATGGGATTCTCAGTTGTGAAAGAACAACAAGTGACTCTTCGGGGAGAAACTTTCACGAATTATACAATGGAGAAGTTTCTAAGAAGTGCGGTTTAATTTCTTCGTTGTCATACCGCTCATAGTGTTTTCTACAACAAAGATTTTCAATGATAGGAGAATATATGACGAATTCAATGACTACCAACTCAACATTACGACTTCCAGAGGTGCAAGCTGTTCTCGAACGGCTGCATACCTTAGCTGATAATAACGACGCTACGATTATTCAGCAGGTTATCGAGAGCGGTTCTGATTGGAAGTCCTCTAGTTCTGAACACAAGTCAGAAATGTTCCGCGAAGCACTGCTACCAATTTCAAGGGACATTGGCAGATTCCTCTATGGAGTCGCTCGTTCTATCTCTGCCAAACATATTGTTGAATTCGGTACGTCTTACGGTGTCTCTACAATCTATTTTGCTGCTGCCGTGCGCGATAATGGTGGCGGATTAGTTGTTGGTTCAGAACTTGAGAATAGTAAGGTTGCTAAGGCAAATCAAAATCTTGCAGAAGCAGGACTCTCGCAGTTTGTCGAGATTCGTGCTGGTGATGCTCTGCAGACATTGCGTGAGACTGGAAGCACAATAGATTTGCTCTTCCTTGATGGTTGGAAAGACATCTATTTGGACGTTTTACATCTTGTCTTGGGTAACCTTCGGCAAGGTTCTGTCGTTTTGGCTGATGATGTAGAGCTTTTCCGAGATGACCTCGCATCCTATCTGGATTATATCCGTAATCCTGCTCATGGCTTTGTCTCAGTCACACTACCGCTTGATGACGGAATTGAATATTCTGTCAAACTCTGATGAAAATGACTCCTTAAAGTTTTCGTTTCAAGTCTGGTTGATTAGTTATTCTTCGGAGAATCTGTGCAAAAACCTTAAAACCCTTTCCCCCTGAACCCTGCGCTCAGCAAAGCTGCAGTCTTAATGATAAGTCTTTAACCGGACATGATATCATCTCTCAATACGTCCTAATAGATTGCCTCTCAGCACTCCTTGACCAGAGTTTGCCCTTCGGTGCTTTTTAGGAAGGACTTAAGGTTGAAAGCGCAGGTGTTGGAGCGATCGCACTTGGGCAATAGTTTCAAAGTCGTGATCGTTGTGAATTAAAAGTAAGTCATTCTCCACAGCAGCTTGAGCAATACAGCAATCAATCGGACTGCGAACCGTGAGTCCTTGGCGGCGCAAATCATAGTAGATACGGGCAGCCGCTTGCCAGGAATGACTCGTAAGTTCAACATAATCTTGTGTTTCAAGGTAGGTGGAGAGGAGAGTCCACTCTTTTTCATTTAGGCTACCTTGAAGTAGTTCAAGCTGAGTGAATCGGGTAAGTAAAACTTCACGATCAGCGATCAGGGTTTCAAGCTGCTGGCGTACTTGACCACTGCGATCGCGGAACACACTGATCCAAACAGATGTATCAATCAGCAGCATGACGAGTTTCGCGCAGGGCTTTATGGTCGAAGTCCTGGGTAAATTGAATTTGTCCTGCAAGGTCGAGCAGGTTTTTCTTGCGGCGCGATTGCACAAGTTCTTGCAGAGCCAGGTTAATTAATTCTTCTTGAGTGGTGAGATTAGTGAGTTGGAAGGCTTCGTTAAGAAGGGATTCGTCGAGGTTTAGAGTAATCTGCATAGGATGGCTATGGGGCAATTGGTTTCAGTGAATATGCCCTAAGTCCAGTATAGCTGAGGGTTTAAGTCAGCTTGATATGGGCAAATTTTTTCTCTTGCATTTCAACTGAGAAATTGTTCGCCCACCTCAGAGTTTATTGTTAGCTACTCCCTTCCCGCCAAAAGATTACCGATTTTAAAACCGCAGAGGCGCTCCAGAACGCAGAGAAAATACGCTTCGCAGCCAGAGGTAATTTTAGAGCGGGAAGTATCAATCAATGCAGTTCACCTCACATCAAATTCTGATTTTTCGTTTTCACTCGCTGATATAATTCCTCCATTGCTTCAATAAAAGAATTATCCTTTTGCCAAAAAGCAGGGAAATCACCCTGTTTCTTAATTAAGATTGCTGAGACTGCGCTGGGAGTTGCAACCTCGATTGTTTGAGGTAATCGCTTTGTCCCCAACCAAAATTCTCTAGCACTTGGATTTTTGGTAATTTGCTGTGTAGAAAGTTTTGTATATAAAGAAGTCGAGGCTTCTATTTTAACTTCTTTGGCATCAAGTTCCTCAGAAAGTAATTTACCTAATGGCGATTCAGCCAGTTTTGCCTGAAGTTCTGCTTTTGACAATCCCCGCAGTTCAAATAGCAAAAATGGATTCTGATCTAGTTGGGAAGCAACGAGGTAGTATACCCCTGCAATATGCTTGCAGGGATTGGCATAATCTGGACAAGAACATGAGGTTTTGAAATCTTTTCTGCTGTGAGGTAATAGGTTTAATCCTAATTCTGAAAAAGAGTCTTCAATATTTTCTGGAACTTCGTTAATGAGCAGTCGAGAAACAATACTTGCTTTAGATGAAAGTTGCTGGATAATTTCATTCCAACGTGCTTTAGCAATGGGAGTAATTTCTATCGAAATGTTGTATGTTGGTTCTTTGTAAACACCAAAGTAAGGATTAACCGACCCTTTCACTCTAGCTGTGATGTGATTGTGCTCAATCTCAAAGCTCAACACTTTACCACCACGAGCATAGGAACGTCCTCGCTGTAGTCTGGCGTCATCGGTAAAAGCTTCCAACGCTTTAATAAAGCGATCGCCCCACCAAGTTCGACTAAATTTAGCCATAAATTACTCCATAAATTACTCCAAAATCGCGCTTCTATTGAGTGCAATCAGTTCCTTAAATGCATCATTGTCCAATTCTGTCAACCACGATTCATCAGCACCAACAACAGCAGCAGAGAGTTTTTTCTTATCTTCAATCATTTGGTCAATTCTCTCTTCTAGAGTACCAATAGCAACAAATTTATGGACAAAAACGTTCTTCTTTTGACCAATACGAAAAGCGCGGTCAGTTGCTTGATTCTCTACTGCTGGATTCCACCAGCGATCAAAGTGGAAAACGTGGTTAGCTTTCGTAAGAGTAATACCAACCCCACCCGCTTTGAGAGAAAGTATAAAAACAGACGATTCTGTTTCTGAGTCTTGAAATTCTGCAATCATGTTCTCTCGTCTTTGGCGGCTAGTACCTCCGTGTAAATAGTATGTATTGCAGTGCAAACTATGTTTGAGATATTTCTCCAGACTTTCGCAGATTTCAGTAAATTGACTAAAAATGAGAAGGCTTTCTCCTTCTGATAAAGCTTCCTCTACCATCTCGGCTAAACGACTCAATTTATGGGAACGTTCGGGTAAAAACTCACTCCCATCTTGTAAAAATTGTACTGGATGATTACAAATCTGCTTCAATTTCATCAGTGTAGAGAGAATTAATCCTTTGCGTTGAATCCCATCTGCTGTTTTTAGTTTTTCCTCCACATCCTTCACAACAACTTCGTAGAGTGATGCCTGTTCTTTCGTTAAATTCGTGTATAGTTTTTGTTCAATTTTATCGGGCAAATCATCGATAATAGATTGGTCAGTCTTGACACGTCGTAAAATCAATGGTTCAACTAACTTTTTGAGGGTAGTTGATTTTAATTTATCATTCTCCTTTTGAATTGGAATCTCAAAAGACTTACGGAACTGTGCTTCTTTCCCTAAGTAACCTGGGTTGAGAAAATTAAAAATTGACCACAAATCCAGCAAGCGATTTTCTACAGGAGTTCCTGTTAACGCCAGTCGGTGTTTTGCTGATAATTTTAAAACTGCCTTAGTCTGTGCAGCTTTGGGATTTTTGATATTTTGCGCTTCATCCACTACCACCCGCTGCCATTTCAGGCTACTCAGTAGCTTGTCATCTTTGCGAGCCAGAGTAAAGGAGGTAATCACTACATCATGCTGTAAACTAGCTGCTTTAAAATCTGCCTCCTGCTGAATGCGGCTGCTACCGTGATGCACCATTGTTTTAAGATGAGGTGCAAACTTAGCAATTTCTTTCTGCCAGTTTCCCACAACTGAAGTAGGAGCAATTAATAGTGTAGGCATTAGAGAGGAAGACGAGGGGGGGACAAGGGGATGGGTGGGGTCCCCTCTGGGGAACTCGGGGTCCCCACGGAGGAGCCAGTGCGGTCTTGGGGAGCCAGCGCGTTGCGGAGGTTCCCTCCGTTGTAGCGACTGGCGTGTTT
>JAAUSC010000349.1 GCA_012031965.1 Scytonema sp. RU_4_4
GGTAAACTTTACCCGAAAGGGTTTGGCAGAATATGCCGAAATTGATAGGTACTGCAAAAGCAGTACCTATACAAAATGACTAGACTTGTACAGATGTGTACAGCTTTTACGATACAGTTTCTCACCCCTCTCTACATCCCCAAGCGCTACAGTAAAGCTAAACATTCCAGCCCCGTACCATGTTAGCCAGTACCGCCAAATATGAAATTACCTGGGAAAAGCTACCAGATGACTTTGTTTTAGACGATGAGCCAGTGGACAATATTAATCAGCCTTCCCTTGCTGCAGCTTTAACCGAAAGTTTGCAAGTTGCAAGTAAGTTACCACCGAATGCGTTAATTACTACAAACTACGGCATTTGCGCCACTGTGAATCAGAAAGTAGTGGTAAAAGCACCGGACTGGGCATATATACCTTCTATTCGAGTGTCGCGGGAGGAAGTCAAACGCAGCTATACACCCCAACTTCAAGGTAATACTCCAGTTATTGTCATGGAATTTCTTTCCGACACTGAAGGCGGTGAGTATTCCAGTAAACCGACTTTCCCTCCAGGGAAATGGTTTTTTTACGAACAAGTCTTAGAAATTCCCAATTACGTCATTTTTGAACCAGATATAGGGGAACTGGAAGTTTATCAATTGGATGGTTCCAAACGATATCAGCTACGAAACTCTGATGTCAATAATCGTTACTGGATTGCTGAAATAGAATTATTTTTGGGGGTATGGCAAGGAACTAGAGAGAATCGCACAGGTTATTGGCTGCGGTGGTGGGATGAGAACGGTAAACTTTTGCTCTGGGGTTCAGAACGAGCAGAACGATTAGCAGCACAACTTAAGGAGGCGGGAATTGAACCTGAGATTTGACAGCATCAACTTAGGCGACTTTTTAGAAACTTGGCACCTAGAGAATTTTGAAGCAAAAACTGAGTAATTGTTAGTAGTTAGTATCATGACAACCTATAACTAACTACTAACAAATAACAATACTACCTAAATTCAAAATCTAAATTTGACTGTCCCTATTCCCTGTTCATTATGGATTGGGAGCGTCGTAGGTAGCTGTCCCGCTGAACTTAACTTTAGAAGGACTGGGATTTTCACCGATACTGCGGTCTACATAACGTACCTTCTCACGACCTTCCTTCACTTTTTCTGGGAAGGTACCATCAGCCGGGTGTATGGCTTGAGTTTCTCCGTTGGGAGAAATCCGGTAAACTTTGTAGTTTGTAATTTTCAACTTCCGCAATACCTGACCACCCAAATAGATGCCGTATTCTTTACGAGCCAAATACAGCAGGTTATCACCTTGATGCATAATGGCGGTACCACCTGTTGGCATTTCAAACGGTTGCTCTTTGGGGCTAGTCCAGGTGATGGCGTACTTTTCTTCTACTTCTGCTTTTTTCAGCAAGCCACCAGTGCTACCACCAAATACGGGAGTTTTTCCAGAAAGTGTTTCTGCCATAAAGTTTCTCTCAACGAACGTTTTTACGGCATCCTATCACCGCAACAAGGGTCATATTGCGATCGCGTCATAGTCTGTAACAGTTATTTAGTTATGGGTCATTCGCTTGAAGATAAGGACTTTTTACTCTTGACTTTTGACGGCTTTTGCTGTGGGGTACCGTCAATCATCGGTATGGTGAAGTGAAACTGACTGCCCTGGTTTTTGCCGTTTGATTTTGCCCAAATTTCTCCACCCCACCCATTGACAATTTGGCGACAAATTGCTAAACCAAGACCTGTACCACCAGTGGTACGCCGCAGTGCTCCTTCTTCTTGATAGAAACGGTCAAAAACGATTTCTAGAAGATGTGGTTCAATACCGCGTCCGGTGTCAGCCACGGTAACCTCAACCATTTTATTTCGGTTGCGTTCACCTTTAATGGTGATTTGTCCGTCTGTCGGTGTAAATTTACAGGCGTTGTCTACTAGTTTTGCCAAGACCTCCACCAGCCAATCTCCATCTGCTTTGATTAAAGGCAAGTTTTTTGGAATTTGAGTCACAATTTTAGGCAGCTTTTCAGAAGCAAATCGGGTGCGAATGCGACTGAGTGATAGATCCACACACTCTTGTAAAGTAAGGGATTCTGGATGCCATTCCACACGACCGCTTTCGAGATTGGAAAGCGTCAGGAAATCTTGTATGAGTTTGCGCATTCGTTCTGAGTCCGAAAGAGCAGTGCTGAGCATGACCTGCTGTAACTCTAAAGGCATATCCGGTTCGCTGGCAAGACTTTCTAAGCATACCTGAATGGTGGACAAGGGGGTGCGAAGTTCGTGTCCAGTGATAGCTATCAAGTTGCTGCGGGTACGGTCAAGAGCTTCCAACTGCTTGTTAAGGTCTTCTAAGTTAGCATAAGCTTCCGCTTGAATAAGGGCGGCTCCCACTTGGGTAGCAATAGCTTCTACTAGGTCAAAATCCCCTGCTTGCCAATCGTGTAAAGTTTCATTGCAATAGTGCAGTTCAACGATACCCAGCAACCGCCCTTGGAAGAACACAGGTTCCATCAACCAAGAACGAATACCATACTTTTTGACGAGTTCCCCAAGTTCTTTAGAACTGGTGATGCGAACGTCGGTATGAGTATCACTCAAATAAATTCCTTGGCTTTGGAGGACAACTTCCCTAAATAAGAGATTTTTCTCTAAGGGCCAGGTTTTTCCCAACAAAGATAAGACACCAGAACTCAAAAATTCATGTTCAATCACGGCTTTGGCATCTGTCTCTTGAGCGCGGTAGATTAAACAGCGACTAGCTTCCAAGTTTTGTCCCAGTTCTTGGGTTGCGACTTGGAGAATTTCGTGGGGGTCGAGCGATCGCCTGATAGCGGTGCTAATTGTATTGACCAAACGCTCCTTACGTGCTTGAGCTGCGATAGAACGGTATGCTTTGTGCAATTTATACTGACTTGCTTGCAGGTAAGTCACCAAACGCTGCACAAAGGGGTCAGTGTCTATGTCGCAGGCATATTCGTTGCTCTGGTCTACTTTTGTTTCGCTTATGTTTTCGCCTATCCCAAATCTCAAGCGCGCCTGATAAATTTTGTCTACCAGTTCTGGTCTGTAAACCAAAATCCTGCCCAATAGTAATTCAGCAGCTTTGCGGCTCACTCCCCGTTCTGCTGTCCAAATTCCTTCAAACCTACGCGCTGTGTCCATATCTAGATTGGGGCTAATGTCTCGTAGTTGCTGATTTTTGGCAAGAGAACCCATGCTCTCCCGGCAAACCAAGCAAGTCGCATAGTTTTGGGCAATCACCACCAAGTGCCATTCTTGACTTAAGCCATCATCTGGTTCAAAGGCTATTTTTTCATAATATTCCGAACTGTTGGTAAAATCCGTTTCGGGTGCGGATAATACGTATATTTGATTACTACGCTGAGCCAGCCGCTGATATCGATGAGCTTCTTGACGGTAAAATCGCTCTCTTTGGAAGCTAGCAATGACCAAGGGCTGCTCCAAAGTAGCAGCCAATACCTGGTCTTCCATGGCGTGGGAAAGCGCCGTTAGTGAAGCCTTGAAATATATTTGAGGTCTCAGGTGGGGTAGAGCCTGTAGCAGTTCACTCAGCACGGAAGTCGCAATGCTCATCAATTTCATTAAGGAGCCACAATCTGGACAAAATCCAAGTCACAGCTGCATTGTACAAATTACAACGGACTCTCAAGTGAATGAGATAGTTGCAATATGTAAAGAATGGTGAAAGACACGTTAAAACCCTGATTCAGAAGCAGCACTTTGTTTGAGATGCAGCAATCCTCCGCCTACGGTTTCCCGCCAGCAAACCAAAAGCTGCTTTATGGCTATAGTAAGCGTCTCATACAATATAGACTGGCATAGATATTCGCCATATCCACCCTGTTTTTTGCTCTGGTTTTCTTAAGTTTTGTGTACCTGGCATATTGCAAGAGGTATCATCAACAAAGTTCATAAAAAGCAATAAAAACTCCCTTTTTCCACTCCCCATTTTCAAGTACAATCTCCGGCAATACCAGTCAAAGTTAGGGGTCAGACGAGCGGCGACCATCATACAAATGTGTAGTCACCGCTTTTCTAATAGGGATAGTTTGCAGTGTATCAGCGATTTTTGCTTTTGTGCATATCACTTAAGCTGATAACTGAGATTCAGCTAACTCATGATTGAATTCAGTCAAAAATCTCTAGTTGTTGT
>JAAUSC010000132.1 GCA_012031965.1 Scytonema sp. RU_4_4
AAGCCTGTCAGTAGAAATCCCAAACCTAACAGCAAGCAACTCCAAAATGAACTGATACGGCAATAAATTTACAGTTACTCACTTTTTCTGGCTGGTTGTGATTTTGTTGGACATGAATACATAACTTTATCGCAAAGGGTAAACTCACAAAACTGAGTAAAGTCCATGCTGGGAAAATTCCGCAAAGCACAAACAGCAAGATTAAAACATAAATGCTGCCAGTGAACCAAGATAAAAGTTGGGCTGCTTTTTGTGTTCCAAACCGGACAATTGGGGAACGTTTTCCTGCTGCTGTGTCATCTTCAACCTGATGAAAATGCGAACAAAATAAAATTAAACTTGTTGCAATTCCGACAATTACTGAAGCAGCAAAACTTATCATTGACCAACTAGCAGTTTGACTGTAATATGCTGCTGCCATAAGTAAAGGACCAAAGGCAAAAAAGCAAATGATTTCCCCTAAACCCTGGTATCCTAAACGAAAAGGAGGTCCTTGGTAAATGTAGCCTAGAAAACAGCAAAGCAGAATTATTCCCATTACGGTTAAGTCTTGTTGCCACCAAGCTATTGCCAGTACTCCTAGCAAACCCAAACCTAAAAATAAATTTCCCAACCAAAATATTAATAGCTTATTACCAGTTAAATTCACCAAAGAATGGTGTTTGTTTTTGTCAATCCCTGTCTCTGAATCAAAGACATCATTACTGAGATTTTCCCAAGCCAGGATAAAAACTGCAGCGACTAAGAAGGTAGAAAAAACAGATCCATCAAACATCTTAGTTTCATCAAAAGCGATCGCCGTTCCTACCCAGATGGGCATAATAGCAACGCTGTACATTGGCGGTTTTATCGCCGCCATCCATAACTTAGTGTTGGGATAAGAAATCAGCTTTGTAGTCATGAGTCGTGATTAATGAAATGACCAACAACTTCTTGGACCAAAGTTTTTGATTGATGGTTTAGAAAGACACGAGATTCACGCAACACACTCAAAAAAGCCTTTCTGTAAAAGTCAAGCATAAATCAGGTGCATTCAAGGCTGGAGCCTATAGTCGCTTTTACTCTCAAATGACAGCAAAAACTCAGCACTGCAATCAGGTTTTTGTCAAACCACAATTTGGCAGAGCGACTACGTTGGTAAAAAGGTAGCTGTTTTATGTTACCTGTAGAAATACGACCACGAATTATCACTCTTTTGGAAGTTAACTTCAAAAAAATTTACTCTTTCTAGATCCATGACAGTTTCTCCATGTAATGCTGACTTTTTTGTCTATAATAAGGAACTATACCGTTTTCTTGTAGCTGTTCAGCAAAATTGCATTAGGAATAATAGCACGCAAATTGCAAGTCTTGCGCTAGAGATTGACTGGGTTGACCCCCTGGTTGTCCTTGATAAACTGGCACAGCCAAGGAAAATGAGTTTTTATTGGGAAAATAAGGGAAAAAAGGAAGCGCTAGCTGCTGTTGATGCTGTCGCAAAAATAGAAATTGCAGGAAAAGACCGTTTCGCTAAATCAGAAGAATTCATCAAAGAGTGTGTTCAAAATATAACTAGCTTTTCTAGGACAAATCAAGCTTTTTCTGGAACTCAATTTTTATGTAGTTTCAGTTTTTTTGATCACAATACCCAACCAGACTATCCATTTTCTGCAGCTACCATTTTTCTTCCACGTTGGCAAGTGGCTGTTAAAAATGAGCGTTGCCTATTAGTTTTAAATACAATTATCAATGCTGACAGAAATATTCAAAGAATCTTGCAAATTTTCTGGAGAAAGCTTGAAATTATTAATTCTTTAGAATACGATTCGCAAACTTTTGATTATTCTTTGCCTAAATTTAACAATAGCTCTGTTGCAAATCCTCAAAAATTCAAGTGTTCAGTCTTGTCAGCTTTGGAAAAAATTCAGTCTAATCACTTAAGTAAAATTGTTTTAGCAGATGTACTTGATGTTAAGTCAAATACTCATTTTAACTTAATTCAATCCTTAAATAACCTGCGGCAATTGCATCCTAATTGTTATGTCTTTTCTAAGAGTAATGGCAAAGGACAGAATTTTATCGGCGCAAGTCCGGAACGTTTAATTAGTATTCAGGAACAACAGTTAATGACTGATGCTTTGGCTGGTTCTGCGCCACGGGGTAAAACACCTGGTGAGGATGCTGCTCATGCAAGTCGTTTGCTCAATAGTGAGAAAGAAAGACACGAACATTCGTCAGTGATTGATTTTATCACTCAACGTTTATCTCAACTGGGTTTACTACCTCAAGTTTTAGCACCCCGCTTGCGACAATTATCTAATATTCAGCACTTGTGGACACCTATCAGCGCGTCAGTTCCTACTGATGTACATCCTTTAAAGATAGTTGCTCAACTGCATCCTACACCAGCAGTTGCAGGTGCTTCCCAAGAAATTGCTTGTCGCGAAATTCGTCGTTACGAAAGCTTTGAAAGAGGTTTATATGCTGCACCGCTTGGATGGGTAGACTTGGAAGGAAACTGTGAGTTTATTGTTGGAATTCGTTCAGCACTCATAGATGGCGATCGCGCTAGACTTTACGCAGGTGCTGGTATCGTTGCTGGTTCCGATCCCGACAAAGAACTTGCAGAAGTTCAACTCAAACTGCAAGCATTGCTAAAAGCATTAGTTTAGAATTTTGTGTCATAGTTAGGCTTTGACAAAAATGGGAGCATCCCAATTTTGCAAGAACATGTTTGTCATTTTTACTTTTTCAGTCATTATGATGTTCGCTACTCAACCTCACACAAAACACTAAAAGAATAAAGCATTCTAGTATTTTATGAGCGCTTATTCATACCAAATTCTTAAAAGTAAAGCGCTTAGCATCCGCACCTGTGTAAGTCGCCACAACATGACCATTGCCAATCATCTGATATTTGTATGTTACCAGACCTTCTAAACCAACAGGACCACGAGGAGGCATTTGTTGAGTACTAATCCCGACTTCTGCACCAAAATCATAGCGGAAGCCATCAGCAAATCGGGTAGAACAGTTGTGGTAAACTCCGGCTGCATTCACCAGCGCCAGGAAAGTTTGAGCCGCCTCTGCATCTTCTGTGACAATAGCATCAGTGTGCTTAGAACCATACTCGTTAATGTGGGCGATCGCATCCTCCAATGAATCAACAACTTTTATCGACAAAATCAAATCAGAGTATTCTGTATCCCAGTCTTTTTCTGTTGCTGTTGCAATATTTGGTAGAATTTCGTGAGTCAGTTCATCCCCTCTTAATTCCACATTGAGTTTTACCAAAACCTCAGCCATTTTTGGTAAAATTTTTGGAGCAATACTAGCGTGGACTAGCAAAGTTTCAATC
This sequence comes from Scytonema sp. RU_4_4, assembly GCA_012031965.1. Lineage (GTDB taxonomy): Bacteria > Cyanobacteriota > Cyanobacteriia > Cyanobacteriales > Nostocaceae > Brasilonema. The sequence continues at coordinate 3,338 of JAAUSC010000132.1, forward strand.
GCATTACAAGCAGCAGGATAGTTTGTTTTAGCATCAACTGTAATGGCAATAGCTTTCTCAATATCTGCGGCTTTGTCTACATAAAGATGACAAATTCCATCAGCATGACCTAATACAGGTATGCGAGTATTTTCCTGTACAAATCTCACAAACGAGTTAGAACCTCTTGGAATAATTAAATCCACATACTTATCCAATTTTAGAAGTTCCAAAATTTCCTCTCTAGTTGTTAACAACTGCACCGCATCTGGATGAACAGCACTTTGAGAGAGTCCTTGCTTAATCGCCTTGACAATTGCTTCACAAGAACGAGTCGCTTCTTTCCCACCTTTGAGAATCACCCCATTTCCTGACTTGATAGCAAGGGTGACTATTTGAATTGCAGCTTCAGGACGTGCTTCAAAAATGACACCCAACACTCCCAAAGGACAAGTCACTCGCTTCAAGATTAAGTCTTGATCTAGTTCACGGTGAATCTGCACAGCACCAACTGGATCGCTAAGCTTGCCAACATCTCTCACCCCAGTAATAGCATCTCTTAACTTATATTCATCTAACTGCAAACGCTTATAAAGGGGCTTAGCAATTCCCTCTGTTACAGATTTTTCACAATCAGCAACATTGGCTTGCAAAATTTCATCTTTTGCAGATTCCAAAGCTTGGGCGATCGCCTCAATAGCTTGATTTCTCGCCTCAGTTGAGAGAACCGCCAGCTTGAGTGCAGCCTGTCTAGTTTTTTTCGCGACTGCAATTAGGTTTAATGAATTCTGATCAGAAACAATCATACTAAAAAACTGCGTTTCAATTATCTGTATTTATCTGTATTTATCTGCGTCCATCTGCGTAAGAAAGCGGGAAGCCGCCAAGGAGCGTCTACATCTGCGGTTCCAAATACCCTGAAACCAAATTTTTACTCTTCCTGTGCAAGTCGGGCTTTCGCTTCTTGCCACAGAGTTTCTAATTCCTCTAAAGTGTAATCAGAAAGAGGACGCTCAGCATTTGCTTCCATTTTTTGAAAACGCTGAATAAACCGCTGATTTGTTCCTTGCAAAGCCGCTTCTGGATCAAGATTACACCAACGAGCAAGCTGAAGAAGAGAAAACAGCAAATCACCTAACTCAGCTTGTTGTCGTTCAGGTGTTTCGTGGGCTAATGCTTGTTTAAATTCCGTCAATTCCTCATGAAACTTGTCCCACACCCCATCAATATCTTCCCATTCAAATCCAACAGCCGCTGCTTTTGCGAAATCTTCATCGTCGCTATTAATGGAGGAAGCTTTCGTGCATAACGACTGAGTTTATGACTCAGTTTTTGACTATCTGGAGATGGTTCTCCTTTTTCCGCAGCTTTAATTTCTTCCCAATTTTGCCGCACTTCATCAACACTTTGTACCGACACATCACCAAAGACATGAGGATGACGGCGAATCAACTTTTGTGAAATCCCTTCGGCGACTTCCTTCAACGAAAATTGTCCATATTCGCTGGCGATTTGTGCTTGCAGGACAACTTGTAAGAGTAAATCACCTAATTCTTCCGCAATAGCATCTTGATCCCCACTCTTAATCGCATCTACGATTTCGTAAGCTTCTTCTATCACGTATGGTGTCAGCGTTTGAGGAGTTTGCACCAAATCCCACGGACAACCCCCATCAGGAGAACGTAACTTTACCACCACATCAATTAATTTTTGCAACGCCGCCAAAGTCTCAGCGTTCTTCTGGGTTTGATTAGTTTCCATAATTAATAAAAGCTCTGCGTCCTCTGCGTCCTCTGCGGTTGAAAATCTTATTTATCTATGACCTTGTGCGACGGCTATTTCTTGCTTTTACTTTACTCCTACTACCGCGACTTATCGCTTTACGTTTCTTTATTTTCGCACGCGGCAACAATCCACGAACTCCCTGCTTTTGAAAACGCTTGTACGCCGAACCTCCCCAGTCACTGAGAGAATGGCTCATAGCACCAAATTCCAGCCCCACAAATAGGGCAAGAAATTCCGTACTGTAGTGAGTGAGCGTGGATCTGACAGTTTCGCCCGTCATCTGCCAATTAAACTGCATATTCCACAGCTTTTCGACAATCAACAAAGTCAAAATTGCCACTATTGCTCCCAAGCAGCCAAGATAAAGGACACGCAGCGTTGTACCGATAATTGGTCCGTGAGATAACAAAGAACGATGGCGCAGATTTTTTTGATAAGGTAACCAAATAAAGCGTAAAAAACCCCAGCGTTGGTACTGGCGGGAGTAAATATCCAAGTCAGGACCGAACATCAGCCCTCCGAACAAGAACCCACCAGTAATCAACAAAGTCAAGTGACCACTCTTGGTTTGCCAAAAAGCAACACCAGTCACAAACGGCAAAGCCCATAGAGTAATACGATCATGAGTCCGACCAGAGGGCATAAACAATTCAAAAGTCAAAAGTCAAAATTCAAAAATATCCAAGCCATTGCTAACCAGTATCTTGCCGTCTGAGTCGCAATTCAATCCAACAGATGCGGAATAAGGCAAAAAACTTTTTCTCAAAAATACTATCGCGTTTTGAGAATTTGTGTGCTAACATAATATCTTGTGTGCAACAGTGGGTGGTTAGCTCAGTTGGTAGAGCGCCTGCCTTACAAGCAGGATGTCACTGGTTCGAGTCCAGTACTACCCATCTATATTTACCTGTTTCATTTTCTAGCTTCTATCCCCAATTCTGCGATCGCTGGATTAAGACCTGCGGTTCAATCGGTTTTGCGATGTGCCTTTGAAATCCTGCTGCCATTGCCTGCTCTTGGTCAATTTCTCCCGCATAAGCCGTCAGGGCGATCGCCGGAATGATTCCTCCTTGCTCTGGTGGCAAGGCTCTTACCTGCCGCATCAACATGTAACCATCCACATCTGGCATACCAATATCGCTCAACAGCACATCTGGCTTGAACTGGGTTAAAGTGGCGATCGCCGAGCTTGCGGTTGCGACAGCTATCACATTTGCCCGATGTAGCTCTAGCAGAAAGGCAAGAAACTCGCGGGTATTGTCGTCGTCATCGACCACTAAAATTTTGATGCCATGCAAATTTAGTGAGAGTTCAGACGGTTTCGTGTCTTGGTTCGTCGTCGCCTGATGCGGCATCAGCGGCAGTTTGACGGTAAAGGTTGCTCCCTGACCTTCACCTAGGCTATCTGCCTGAACCGTTCCGCCATGCAGTTCCACCAAGTAGCGGACGATCGCTAGCCCTAACCCCAGTCCGCCAAATCGTCGGGTGGTAGCGGCACTCTCTTGGCGGAAGTGATCAAAGACATAAGGCAGAAAATCAGGGGAGATGCCCTTGCCAGTATCGCTGACTGTCATTTGAGCTTGAGAATCAATGCGTTCGAGTCGAATATCTACTCGTCCCCCTACAGATGTGAACTTAACTGCATTTGAGAGAAGATTCCAAACCACTTGCTGTAATCGACCTGAATCACCTGAAACATATCCCACCTGCGGAGCAAGCAGGGTGTGAATCTGGATAGACTTGGCGACCGCAGCTAGTCGCACGGTTTCCATTGCGGCTTGGATGGTGGATACCAGATTGACTGGGCTGATATTTAAGCTCAGTTTGCCGCGTAGAATTCGGGACACATCCAGCAGGTCGTTAATCAGTTGAGCTTGCATCTTGGCGTTGCGCTCAATGACTTCCAAAGCTAGCTCTGTTTTTTGTTCATCCAACTGGCGATTTCGCAAGAGCTTTGACCAACCGAGAATGGGGTTAAGCGGCGATCGCAACTCATGGGACACGACAGCCAAAAACTCATCTTTGATGCGATTGGCAGCTTCGGCAGCCTCCCGCGCTGCTTGTTCTCTTGCCAAAAGGTGTTCCCGTTCTGCTTCGGCTTGTTTCTGTGCCGTAATGTTGAGGACTGTGCCGATAAAGCGCACGGCTTCTCCATCTGGATTAAAGTATGCCTGTCCCCTGGCGGCAATCCAGCGCTCAATGCTATCGGTGATTCCCACAGTACGGTATTCAATGGTATAGTTGCCACCACTCATAGGATTGAGTGCCCGTTGGGTCATCTCCAGCACTCGGTCGCGATCGTCGGGGTGAATGCCGGATGCAGTAGACTCCCAGGTGACTTTGGCATCAGGCGGTAACCCAAACATTGCCTTACAGGATTCATCCCATTTCAGCTCTTTTGTGATGGGGTTGAAATCCCAGGTGCCTAACTCTGCCGATTCCAGTGCCAGCCGCAGGCGGTCTTCACTTTCGCGTAATGCCGCTTCAGTGCGGACGCGATCGCTAATATCCACAAGCGAAACCAAGACTCGCTCATAAGATTCTGAACAAGGTGGAAAGGTGATAGTAACCCAAACATGGAGCGATCGCCTTGTAAGGTTTGCAGTATCGTTTCTGCGGCAAAAAAGGGTTCTTCAGCAGCAATTGTCAGAAGTTCTCCGACAAACACTACTTGGGTTTCAGGCACAAAGATTTGATACAGAGAGATTAACAACTCTGCTTTATCTGTGGCATTAAACATTCGCAGTCCTGCCTGATTCACATCCCGCAATCGCACCATATTTACCGCCTGCTGCACAAACTCAGGATGCTCTGCGAAGTACTGGCAAAAATCTTGAATACCCGACGCTTTGAGCTGCTCAATTGCTGCTTTCACTTGAGAGAAATCTTCTTCCCAAATCGGAACATTTACTGCCTCAAAAATATAGCGATAACGCTGTTCTTGGACAGCCAGAGCGGCTTCTGCCTGTTTGCGATCGGTGATGTCGAAGATGACACCCATGCTGGAGATGGGTTTGCCGTTCGCGTCATAAATCGCACTTCCCCTTGCCATCAACCAGCGCACCGTGCCATCGGGCCAAACAGTTCTATACTCAATTTCATGGCGACTCAGTTGCCCGTCCTCCAACACAGGACGCATTTCGTGGATTCGCTGACGATCCTGTGGATGTAAGGCATTCAGGAAAACCTGATAGGACATCTGGGTATCGGCTGGCAGACCAAACAGCGCTTTACATTGATCTGTCCAAATCAACCTGTCACTTTGCACATCCCAATGCCATAGCCCTAAATTGGCTCCTTCTGTTGCGAGGCGAAGTTGCTGTTCACTTTCCCGCAGGGCTGCTTCGGCTTGTTTGCGTTCGGTGATATCAAGGGTGACACCAATCATCCGAATAGGTGTACCATCTGCCGCGTAAAGAGCTCGACCTCGTGCAATAATCCAGTGAATGCTGCCATCTAACCAAATGTTGCGATATTCGGCATCGTAATCAATGTGTTTTGCGATCGCCCGTTCCACCGTCTCTCGAACATAGGCGCGATCGTCAGGATGAATCAACTCGAATAACCGTTGGTAGGATAAGTCCTCTTCTGGAGACAGCCCAAAGTTTGCCTTGCACTGAGCCGAGCTTTCCAACACGCCTGTCGTAAGATTGAGTTGCCAGGAGCCAAGTTTGCCTGTGTGGAGCGCAATCTTGAGCCGTTCTTCACTCTCACGTAGAGCAGCTTCGTTTTGGATTCGCTGAGTGATATCGACAAATCCCCCCAAAACACCTCTGACCTTATTCTGCTCATCTAGTAGGGGAGAGCAATAACAGAGCAGTTTAACCACTGTGCCATCGGGATGCACAATGTCTACGACTTCATCCCTGATTTCGGTGTTATGCCGTGCGGCATATTGCATGGGCAAATCTTCGACGGCTATCTCTGTACCATTTCTGCACAAGCTATACACAGGGCGTTCTTCGGGCAACGCACTTTGGGAGGCATTTTTATCGACTGGAACTCTCGTCAGTTCAGACAAGTAAGGATTAATGCGAATCTTTAGGCACTCTGGATCTTCCGCAAACGCCACCCCAATGGGTAATAAATCAAACAGGGTTTGTAGTTCGTTGACGCGGTGCGTCAGTTGCTGGTTAAGCTGCTGAATTTCGGCTTCTGCTTGCTTGCGATCGGTGATTTCAGCGAGAAAAATCGTCAGTCCATTCGGCGATGGGTAAACCCGATACTCAAACCAGCGATTCCATGCGGGAAACAGCCACTCAAACTGCACCGGGGTTTGCTCCCTCAGCGCCCACTGAAATTGCCTGTGAGCTTCACTATCAGCTGCATCGGGAAACCGTTTCCAGACATTGTGACCTAAAAGTGCTTCCCGCTCCATGCCCACGATTTTGCAGTAGCGATCGTTGACGTAAGTGAAATTCCAGTCCCGATCCAGTACTATAAATGCATCACTAATACTTGATAGAATCGTTTCCACCTTCTGCTGCGCGGTTTCTGCTTCTAACCTCAGCGCTTGCTCCCGTTGGGCTGCATCTCGTCGCAGTTGCGCTAGCTTTAAGTTTGCTTCCACCCGTGCCAGCAATTCACGGGCGGAGAAGGGCTTGATCAGATAATCATCGGCTCCCGCTTTTAGTCCTTCAATACGAGACTCTTCACCAGCACGGGCAGACAGCAGGATGATCGGTAACTCCTTGGTCTGCGGATCAGCCCGCAACTCCCGCAACAACTCGAAACCATCCAGTTCTGGCATCATCACGTCTGTCAGCACCAGATCGGGGAGTTGCTGACGAATCGCAGCTAAAGCCGAAACCCCATCTGCCACTGCCTCCACTTTATACTGCTGGCTTAACAGACGCTTGACATAATCGCGCATATCGGCATTGTCGTCAGCCAGCAGAATTCGCGCTGTTAGTGATGATGGCTGTCTGGGTTGAACAAGGACAGAAACAGAGAGTTCAGAGGCTAACGCCTCTGAACTCTCGATCGATTTTGGCGACCAGCGTAATATTTCTTCAACATAGGGCATCGCTCCCGTTGCGGTGGAGGTCAGCGTGCGGGTTACATGAATGCATTCACTTGGTAAATGAGCACATCCGGTAGAAATTGATACTGTGAAGCATGTTCCCTGATCAACAATGCTACTCACCTCAATAGTACCGCCATGCAAGCGCACTAGCTCTTGAACTAATGACAGACCAATGCCCGATCCTTCATAACTTCGTCCTCTTGCTCCCTTCACCCGATGGAACCGCTCAAAAATATGGGGTAACTCCTCGGCTGGAATAACAGTACCCGTGTCTCGCACTTCTAGCTGAATGTGAGCATCGCAGGAGCACAAACTGACCCGAATCTCCCCCTCAAAGGTAAACTTGAACGCATTGGAAAGCAGATTCAGAACAATTTTCTCCCACATCTGTCGATCTACATAAACCAGTTCAGGGAGTGAGGGACAGTCTACAACCAAACGCAGTCCTGCTTGTTCGATCGCCGAACGAAATACACTAGCGAGTTCGGCGGTAAATGCTGCTAAATCAGTTGGTTCATAAACAGCCTGAATCCGCCCTGCCTCAATTCGGGAGAAGTCCAGTAACGTGTTTACCAGTTTCAGTAGCCGAAGACCATTGCGCTGCACCATCTGCAACTGCTCCCGCTCCATCGGTGGCAGTTGTCCGTCCAGACGACTCAGCGTTTCTTCCAACGGACCTAACATCAGCGTCAGGGGCGTGCGGAATTCATGGCTGACGTTGTTAAAAAATGTGGTTTTGGCACGATCAAGTTCTGCCAGGGCTTCTGAGCGTTTGCGTTCCTCCTCATAGGCACGGGCATTGGCGATCGCCGTCGCAATGTGTCCTGCCATCATCTCAAAAAAGTTGCGGAAGTCGTCATCCAAAACTCGACAGGGATTGACACCCATCACCAAGATTCCTGCCAGTTGTTCCTGCCCAGCCGCTCGCAAGGGCAACACCAGCGCTTGTTGAGGATGAACCGACCACGGACCAGAAGGCAATGGACCAAACTGCTGCTCTAAGTCTTCAATTAAAACTGTCTGACCTGTCCGTGCAACGGTGGTCAAGGACCAGCGATCCATCCCTTCGCCATCGGGTGCCAAGTCAATTCGGCTTGGACTAGCGATCGCATCGACTGACAATGCGGTGCTGCCACAGAGTTGCGCCTGTTTGCCATCGGGGGTCAGCAAATAGAGCAGCGCAAAGGGAATATCAGCAGGATTCTCAGCGAGTGTCTGGATGGCAAGCTGACAGGCTTGCTGAGCTGTCTTTGCTTGGGCTGCCTGAGCTGCCAAATCCCGCAGCGTCTTCAGGCGTCGTTCACCCAAGAACCGCCGCGTCGTTTCGGTCACGGCTGCAAACGCTCCGCCGACTTCTCCTGTCTCTAATCGAATCGGGCTATAGGAATAAGTGAAATAGGTTTCTTCAACATAGCCAGAGCGTTCCATCATCAACAGTAAGTCGTCACACCAGGTCGCTTGCCCAGTCGTGAAGACTTGCGTAAGCTGTGGCTCAATCACATTCCAGATCTCAGCCCAAACTTCTCGACCGGATCGCCCCAATGCCCAGGGGTGTTTGGTTGAGCCGAGAATCGGTCTCCAAGCATCGTTGTAGAGTAGCGTCAAATCGTCTCCCCACCAGATGACAATGGGAGAGCGCGATTCTAGGCAAAGGCTCACCGTGGTTCGCAAGCTCTGTGGCCAAGTTTCAACCGAACCAAGTGGTGTCTGCGACCAGTCGTGCGATCGCATCAGCATCGCCATCTCACTGTCACCAACAAAGATAGTCTCAGAGCTATTAGAGTTCATCTCACAGGTCACAGTTACAGTCCCCGAATCAAGATGCTAACCCATTGGTTGATCCACAGCTACCGTTTTTGCTCACCCATAGACATTCCGGCAAGCCGACATCGGGCGGACTGCTGTAAAGCATCCCCCAGTTTATCTTCTGCCATTCAATAGAGCAGGCAATCTATCTTTAGAACGAACTTTTAGTATTGATTTGAGGTAACAACCTTTAGCTCATGAAAAGCCGGGTTTTATAAAAAGCCCGTGGCGAGGATTGAACTCGCGACCTCACCCTTACCAAGGGTGTGCTCTACCACTGAGCTACACGGGCAATACTTAGCTTTGAAAAGCGAGTACTGACTACTAACAGATGACTGAGCTTTTCGTTGACTCAATACTCAGTACTCAAAACTTGGCACTGAATTTTGAGATGGGCCGAGCTAGATTCGAACTAGCGTAGGCGTTAGCCAGCGGATTTACAGTCCGCCTCCTTTAGCCACTCGGACATCGACCCATGTTGTCCACGATTTATTATCGTATCACAATATTTTTAAATTGCAAGCTTTTTTTTGAAAGAATCAGGAATCGGGAATGGAGTAGATAAGGTCGTTCATTTTTCTACTCCCCCTATTCTTCCTGCTCTTACTAACTTACGAGTTCGCCTGTTTCTTGCAGTGAGTGCAAGCGGCGGTAAATGCCCTCGTGACGCAAGAGTTCGTCGTGGCTACCTATTTCTACGATCTTGCCTTTATCCAAAACTACAATTTTATTTGCTTCCCTTACCGTACTCAGACGGTGGGCAATGATAATTGTAGTACGGGTTCCCAGAATTGAGCGCATTGCTAGCTGAATTGAACGCTCTGACTCGTAGTCTAAGCTAGAGGTCGCTTCATCAAAAATCAGCACGTCTGGTTCGGTGAGCAATGCTCTAGCAATTCCTAGGCGCTGTCTTTGTCCACCAGACAACCTCACACCCCTCTCACCTACTACTGTGTAATAGCCTTGGGGTAGGTGCTGTACAACTTCATCTAATCTGGAGATTTTACAGGCTTCTTCAACCTGCTCAAAACTAGCATCAGGTGAACCGTACATCAGGTTATCCAGCAAGGTTCCGTTGAAAACGTCCACTTCTTGGTGAACGATAGCTAATCTTCGTCTATAGCCTCCTACAGCCAGGGTGCGAATATCATAACCATCAATCAGAATTTGACCTTGTTGAGGTTCAAAGTACCGCAAAAGCAGCTTCACCAAAGTAGATTTACCAGAACCAGAACGACCTACTAACGCCACTGTTTGATATGGCTCAATCAAGAGGTTGATATCTTGCAAAACTGGACGTTCAGATTCATATCCAAAACTAACGTGTGAAAACTCGACTTTCCCTGTAAATTTGTAAGAATTGTCTGACGTTTTTCCTTCTTCTAAAAGATTATTTGCATCGACTCCCAATGGAAGTTTGAGGAACTCGTGAAACCGCACCATTGAAGGATAGCGACGGGCAAAAATTTCCGCCAGGATGCTTATCGGTTCCAACTCGGCATAAGCCATGCTGGAAAGAGTTAAAGTCATAATAAAGTGACCTAGGGAAATTGGACCTTTTACTGTCTCCACCAACGTCAAACCTAGCACTATAAACACACAAAACTGAATCACAGTCTTTTGCCAGGTATTGAGCTTCACGTAACCTTTGTGAATACGATATTCAGTCACCGTCAACTCACGAGCCAAACGTCGTTTTTGTCGCTGTAGTTCTTTGGCTTCAGTAGCAAATGCCTTGACTGTTTTGATGTTGGTGATGATTTCGGAAGTCCGACTTTCGGTGTCTTCCATGTATTTATCCATGCGGTTATCATGCCAAATGAGCCGCTGCAATTTTCTTAAAGTAAAGCTTAGGATAATGACAAAGGAAATAAGATAGAGAACCGCAATCCGCCAATCAACAAACCAGATGAACACAAAAATTCCCAATACACGGAACAGTTTGGGAATCAACTGTCCAGCAATTTCAGGATAGGTCCAAGTGTGGTTGGAGACACCTCTTGCAATTCGTCCAGCAATGCGTCCGGGGTTATTTTCATCATAAAATTCTACTGGTAGAGTGAGAATTTTCTCGATTGCTTTTTGGTTTTGATCGCGACGCGCCCTTAAGGCTATATCCCAGTGAAACCAATTGGTTAGCCAAGGCTGGGTTGGCGCTCTTAACACGGTGACTAGAAAAATTAAACTCAGCAATACACCTAACTCAAGAGGTTTATTGACTGGGTTATTGGTTAGGTTTGAGATTGTGGCGATCGCTCTTTGAAGTGGTTTGTCTAGTGGTTGATTAGACAAAACGTTTAAAATTTGCCCAATGGCATAAGGGACAACCAAATCTATAATCTCGTAGATGCTGGTTGCTGCAATACTAAAAATACTTAGCGACCAGTAAGGACGGAAATAGTTGAGAATATCTCGAAAATTTGCCATGATGCACACTGTCCTTGGAGCGCGAACCCATAACTCCTGGACTATTTATACTACATGCATACTACAAAAGAGTCAATAGCTTAGAAGGGTAAATCATCCTTTAGGTTGATTCGTCCACACATATTTAGAAGAGCACAAAACGAATAACTATTGGCTTTCGGGGAAAAATTCCAAGCGATAGCGATAGAGTGCAACTGGTCGAGAAAGAGCAGCAAAGTAATTAGGATCTTGAGGCGACAAATAAATAGCAGTGATTTGATCTGCTTCTATGGCAGGATTTACAGGATTTAACTGATCAAGCCTACGATATGCAGTGGTAGACTCTACAGTATTAAAATAAGGACGTCCACCGCCTTTAAAGAGTTGTTGAAACACTTCTATTGTAATGAATTTACCATCTCGTGTCGTTTCTGTGGCGCGTGCTGCAACAATGGAAACAAGCTGACGCTCACCACGTAAGAATGTAATCTGACGATTGGGAGAATTTGGATCGACTTTGACTGATAACACGGTGTCGCCTAAATATGACCGTGCCAAATTCAACCCATTAAAAGCCCTATCCGCAACGACTGCTGATTTGTGACTTATTCGGGGAATGATTTTCAATCCAGAATGAGGCGTTGTTTCCCGAACAAATCGTACTTGGAAACTGATAGGCTTGTTGAGATACTGACGATTACCTTCAAACCCAGGTGTAACGATATCGGGAGCTAAAGGTGCAACCAAATCTATGAGTGTACTTTTCACCTGCCAAGAACCCATTATCCAGTTAGGATAAACCAAATCTCCCACAGCAGGTCGCACGGAAGTTAACTTTTCCCATTGGGGAAAATGTGCCAAACGTTCAGATAACTCTCCTGCTTGAGCCTCCGCATCAAATAGCAGGAAGACAACTATCAAGCAAAAACTCCAAATCACCTTTAGAGCAAGCATTATGAATATATTTTGCAAGTTATGAATTTTCATTTGAGTGATAACCTATCAAATCAAAAATTGTATTGCTATTCTTTCATGAAATTTCACGTAGACATTTATAAACTCAATATTTGACTCTTTTTTTTGTTACAATAAATATCTGTCTAATGGTATAATCTAAGCCAAAATGTGCAAACCAACAAATTGAAGGGAAAATAAACAAGTGAGCGCTAAAAAATGAAATGGTTTGAAACCCTGTGGACGTCAAATGAGCAGGGTAAGCATTACTGTACTACACTGAAGTGTAGAAGCAGTAAAAGAAAAATAAAATCAACTATAGGACTCCTATTTGATTTTTGAAACATACGTAGAGTGGGCACTGCCAGTCAGATCCTGCCCACTATATGAGGATTTTAGTGGCAGTGCCCACCCTACACGACTACACGACTTTTAAAACATCCTCTAAGTCCTAAAAAATAGCGAAGAAAATACGCGTGTTATTTTCTGCACTCAAAAACCGTTTTTGAAATTCTAAACACGGTATATAGTAGAGAAGAAAATTAACGACTGTATTGAAACTTTATCCTTATGACAGGTACAATTATCCTGGCTTGTTTCATCAAAGCAAGTATCAAACATACTCACTAAAAAACATCAATGGGGCGCAAGTTCGTATTGCCAAGCTTCATTAATTATATAGACATATAAGTGGACTCTTTTATAGTTCTTGCACTAATGAGCATATCTAGTTCTTTTACGGATTTTTCTTTAGCTGAATTGTTTCAACTTATTGACCAAGGGCGAAAATCCGGTTGCTTAACAGTCTGTACTTTACCAGACCTTCATACCCCAGGCTCCAAATCCCATTATTACTACATTTGGTTTCGGCAAGGATGTGTTGTTGCTGCTGCGAATCGCTTAAATGGTCAGGGTTTGCTCCAGAATGTTATACAACGAGGCTGGGTAAGCCAGCAAGTTATTGAACAAGTTTGTATTGAAACATCGCTAGCAACACCGCTTGGGTTACTACTAAAAACTCAAGGAATATTAAGTACTGAACAGCTAAATTTATTGTTTGCCAGCCAATTACAGCAAGTTCGAGAGCTTTTTGAAATCCAAAAGGGAGTTTTTAAACTAGATAGTAAGGCAACTTTGCCTTTGGAGGAGATGACAGGATTAAGCCTGAGAACAATGGAAGTGGCTCTGATGGCTGTTAGAGCTTTAAAAAGCTGGAAAGTTCTCGCTGAAGTACTTCCGGCTGCTAGTTCTGGTATTAGGAGTCTTAGCAATAACAAACCCCAGATACGCTTGAATACATTAGAGTGGCAAGTGTGGGAATTGGCGAATGGTAGTATTTCTTTAAATGCGATCGCATCTCAACTCAACCAACCAATAGCCATAGTTCAGCAAGCTGCTTTCCGGTTGATACTTGTGGGTTTGGTAAAAGAAGTTTCCTTAGCAGAGTCTACACTGAATCTGAAAGAATTTCCGATGCGTTCTTCTAACTCAGTCAATTCCTCTGCTTTTGGATTTAAACAATCCAAACACCCAGAAAAACTCAGGATAAGTACTTCGTTTTTAGAAAATCTGGTTGGTTTTTTAAAGACTTAAGCTTCACAAACCGCTTATCCTCAGGGCTTACGCAAACAAACCCGGTTTCTACCAAAAATCGTCTGTTTCGCAACCAAATACGAACGAAGAAACCGGGTTTCTGGCAGATGGTGCGTAAGTCCTAATCCTTCGACTGTCATAAAAGTGTTTCCAACTAAGTAAGTCGGCGAGAAAAATTCAATATATATGAAGAAATATAAATTGTCCGTAGGGGAGCCAGTACGGTGCGGGGGTTCCCCCCGTTGTAGTACCTGGCGTTGTGTTATGCCGTAGGAATCGCGCACCTTGAACTCTTGACGGTGCGTTGCGCTGCACGACAACGCACCCTACATTTAAATTTCTTAACATAGTTTGAAATATTAGCGCCGACTTACTTAGGAGTGTGAGGTATAGGAAAACTGACTTTTCACGGGATGTGAAAAATCTGTTCGATCTACTGACTTTATTTAGGGATTGAACCAAATCCTCCTCCCCCAGGGGTTTCTATAACAAAAACATCTCCAGGTTTCATCTGTGTTGTTGCTGTGCTGTCTAAATTCTCTTCGGTTCCATCGTGACGTTGTATCCAGTTGCGTCCTACAAGTCCGGCTTCCCCACCATTTAATCCAAAGGGAGGGACAAGCCGATGATTGGAGAGAATATTAGCTGTCATGGGTTCTAGAAAACGGATGCGGCGGATAACCCCATCACCGCCAGAATGTTTTCCTTTACCCCCGCTATTGGGACGAAGACTAAAGCTTTCTACTAGTACGGGATAGCGGGATTCTAAAACTTCTGGATCAGTCAAGCGGGAGTTAGTCATGTGGGTATGAACTGCATCAGTCCCATCAAAGTTAGCTCCTGCTCCAGAACCACCGCAGATGGTTTCATAATATTGATAACAGTCATTACCGAAGGTAAAATTATTCATCGTTCCAGCAGATGCAGCCATAACACCCAAAGCACCATATAAAGCATCGACAATGGCTTGAGAAGTCTCTACATTACCCGCTACGACTGCTGCTGGATAGCTTGGGTTAAGCATACAGCCAGAAGGAATGATAATTTCTAGAGGGTTAAGACACCCAGCATTGAGAGGAATATTATCATCAACCAGAGTCCGGAAAACGTATAACACTGCTGCTTGAGTTACGGCTTTAGGAGCATTGAAATTACTATTGAGTTGCTCAGAGGTGCCAGTAAAATCAATGGTAGCACTGCGATTTTCAAAGGATATTGTTACTTTAACTTGAATTCGTGCCCCGTTATCCATTTCATAAATAAATGAACCATCTTTGAGAACATCTATTGCCCGTCTAACTGACTCCTCTGCATTGTCTTGCACAAATTTCATGTAAGTTTGAACTGTCTGGAGTCCGTATTGGGAAACCATTTTACGGAGTTCTTGAACTCCCCTTTCATTAGCGGCAATTTGTGCTTTGAAATCAGCGATATTTTGGTCAGGGTTACGGGCAGGATAAGGGTGATTTAAAAGTATTTCTCGTACTGCACTTTCCCGAAAATTTCCCTGTTCAACCAAGAGAAAATTATCAAAGAGAATTCCTTCTTCTTCTACTGTAGTACTGTGGGGAGGCATTGAACCGGGAGTTATTCCACCGATATCAGCTTGGTGTCCACGAGAAGCAACATAAAAGAGAATTTGTTTTCCGTTTTCGTCAAAAACAGGGGTTATTGCTGTCACATCAGGAAGATGTGTTCCTCCGTTATAAGGATTATTAGATAAATACACATCTGTTGATTTTAGGGTATCCCTTTTATCATTAATTAAACTGCGGACACTTTCACTCATTGAGCCTAAATGGACAGGAATATGGGGGGCATTAGCGACTAATAATCCAGAAGAATCAAAAATAGCACAGGAGAAATCTAGTCTTTCTTTTATATTCACCGATGCTGCGGTGTTTTGGAGGACAATTCCCATTTGTTCGGCGATGATTGATAGAGATTTTTAAAGATTTCTAAACGAACAGGGTCGCTTTGAGATGTTGTGTAC
>JAAUSC010000133.1 GCA_012031965.1 Scytonema sp. RU_4_4
AGGCCGTAAGGCGTGGCGTCAGCATAAGGCGTTCAAAAGTGACAGTTGTTCTTTATTTTTGACTTTTTGATTTTTGATTTTTGACTTCCCCGTAGGGGCGGGGGTGTAGGGGAACCCCACACCCATTGGTGTCAACTGAAGCTCAACTCAACTCTGACAACACCTTGTTGTGTATTTGATTCAAACGAGAATCGCTATATTTCCACTCCCACAATTACTACAATAAAAAAAGCACCTAACCTCTGGAGTTCGAGCAGTGGGCTTATTTGACGATTTTAGTCGGTTTTTAGAAAACCGTTTGGAAGAATTCCTGCGTAATAATCCGCATTTGGAGCTAGAAGCGCTGTTAGAGCAACTGCGCGAGCAAGAAGAAGACACTTTAAAGCTCATTGCAGATTTACAATTGCAGGAGAAGCGATCGCAAGAGCAAATTCTTTCCACTGCTCAAGAAATTCAAAGATGGCATATCCGTGTAGAAAAAGCAAAAGCTGCTAATAGACAGGATTTAGCTGCTGCTGCGGGACAACGAGAAGCCGCACTGTTACGCGAAGGAAATCAGCTTTGGGGACAGATGCAAGGTGTGAAAGAACGCATTGCTCAAGCCAAAGAACTATTACGTAAAATTCAACAACGGCGACAGGAAGTACAAGCCAAAGCAGCCGAAGCACAGACGGCGCGTGCTAAAGCACAACAGGCGCAGCGCTTAGAAACCAGTGGCTGGTGGAATGCTACAAGCAGTTATTCTAGTGGTTATGACGATTTAGAAGAAAAGTTTCGCCGTTGGGAAACCGAAGACGAGTTAGAACAAATGAAGCGAAATATGGGAAAATCATAGGAAAAACAGTCGTAGGGGCTAAAAGACTTGCTATGAGTGGTTCTTTAATGCGTGAATTTTGAATTGCGCCGGGCCAATCATTTCGGTTTCCTACTGGGGGGAAAATTAAATAGCAAGGAAATTAACGAATATAACTGGCTTGGAACGATAATGACATCTACTGCTGCATCCTTCTCGGATATTCAAAATCATTGGTCACGCTTATTTGTAGAATCATTAGCTAAGGGTAGAGTCATCACTGGGTTTCCCAATGGAACGTTTCGCCCTGACTCCTCAGTTACCCGTGCCGAATTTGCTACTATCATCACTAAAGCATTTACAAAAGTTAAAAAGAAGCGGGAGTATGTTCCCTTTATTGATGTTCCTACTAATCATTGGGCAGCAAAAGCTATTCAGACAGCTTATGAAACAGGATTTATAAATGGGTTTCCTGACAATTGCTTCTTTCCTAACAACAGAATTTCTCGGGTAGAGGTTTTAGTCGCCCTAGTAACAGGCTTGGATATTGCCTCGAAGGTAAAATCTGACCAGCTACCACCACTTTCACAGATTTATCAGGATACTGCCCAGATTCCTAATTATGCAACGACTCAGGTGGCAATTGCAACAAGTGCAGGTCTTGTGGCTAGTTACCCAAATATAAAATTACTTAACCCCAATCTAGCAGCAACTCGTGCTGACTTAGCAGTTTTTATTTATCAAGCACTTCTATATCTGGGTGAGGTGCAAAAAATTCCTTCTGACTATCTTGTCGTCGCGCCACAACCTCGTAGTGTTAAAGTCAATCATCGTCGAGAGTTTCGGGGCGTGTGGGTTGCGTGTGTGTGGAATAGCAATTGGCCCTCCAAAGCTGGACTCCCTGTTACCCAACAGCAAGCCGAACTTATTGGAATTCTTGACAAATTACAAGCTTTAAGGTTCAACGCCCTGATCTTACAAGTACGACCAGAAGGGGATGCTTTATATGCTTCGCAATTGGAACCGTGGAGTGCTTGGCTGACAGGAACTCAAGGAAAAGCACCAAGCCCATTGTATGACCCCTTGGAGTTTGCGATCGCCGAATGTCACAAACGTAATATCGAACTTCATGCTTGGTTCAACCCCTACCGCGCCAGGGCTTCAAAGGAAGGAAAGAATGTTCATCCCCACATTGCTGTAACCAACCCAGAAGTTGTTTACCAATGGGGTAATCAACTGTGGATGGATCCTGGAGCAAAAGTTGTTCAAGACAGGACCTTCTACGTCATCATGGATGTGGTGCGGCGCTATGATGTCGATGGCATTCACCTGGATGACTATTTCTATCCCTATCCCATTGAAGGCAAATCATTCCCCGACAACAAAACTTATGCTGCTTATCAAGCAGGTGGCGGTAGACTGAGCCTCGGAGATTGGCGACGAGAAAATGTCAATCAAATGGTGCAGCGCCTAGCAACAGGGATTAAAGCAATAAAGTCTCACGTCAAATTTGGCATCAGTCCCTTTGGTATTTATCGCCCTGGACAACCAGAAGGTATTGTAGGATTGGATGCTTATAATACAATCTACGCAGACTCTAAGAAATGGTTAGACCAAGGCTGGGTTGATTATATAGCTCCACAACTTTACTGGTGCACTGACCAAATAAAACAAAGTTATCCTGCTTTGCTGAAATGGTGGACAGAAATCAACCCCAAACAACGACACATTTACGCAGGAAATAATATCGAAAAGTTGGACATCGAAAAGTTGAATGGTGAAGCTTGGAAAAATGAGGAGATTGACGAGCAGGTTAAGATAAGTCGCAGCTTGGTGGAAAACTTGTCACTGGGAAATATCTTTTTTAGTATGAGTTCGATTAGTAAAAATTGCCAAGGCATAGCTGACAGTTTCAAAACTTCGTTTTATCCGAAACCAGCACTTGTTCCTACCATGTCATGGCAGAATACAGCACCACCAGCAGCTCCTACTGGACTGCAAGTTAACAACCGCAAACTGAGTTGGAACAAGGGTGATAATCGAGAAGTTCGTTCTTGGACACTTTACAAGCAAAGTGGTGAGACTTGGAATCTTCAGCGAGTTTTGTCTGCTGGGACAACGTTTGCGACTGTTGAACCAGGAACTTATGCTGTGTGTGCGGTTGATAGGTTGGCAAATGAGAGTGCGGGAGTGGCGATCGCTGTGAGTTGAGATCATATAAAATCCGAGTCTTACCCTAAGAGGGGTTTTATTGTAGGTGGCGATAGCTTCTCTACGAGACGCTGCGCGTTGGCGCAGCCTGTCCTCCGGACATACGCTCATGCTAAGCGCAAAGCGCTCAGCATGAGCGTTCGCAGATCGCGCAGCGCGTCCTAAATCTGGTTTAGCCTACCTCTGGAGCGAAGCCGTAAATAAGCGTGAAATTATTAGATGGCATATCAATTCTTTCTTTCAAATCCAGCCCGTGCTTTTGTGCAGCGAAAGTGATATCTGCGATGTCCTTGAGTCCCCACTCTGGTATTTTGTAGGAGAGAAGGGTTCTGTCAAATTCTTCATTTGACGGTGTAATGTACCTGTCATCTACTTTAAACGGGCCGTAGATGAATAACAAGCCACTGTTTTTTAAGCAGGTTTGCCGTACACTCCATCATCCCATCCGCAATGGCAATTGGTGCAACCTGGAACAGATTGATACAGAAAATGGCATCAAATTCTTTTCCATTTAAAACTGACCAAGTTTGCGGCTCTTTCAAATCCACCTGTATTGGCGGTTGGATGTTTTTAGTTTCAGTCTCTTGGGTCAATTGCCTAATGTTTTCAAACACCTCAGAATTCATGTCTGAGGGCTGAAAATTCAAGTGCTGAAAATGGGGTGCGAAGTAATTGATGTGCATACCGCTACCAGAAGCGAACTCTAGAACATGACCTTCGTTTTTGGGTAGCCTTTGCTTGAACATTTCCAGGAGCGGATCACGATTACGCTTGCCTGCCCAATCGACGTAGGGACTCAGTGGATACGGATCGAGTGGAGGTCTATTTAATGGTAACATTTGATGCTTTTGTATTTGTTTTTTTGAACCGATTGATTAGTCTTTCCTACTTTCTTTAATTAAGATGAATCGATGGAGCGCGTCAACCGTTTGGCAAGTGAAATAGAAAATACTACCTTTTCCTAAAACACTTTGAGTTCAAATTCTACTACCGTGCTGTTGTACAATGCTACGACAGATAGCTAAGCCTAAACCTGTTCCTTCTTTTTAACGAGAATCGCTAGCATCGACCTATTAAAATCGTCCAAATATAGTTTCTATCTTATCACTAGGAATGCCTCGTCCAGTATCTTCAACTTAAGTACTTATGCAAAATATTTCTCAAATCGAACACTCTCGGCATCGATCGCCTGTTAATTTTGGAGTCAATATTCTGTGTGGATTGATTGCCTATTGTCATCAACCAAAGAAGCCTTCACTACATTTAGATTGGGCTTTACCCCAAAATGCTTAACCCAAACTCACGTTATTTAGTTATTATCTTCCTTCACTGATACTCAGCATCTCTTGTAACAACTTCTCCCTAATGTCATTTTTTCTCTGAACACTCGAACAAGTGTAAACCAAACTGCTGCGAAAGTTCCTCACAAACCTTAACCCCCCGAACACTATTACCGCGTGAATCTAATGGTGGTGAAAACACTCCAATTCCCATGACATTTGGAATCACAGCGATAATTCCACCAGAAATTCCACTTTTCGCCGGAATACCAACCTTATATGCCCATTCGCCTGCAAAATTATACATTCCACAGGTGTACATAACACTTAGAATATCCTTAACGTAACGGCTCTCTACGGCTTGTTCTCCTGTCATGGGATTAATACCCTTATTAGCCAAGGTAGCCGCCATGAGTGCTAAATCATAACAATTTACCATCACTGAACACTGCTGGAAGTAAAGGTCTAATGCTTCCTCAAGATTTTGGTTAATCATGCCAAAATTGAGCATTAAGTGCGCCATTGCACGGTTACGATGTCCTGTGATGCGTTCTGATGTAAATACTGAAATATCAACGAACACATTGTGACCAGTGTATCGTTGGAACATATCCAGCATTCGGTTGAGACGTTCAGTAGCACCTGACCCCTTAATCAAGCTGGTCGTTGCTATAGCCCCCGCATTTACCATTGGATTGTAAGGTCGCTTTGATGTTTCATCGAGAATAATTGCGTTAAATGCGTCTCCCGTCGGTTCTACACCTACTTTAGTCAAAAGATAATCTCGTCCATGATCCTCAAGCGCCAGCCCATGAACAAACACTTTAGAAATTGATTGAATCGTAAATAACTGATTGTAGTCCCCAACTTCGTAAACGTCGCCGTTGACGGTAGCGATACAAATGCTGAATAAGTCTGGATTGACTTTTGCAAGTTCCGGGATGTAGTTTGCTACGGTTCCATCCCGCAGTGACTCGTACTTTGAATGCAAATCCTCAAGAAAAGATTGCAATGACGATGCGATTGTTTGTAAATCTTCTTGCTTTACCATGAGGCTGACAGTTGAGTATGAAACATTACGCTTTTCCTTCTACTTTGAACTATATTTTTTGACTGGATTTGATGTATTCGATTTGTACATATGAATCTAATGAATTCTCTCATGAGTAATTTTGCTTTGCTAGTAAAAATTGTTATTAACCACACATTAACTTTGCTGTTTTGTCAACTTAATTTTATATGTGATTTATTTAACTAAATCTACTTATGACGCTGAGGAGTTATTTGTATTATGATTAACCTCAACTATGCAGCTACTTACAAAAGATGATTATTCTTAAAGTTAACTTAAATACTCTTATCATCTTAATAGTTAAAACTGTGCTGAGGCTTGCAAAGCAACTCAGAAACAAGACTGAAAAGCTAGTGCTTTGCAAATGAGATTTCTGATGAGTGATTTAAATAACTACATATATTTATTTTGTATATAAACTGATTGTTATAGTGAAATTACTGTAAATAAAAGTAAAAGTATGGTATTTTTAGCAATTTTGACAACCGGGTACCATCAATTATCTTTCTAAGCAAGCGTATACGCTACCTTGATTAATTTAATTACCAAATACTGTTAGGTTTTCAGAATAGAATTTCTAATCGAACAAAAAACTGTTACACAACCCAAATGCTGTTTTGAGTAAGGTTTTGGGCTAGTCATGCGACTTTAAATTTGATAATTTTACTGAGAATTGAGCCAAAACCCTGATCCCCAAGTATAGAAGTTCGTGATAGTCTGTTGCAGTTATAAAGTGCAGTTGTTAAAAGCAAAAAGTGAAAGCAGAACGAGTTTGAGTGTTTAGGGATATGTGACTCATCAGTGGTGCAAAATCCCGCCAATTTATGAAACTTCTGTTCTTCAGTAGCTTTAGTATCGGACGCATGAATCAAAAACATTTGTGGACTGTTGTCGCTCTGTTTACAACTATCTTTGGGATACAGTCAGTAGGTCGTGCTCAGACGACCAAGCAAACGTCTCCCGTTTTGCCACTAGCTTCTAGTGATGTGGTGAAGGTAGGAGAGTATAAATCCCAAGGAGAAAACCCTGCTTTCAATGCTGTGATGACTGAAATTCACACTCATGAAGTATCAGGACGTCAAGCGGCAACGCTCTATATTCGCAACATCCCAGTTCTTACCTTTGTGGGTCAAAATGTTGGTAATAAGCCAACTGCAAGTACTCAGACAAAAGTTGGTGCATTGAGTCATCAAATCAGCACAAATGCAAGCAGCCCAACAAAAGTAGCATCGATTGGGGCAAGCGTAGATGTCAAAAATCAAGCTAACTCTACCAAAGAGAACCCAGTTCAGAGAGCTTCAATAGTAGCCGCTAAGATAAACCAGCTCATCTGGGATAAAGTGGACGCCAATAAGATTACTGTGAGTTGGAAAGCAGCCAAGCAGTCCACAGTCAATGAAACCCAGAAAAATAACCAAGCTGGTCAGCAATTGCAACAAGGTCGCTACATCATCAAGGCAAATGGCAACGAAATCGTAGAAATTGATGATGATACAAGGCTAGCAGAGACAACCAAAGATCGAGCCAAAGATGCTTTGCAAGCAACAAATCGCCTGCGGAGACTAGTAGGCAACGCATCTCCCTTGAGTGAGGTTGCTAATTTACCCACGCGATCGCAGTCTCGATATCAAAGTTACCACAGCTCATTGCTAGACGAGTGCGACGCGGTTCTGGGGGTATGGCTTCTTTTTATGGCTACGATGGCTCTGGCAATAGAACTGCCACAGGTGAGAGGTTTAATCCAGAAGGGATGACTGCTGCCCATCGCAGCTTACCCTTTGGGACGCGAGTTCGTGTGACTAACACCCGTAATGGTCGTTCCGTAGTGGTGAGAATTAATGACCGAGGACCATTCATTCGCGGTCGAATTATTGACCTTTCTTTTGCTGCAGCACGAGTTTTGGGCATGATGCGCAGCGGCGTTGCACCTGTGCGGATAGAAATCCTAGGAAGGTAAGGGATAAGCCAGATGAAGAGGATGAGGAAGTCATTTCTTCCCTTGCTCCCTTATCTTTGCTCTTCATTTTCTCATACCCCTAGTTGCTGGTCTCTTCCTCAATTTCAGGTATAAACTACTGGGGAGAGATAGACAACACTAGGGGTATTTTTGTGCGCCTGTTAACAACAGTCGCAGCTTTACGCTGCTATTTAGCTAAACATCGTTTTGAAAACCAGTTTGTGGATCAAGCACAGCAATTGCCATTTGAAGTGACTGCTCGCTCAAAGACGGCAGTGGGTTTAGTTCCCACGATGGGAGCGTTGCATGAAGGTCATTTAAGCTTAATTCAACGGGCGCGGCAAGAAAATGCCATAGTGATTGTTAGTATCTTCGTGAATCCGCTGCAATTTGGTCCAAACGAAGATTACCAACGCTACCCTCGCACTTGGGATCAAGACCAATTATTTTGCAAACAAGCAGGCGTAGACGCAATTTTTGCTCCGACTCCGGAAGAGATGGGAGTTGTCCAGAAGAGTGGACAAGAATCAAAAGTTACACAAGTTATCCCGCCATCTGCTATGATATCTGGCTTGTGTGGTCGTACTCGGCTGGGTCACTTTCAAGGTGTAGCCACGATTGTCACCAAGCTTTTCAACTTGGTACAGCCTGACCGTTCCTATTTCGGTCAAAAAGACGGTCAGCAACTTGCCCTTATCAGACGGCTAGTCGCTGATCTGAATTTCCCGATAGAGATTGTTGCTTGTCCTACGGTGCGGGAAGCATCTGGTCTGGCGATGAGCTCTCGCAACCAATATTTGACCGCAACACAAAAGCAGCAAGCAGCAGTGTTGTATCGTGGTTTGCAATCAAGCCAAGCAGCGTTTCGCGCAGGAGTTCATGATGCAAAAGCGCTCATAGCAGTGGTGCAGCAAGAAGTGGCAATGTTCAGTTCTGTCTTAGTGGAATATATTGAATTGGTTGAACCAAATACGTTGATGCTTATAGAAGAAAAAATTGAGGAGGAAGGAATGCTCGCGGTCGCCGCTCGTCTTGGTTCTACACGTTTGATTGATAATATTATCCTGCGCGATCGCCAACCCATCATTGCTATAGACGGACCTGCTGGAGCTGGAAAATCTACTGTTGCTCGTCAAGTCGCGGCAAAGCTGGGTTTAGTCTATTTAGATACGGGAGCAATGTACCGTGCTGTCACTTGGTTGGTACTGCACAAGGGAATTGCTTTAGATGATGAGTGTGCGATCGCGGAATTAGCTCACCAGTGTGTCATTGAACTGGTCCCCGCAAAAGACTTACAAACACCTGTGCAGGTTTGGATTAACAATGTTGATGTCACCCAAGCAATTCGCACTCATGAAGTGACATCTAAAGTATCGGCGATCGCCGCTGTGAGTGCTGTACGTCAAGCACTGCTCAAACAACAGCAAAGTTGGGGTAAAAAAGGTGGTTTAGTTGCAGAAGGGAGGGACATCGGTACCCAAGTTTTCCCGGATGCGGAAGTAAAAATCTTTCTAACTGCTTCTGTCAGCGAGCGTGCTCGTAGACGCCAGCAAGACTTTCAAAAACAAGGTCAACCAGAAGTCAGTATAGACCAGCTGGAAAAGGATATCGCTGAACGTGACTGGAAAGACAGCACTCGCAAAACTTCCCCCTTGCAAAAAGCAGCAGATGCCGTTGAAATTAGGACGGATGGTATGAGTGTTTCTGAAGTTACAGAACAAATTGTTGATTGTTACAGAAATTTGCGGTAACTCTGACAGACCACGAGGTTAAAGCAGGCTAAGCCTGCTTTAACTACTTCGGTGAAAATCTTTCTCACTGCCTCTGTCAGCGAATGTGCCCGTAAATGCCCAAGAGGGCAAAATGCAACTGCGGGTTTCTGCCGATTCTGCTCCTGATTACGATACCTTAGTGTCAGTTTTTTGAGATAATGATTATCATTATATATCTTTTTTCTAAAAGTTATTGAAAATTTACAAACACCTCAAATCCCACAAGCGAGTAGGTTTTGACACTATTCCTTTAGGAGTAAGTAATGTTACCCTATTGTCTCTACCTATAAAGAAATTGTATTGTCTTACCTAGAAGCAATTTTACTAATGACAAGAGGCGATAGGAATAACTCATTGCCCCTTCTCTATTACTGTTTCTGCATTTTCAACTTTCAGAACTAGAAGCATACGCAGTTCACCCAAACTGCGTGCATATTTCAAATTCTGAAGCATACGCAGTTCACCCAAACTGCGTACATATTTCAGAATCAGAATCATACGCAGTTCACCCCAACTGCGTGCATATTTCAAATTCTGAAGCATACGCAGTTCATTTTAACTGCGTACATAATACAGTGCGTTTTAAATCCCCCTAACCCTTGAAGAAAAATTGAGCTACTAACTTGCACATGGTGTCCTCTAAAGATTTATGGACAACCATTAGTACTCCTGTCGGTAGACGAGAATGATTCGTCTCGTTCTCTTCTTTGCTTAAGGAGCGCCAGATGTTATATGTGTTAAGTTTCAACTCATGAATTTCCTGGAAATGTGGGGAATATGCGCTGGAAATCTGTTTTTTTTGAAAAGCATAGGATTATACACAATGAGTTTCAGGGTTTTGATGTTTAAACGTCGCAGGATAGTTATCACCATAACTGCATTTGTTCTAGGGCTGGTAGTAAGTACACAAGTCTATGCTCAATCCACTCAAGAGTCAGCAGCTAGCTATTCGCACGTTTCCAATAATACATTTGCGTACGAAAAATCTACTAGTGGAGTAAAAACTGGGGAGACAGTCTACAAGGATGCAGTCTCAAACGCCACAACGAGGATTGAAACCCCGACCACATCTATACTTAAGCAGAGTCAATATGAGAACCTTGCAGGTCTTTGGGGTGGTTAGTTTCCCGTGGGAAAAACCTGTCCAATGGTTTTTCTGGTAATTTCTCCGCAAAGCGATCGCCTTGCCCTGTTTTTTTGATCGGTTAACGCAGAGCTTTTTCGCTTCTGCATGGCACTGTAAGCTCTCGTAATCGTCTTTGAGATGCTCGTCAAAGTCTATTGTCTGCAACAGATAGTAGGTCTTGTCGTTACTTCTGGCTAATCATTTCATCAGCGATCATCTTTGTCCACAGCAAAGTATTCCAAAAACCTATAAGGAGTTTTCTGTGAGGAATTTTTTTGCATTTAAACCTCGCAAGCTAGTCATTGCTCTAACTGCAATTATCCTAGCGGTTGTGGTTGGTACCCAGGTGCATAACCAACCGGCTGTTGCCTCTAGTGTGTGTAATCCTACCTCGGCTAATCGACCAGTATGTCCCAGCACAGCAACAGCAGAAGTAGCCAGTTTCCTCGATCCAACAGCCACAGTCAACAATCCTGGGAGTATCACTGTGGGAGAAAAAGTCTACGTCGGACCATTTGCCGAGTTGGATGCTACGAATGCCCCCATTACCATTGACGAAGAGTCCAATGTACAAGATCAAGTCAGCATTGTGGCTTCGGGGACAGGAGTGGAGGTTGGTCCGCGAGTGATCATGGCACATATGGCAACCGTGAAAGGCGCAGCCCACATCGCTACTCAAGGTTCAACAGGACCCTTTACTAACTCAACGACCAACACACAGTTCAACAACAACCCTGCGGAGACATTCCTCAGCTTCAACTGTGAAGTGGATGGTGCAACTATCGAGAAAAACACAGTAGTAAGTGCTCTATCACGGGTCGGTCCTGGCGTCACCCTCCCCGCTGGGAAAGTTGTCCTGCCAGGCAAGAACGTCACAACCAACCAAGAGGCTAGTGACGGAAGCCTGGGGAAGGTAACAGACCTGACACAAGCAGACGTTAGCTTGATGGAAGGCATCGTTGAAGTCAACGAGGCATTTGCCAAAGGTTACACTGATCTAGCCAGAGCGGACTTAACGAACTTAACGGGGATAAATTATGCTCCAGCTACATTTTTTAACCCAGGAGGTCTGCCAAAGTTGAATGGGGTTACAACTCGTAAGCCCAACTTCCGTAACCGCATTATCGGCGACGTCGTCATACAAGACTCCTTAAATACGCTCAGAGAACATATGGGTAGTCGAATTTCGCTGCGTGCCGATGAGGGTCATCCCTTCAATATTGGAAATCTTGGAAACGCCTTCATGTCTAATAATGTTGTCTTGCATGCTTTAGAGCATACCAACTTAACACTTGGTAATAATGTCAACTATGGACCTCGTGCTCTTGTTCACGGTGGGAAACAGGTTGTAAATGGTGTTGCTAACGGTTCTGAGACTAGCGTCGAGGAGAGCGCGGAGCTTGGACGCAACTCAGTTGTGTTCCGCTCGGTCATCGGACGCGCATCGACAATTGGGAGAAAAAGCGCCGTCGTTAACTCCACGCTGCCTCAAAACACATCTATCAGTAACAAAACAATCTATATCAACGACGGAGCTGTCATCTTATCCGTGGAGTGGTAAGCAAAGAGCTTGTAAATAAGTATGAACAAGAAAATCTTGCCGGCAGTGCCATTACAGGGTCTGCGCTTGATTATCCTCCTAACATTAATGCTTGGACTCATATTGGGTGTTGGTGAGAGTCCATCCATAGCTGCTCAGGAGCTAGTCAAGCCCACAGCAACAGACCTTGTTACCACTACGCTCAACAAGGAGCCACAAGTGGTAAAGCCACCACTGACAGGGCTGGTTGCTACACTGTTGGATGAGGTGAATGAGTTACCAGAAGAGCGCATTCGTTGGTCAACTTACTGGAAGCTTTGCTGGCAACCATACCCCAAAGCCAAGGAATACGAACTGCAGACAGTGACTATGGAAGGCAAATCACCCAAGTTGAAACGCATGAGCGATCGCTGCCTTCGCATGCAAGCTGCATCTAATGAAAACAAAAAATCACAAGGACTGCTTAACCGTGACTTAATCTTATTGATGCATACGGCTCAGCTTGGCTATCGAGTGCGAGCAGTCTTAGATGACAATCGGGTAAGTGAATGGTCTGAGGTCATGGCAGTGGGTGCAAGCACTAGCCCTGAACCTCAAACATAACTCATACCAGATTTGTAAGAATTGAAGGTTGCTGACACCCTTACAAGGAGCGGGTTTTTCTGACATGCTCTGTTTTCTAAGGAGTATGTGTTTTTTACCCGCTCCGTAGGAGGGCTTATGTTAACCTCTTCAGAAGAAGAAAAAAGGCTCTATGTTGTTGCTTCCAGTGCTGGTTAAGCTATTGTTGCAGCGAGTGAGGAACCTCAACTAGAGCCTCTTACCTGAGTGAGAAAACTAACCACCCCAAAAACCCGCATACTTGTAATATTCGCTCAGGGAAAATGTGGAACTGGTCGAGGCTGAGATAACAGTCCAGCGACCACCGCTGATAGTGGTAGCTTCTTCATCACTCAGTTCTTCTTCCGAACCCAGATCTTGTTCCTTTGGAGTGGTTTTGATTTCCCCAGTGGAGAGCAAATCTTGTATTTTGAGGTTAAATCTCATTTCATCCACCAAGAAGATACCAATGGTCAGCCGGCCAATTATTGCTCCCCGTACTACTGGTCGCCGAACTCCTTCTCCCGCCGCCAATAGTGGTCGCTTCTTCATCACTCAGTTCTTCTTCCAATCCCAGATCTTGTTCCTTTGGAGTGGTGTTGATTTTCTCAGTGGTGAGCAAATCTTGTGTTTCGAGGTTAAATTTCATTTAACTTCCCTCCTAAATTATTTGAGGCTCAACCAGTTTTTAGCTTAATTAGCTTAATAATGCTGTTGAGACTGGAACTATGTTTTGTAGTTTAGGCAAAACATAGTGACAAAATCGTGACACTATCGGAGGAATTTTCCTCCCACTGCGATTGCAAGGGAGCAAAAGACGCCTAAAGCGCCGGTACAGTAATCCCAAAAACCCGGTTTCTGTTTGCTGGAAAGACCAAGTTAACGCTTGCGCTCAACGATAAAGTTACCGGGTTTTTTACCCCAATGCGTGACTAATGTACCGGCGCTCTAAGCGCAAAGTACACGCGACGCGAACGGCGTATCGCCACCAACTAAAAATGCAGCACAGCAGGGCATAAACACTACCTCAGGTTGTAGATATCGTTAAAGAAATTTATGGCACAATTGACAAGCGAATATTCCAGGCACTTCAAAGGGCAAAAGAAGGTGGACTCAGTGTTTGATTCAATGCTTCACCTCCATTCCCACCATTGCATTGATGGCTGTGCCTTAAATAGTGAAAGAAATAGTGAAAGCAGTAAACCCTCTGGGCAGAAGTTTCGCATACTGGGGACGGCGTTAGTATTAGTTAGCTGCTTTGCCGCTTCAGAACTAGCAGTTGGCTACTGGAGTCATAGTCTGGCTCTACAAGCTGAATCTGGTCATATGATGTCAGATAGTTTAGCGCTCGGTCTATCGCTGGTCGCAAATCGGATTGCTCAATGGCGGAGCTCCGAGCGTACTAACTTTGGATATCAGCTAGTGGAAGTGTTTGCGGCATTATTCAACGGTATTGGGCTAGTGGTGCTCGCAATTTGGATTGCTGGGGGAGCGATCGCTTCTTTGCAATCTCCCCCTACCAATATCCTGAGTCTACCTATGTTAATTACCGCTGTTGTCGGTCTTGGGGTCAATAGCGTTAATGTCTTTTTGCTGCACGATAGTAGTCACCATGACTTGAATGTGAAAGGAGCTTTTCTGCATGTCGTGGCGGATTTCATTAGTTCAGTTGGGGTCATTTTGGCAGCGATCGCTGTGTGGCTCATGCACTGGTTATGGGCTGACACCGTAATTAGTTTATTCGTGTCAGCATTGATTGTCCTAAGTGCAATTCCCTTAATAGTGCAAAGTCTCAATCTTTTGGTAAAAAGCCACGTGACAACTTCAGGACTTACGCAAAGAAACCCGGTTTCTACCAAAAATCGTCTGTTTTAGAACCAAATACGAACGAAGAAACCGGGTTTCTAGCAGATGGTGTGTAAGTCCTAAACTTAAAGGAATGTAGACAAGACACATTAGCCACTCGCTAACACAGCTAACTGCGTATACTACCAGTCAAACTGACTATGGAAAAGCCATTGCCATTACGAACAACCCACACATTCCCTCAGATCAGATAAACTTGATCTGCAAAACACTGACAAACGCCTAAGACGATGAAACCATCTGCAAAATTCGACTTTGAAGATGAGAAGTACAACGCACCAGCTTCTCAAGTCATCCCTTGGTGTCAGATGATTAATCCTCGCTATGGTACAAACGGCTTACAGCATCACGGTTTGGCAGTTAAGTTGGATAACGCTAACGCTGTGGGCTTTCAGCCCGATGACAATTGGCATGAAGTGGAACATGAATTTAGCTCTGGAGTTGAAACAGTATACATCACGACCACTCCTTGCATAGTCGTAGTGCGTCGGGGACCATTATCTGTTAAAGACCGAGAAACTGGTGTGAAATTAGGTACACTCAAAGACAATTACGATGCTTTTTTAGCAGACAAACTTAAATTTAAAACATTTACTCGCTATTTAATTTATTTGATAGGAGAAGAGAAAAAATTTTTACATGAATCACCGTTACAGTTAACTCTCAATGGAGCTGCTGGAGCAAGTTTTAGTAAAGCTTACTGTGATTACCAACAAGGTAAAATCACTAGCGGGTTTCTAGCTGAACTAGAAAAGGCTTATTCTGGATACCGCAAGCAACCTTTGACACCAAAAGGTCCACTATTCCACGCTCACGGAATTTTTTGCCCTATTATCAACTGTGAAGAAAGAGGAATTGAACCTAACACGGTTTTGGTAGCTTCAACTGTGGACTACAAACATCCCACAATTGCCACCTTAATAGAGTACCTAATTGCTTCCGACTCCCAAGAATCTGAAATGATCTGCAAGACTTTTGAAGAGTACAAGGATTTTGGAAAGGAAACTATCAAAGCCGAGACACCCCGGATGGAGATGGCGGGAGTTTCTAGTTCTTACATCTATCCAGATGACGATGATTATGCTTATCCACCGTATTAGTAAAAACAAGAAATCAATGGGAACAGTAATCTGATATGAGCAGAGGCGAAAGCCTCCGGCTTCTAGCCGGGGGTAAGCTTACTCAGATCTTGCATGAAGTGAAAAACCGGGTTTCTTGAGAATGCCTGCTCGTAGAAACCTTAATTTATGGTTCAGAAACCCGGTTTTTTGGGTCTTGTTGAGAATGGTGCAAGATATCAGCTTACGTCGTATACTCCGCGTTAATCTTTACGTAGTCGTAACTCAAGTCACAACCCCAAGCTTTACCTGAACCAGAACCATTGCCAATACTGACGGAAATAATCACTGGATTGTCTATTCTTTGCTTGATGGTGCTACGGTCAACTGAGACATCGTTGCTCATGTTTGTGGCTACCATATTCTTTGGAACAAAAGCATCTGCTGCAGCTTGTTTCAAATATTCACTTGCTGCTTTGCGGTCAAATGGTAGTGGTTGACCATTTTCCATAAGCAAGAAATCTCCTAACTTTATTTTCAGGTTTTCTTGCTCAAAAGGAACTCCGGCGCGTCCAGCGGCTGCGGCGATGCGTCCCCAGTTGGGATCGCGTCCAAAGATGGCAGACTTGACAAGGGAAGAACCTGCAATGGTTTTGGCAACTTGACGGGCTGCTTGTTCATCGTGTACCCCTGTGACTTGCACTTCTATAAGACAAGTTGCGCCTTCACCGTCACGGGCGATCGCCTTCGCCAAGTGCTGGCAAACTGCTGTTAACATCGCCTCTAATTTTTCTGCTTCTGCGCCCATTTCGGTAATTGCTGGAGTGCGCGATTGACCGTTAGCAAGGGCGATTAAACTGTCATTGGTGCTCGTATCGCCATCAACGGTAATGGAATTGAAGCTTCTATCTGCTGCACGACTCAACATTTGTTGCCATAAAGTGGGAGATACGGCTGCATCACAAGTGACAAAGGCAAGCATTGTTGCCATATTGGGATGAATCATCCCAGAACCTTTGGCAATACCTCCAATTCGTACTGGGCGATCGCCTATCGTTGTCTCCAAGGCAATGGATTTTGTCACCAAGTCTGTGGTAATGATTGCATTTGCTGCTGCATCTGACCCTGTTTCAGAAAGCTCTGCAACGAGTTTGGGAATTCCTGCTTTGAGTGCATCCATACGTATGCGTTGCCCAATCACACCAGTGGAAGCGAGTAGCACAGATTCTGAGGGGATGTTGAGTCTTTGCGCTACTGCCATTGCAGATTCTAAGGCATCTAACCAGCCGTCAGGACCTGTTGCAGCATTGGCTTGTCCGGCATTGCAGAGAATGACACGAGCGCTATGCTTAGCTTGCAAGCTTTGACGGCAATAATCCACACAGGCTGCTTTGACATGACTGGTTGTGAAGACACCTGCGGCGATCGCCTCCACATCCGACATTATCAAAGCCAAATCCGGCAATCCTGAAGGTTTCAAGCCAGCTGCAATTCCTGCTGCTCGGTACCCTCTAGGTGCAGTCACACCACCAATAATTTCTTGCCAGTCTGCCATTCCTCTTCCCCCACGACTCTTAGCGGCTTGTTCGAGAAAGAACTCAGAACTCCTTCGCTAAGAACTCAGCATGAGTTCAAAACGAGCTGGGTGGCGAGTTGGATCTACAAGCCCACTGAATCCTCCTGCTGTATCTAAGGAGATATTTTGGGTTAGGCCGTTTTGCATTCTGAGTTTTTCTCAACGGAGATTATACCAAGCTTTTGTCTTTCGTCCGAGTGTTGACCTGCATAAGTCGTCAGTCCTGGCTGAGCTGCGTAGGCGTAACTCCACTCAGGAATTGCTGTTCCTTGCGCGTGCCCTACGCGCATATTCTGAATTCTTCTTCTTGACTCTTGACAAACCAACACTTATTGATGGCTAATAACTATTAAAGGAAGAAAAAAGAGAGCCACTTGGGCAGCTCTCCAGATCATCAGGGTGCATCTTTAACTATCATATTATTCCATTTTTGGGATGATTGGTGATACCCCTCATTTACAATTTGTAATATTTTTGTGAAATCTTTTAGAGGAGGGCAAACACGAAAAAAAAACAAAAAAAAAGAGAGAGCCACTTCTGTAGCTCTCCAGATCATCAGGGTGCATCTACTTATCACAGTATATCATTTCTGGACTGAGGGGCAAGACCCCTCACACCTATTTTTATAAAAATTTCCTTAAGACTATTCAGGAATAACCATAGCAAGATAACGGACAATAATGAGGTCTCCACGGCTGCATTGACCCCTAAAAAACGAGGGAAGAAGAGATTTTGCTGACTGATATTGAACTCATGAGCAGTTAACTGCAACCTAGATTCTTCCTTGTTCGATGGTAGTAAACTATGATCAAAGGCAGACTGTTAGCGGGGGAGATGACCCAAAATGGCGAAGTTGACGATTGACATTCCCGATGGGTTGGTGAATCAAGTCACATCAGCAGGGTATTCACTGGAAGCTATTTTGCTAAAAGCATTGACTCAGTATCTAGCCAATGGTTTCCCCCCACAGAACATAACTCAGACCCGTACTTGGCAACTGTGTGGACGCTTTGCTGTTTCTGAGGCTGTATCAGTTAGTCCGTTGTCTGAAGTTTCCCATCCTGCAACGATCACAAATGATGCTGAACAGGTTGATGATGTTCTCTATCAGGGATTTTGATGGCTCAAGTTTTGCTGGATACCTCTGCTTTAGTGGCATTTTTTGTTCAGTCAGAAAAACATCACCTCGCGGTCAAAAACTATGTTCTAGAGCATCCGACAGTACAGTGGGTGATTTTGTCGTCGGTGTTTGATGAAACAGTGACTTGGCTCAGACTCAGGGTTTCGGTGCAAGCATCGATCGAAATTGGTCATGTGCTACGGGAAGAACATACTTACATTGCGTTATCAAAAGCGGATGATCATGCCATATGGGAAACCTTTTGTCGTTACGATGATAAGTTTTGGAGCTATACTGATTGCTCATTATTGGTGATGGCTCAACGATTGGGAATTTCTGAGGTCGTTTCGTTTGATCGGCATATTCGCCAGATGGCGGGGTTGGGAATCGTTTGTGTTCCTTGAGAAGCAACGGATTAAAACCAGCCCTTTGAAGGTGTTAAATCTGGACAAGATGAAAAACGGAAAACCCCATCCCCTCACGCCAGGTGCTGCAACGGGGGGCTTTGGGGTCCCCACGGAGTGGGGTTGGGGGGAAACCCCCGCAACGCACTGGCTCTCCCTTAATAAGGAGAGGGGTGCCCGGAGGGCGGGGTGAGGTTCTTCATTTTTTATAAGTGTTCATCCGAACATGATATTAAATATGTGATAGACAGCTTGTCAGAAGTTATATTTGTCATTTGTAGAAAAAGATTGCATCATTAATCACAAATAACATATTTTAAAAAGAACTCTTTTATCCAAATACTGTTTCAATTGAATGTTTATTCAATACGATTCTTGTATTATCACTTATACTCCATATTGCTAAATCAAAGCATTGATGAAATTCTCGAACCTATACCCCAGAAAAATAATTGAATTCCTAAAAGTCTTATAGATTAGATTTTTTGGGTTTGA
>JAAUSC010000134.1 GCA_012031965.1 Scytonema sp. RU_4_4
ACTTCTTCTAAACTATTTGAGAATCCCACCCTTTAGGTGATAAACTTCTTGAAACCCTTGGGACAGCATGAAGGAAGAAGCTTTTTCACAGCGAATTCCCCCAGTACAAAATAGAGCAACCTTTTTTGTGTTTCTTGGGATCGAGGTGGTTGCGAACATAGTCTGGAAATTCACGAAATGATCCAGTGTGAGGATTTTCTGCTCCTTTGAAAGTTCCGATACTGACCTCATAATCGTTGCGGGTGTCTATCACGGTCACTTCTGGATCACAAATCAGAGCATTCCAATCTTTGGGAGTGATATAAGTGCCTAAAAGTTCGTTAGGATCAACTCCAGGCAATCCGATAGTGACAATTTCTTTTTTTAAACGCACTTTCATGCGGTCAAATGGTAAGTCGTCAGCATAAGACTCTTTGTATTCTAAGTCTGCTAAGCGAGAGTCGGAGCGCAAAAAGGAGAAAATTGAGTCAATCGCTTGACGAGAACCTGCTATTGTACCGTTAATACCTTCCGGTGCCAATAAAATTGTTCCCTTAACCTCATGCGCTTGGCATAAAGAAAGCAGAGGATGTTGTTTCTGGGCAAAATCTTGCAACTTGACAAATTTATATAGTGCTGCAACGACTATAGTCATTTCTTTGTGAATCCCTTTCGCAAAAACAATAGTATACTTTCACCAACTATTAGGTTAAGATAATAACGTTAGTATGATTGACCTTGCTTTTTTATCTTAAGGGGGTATAGCTCAGTTGGTAGAGCGCCTGCTTTGCAAGCAGGATGTCAGGAGTTCGAGTCTCCTTACCTCCATCAATCGTCTTCGTATTCTACCCAAGAATTGGGAGTTTCAGATACTGCAATCTTCAGTTGCACATTTAATGGCAGGTGTTTCTTGGTTTCGTCATAGATATACTTGGCAATCATCTCAGCTGTTGTTTCATATTCAGGAGGTAGGACTTCGTTGAGAACGCTGTGGTCAAGTCCTCCCTTTGTCGCATCCTGCTTAGCCCAGCGCAGAGTTCTAAAATCAGTCACCATAACTGGATGCGGACAATATTCTGAGGAGTGCAGCTTTGATGATGTTGCTTCGATTCTGACCTTATAAGTGTGTCCGTGCATTCGCCCACAAGGACCATCATAATCTTTGATGTAATGGGCGCTATCAAAAGTAAATTCAGTTATTAGTTTCCATTTAGGCATAGCCCAATCATTTAAATTATCCTAGTTCAAAAGTCTATAAATGTTAATATTTACTTGATTCAGTGTTTTTCAAAAACTTGCCATTCATTAATATTTTATATTTTATACTATTTTTTATTTTTATACCACTCCTCTTAAAAAAAATCAGGTGATGAAATCTCAACTTATTTTTTTAGACAGGTTATTTGTAAAAAACATAGCATTTTTTATTTTCATTAAATAGTAATTATTGTTTAAAGAAAAATATTGTTGAGACAAAAGCCTTATCGCAGAAAAGATTTTTGTAGGTCTTGTTGTCAAAAAACAGAGAAATATTTGAGGTAAGAAATACTGATGCTCAGTCCTCTTAAGAGTAACAGTTCTTTGTTTCATCAAGGACTAAATGTCACTTCCATTTCCTCAGTAGATAGCTTTTATTCTAACAATGACTACAGCGTAAACCTTAAGGGTCATAGTAGCTTTAACACAGCTATCAATAACCGAAAAGAGAATGCTAGAGAACAATTGTTTAATGACAATGGCTACAACTTCACCTCTGGTTATGGCTTAATAGATGCAGCAGCAGCAGTGGGTAAAGCAGCCGGTCAAGATACCTTTACTGATGTTCCTGATCTTGGTAGCAATAATTGGGGAGCCGACCTTGTGAAAGCTCCTGAAGTCTGGGCAAAAGGATACACTGGTCAGGGTGTCGTTGTCGCTGTTGTGGATACTGGGGTTGACTACAACCACGATGACTTGAAGGATAATATCTGGACAAATTCAAAGGAAATTGCTGACAATGGCATAGATGATAATGGCGATGGCTATATAGATGATGTGTATGGTTGGAACTTTGCTGACAACAACAACAACACCTTAGATAATAGTGATTCTGGTCATGGCACTCATGTTGCTGGTACGATTGCTGGAGTGAAGAATGACTTCGGTGTCACTGGCATTGCCTATGATGCTAAGATTATGCCAGTCAAAGTTTTGGATGAATCTGGTTCAGGCTCCTATAACTCGATAGTGAATGGCATTTACTATGCTGTGGATCATGGAGCTAACGTGATTAACCTTAGTCTTGGTGGCGATTCTCCTGACAGCACTTTAGAGAAAGCTATTGAATATGCCAGCAGCAAAGGAGTGGTTGTCGTTATGGCATCTGGTAATGATGGTGGATTTCAACCGGGCTATCCAGCCGGCTATGCAGATAAATGGGGAATCGCAGTTGGAGCAATTGATGCAAATAATAACATGGCTGACTTCTCCAATAAAGCGGGAATAAATTCACTTACTTACGTGACAGCCCCTGGAGTCGATGTGTATTCCACAGTTCCGGATAACAAGTATACCTCTTATAACGGTACATCTATGGCGGCTCCTCACGTTGCTGGCGTCGTTGCTCTCATGCTCAGTGCTAACGACAGTTTGACTGATGCTCAAGTGCGTCAGATTGTTGCAGAAACAGCAGTACACAGCACACAAGTCCCAAGCTTTGGCTTGAACGACTTTATCACCAACAGCCGTACAACAACTTCTAACTTCAGCGTCACGGAGTATCAGGATAGCTCTTCTTGTAGGTCTATGCTTGAAAGTCTGTCGTCGGGCAAGATATCCACCTCACAAGACCAGTTGGATAATGTTAATAGTATGCTACTATCTAGCCTGAGTGTCAGTTCTACACTTGGCTCGCAATTTTTAGGCTATCAAACTGTACTAGATAACAACGTTAGTTACAGTATTAGTGATTATGATGGTACCACTGATTTTGAAGATATACTCAAAAAACGCAAAGACATGCTGGAGGAATAAAAGCTTAAGGTGAAGAGGATGTCAATAGGATGTCAATAAATTGAAGGTACGTTGCTCGAAGGGCGCGGTGCTTTACGCCATCGCCCCTTCCAAACTTACCTCACAGAAAATGCTTCACTAAATCGACGAGTGATTGGCTCAAGTAAGAATGTCAAAATTGACTTCTTGCGAGTGACAATCTCACCATTAGCAGCCATCCCAGGAGTAAACGCAACTTCTTGTCCCCGCACCATTGTTGAGTGTTTGCTCAGCTTAATCCTGGTGGGGAAAACTAAGCCCATTTCTTTGTCAACAGTAGCATTGGGATTAATCTGCACAACCTCACCATCAATAGTGCCAAATTCTTGAAAGGGAAAGGTCGCCATCTTCACTTTTGCCTTCATTCCCGTGTGAATAAAACCAATATCCCGGTTAAGAACCTTTACTTCTAAGAGGAGTTCTTCCCCTTCTGGTAAAACAGATAGCAACTCTTCACCCGCTTGTACAGGTCCTTTTGTCGCTTTGATTCTATAGATCGTACCTGTGACTGGAGCTTTGATAGTTTCCATCTCTTGCTCCTTCTGCGCTTGTTCGAGTTGACCTTGAATGGTGGTCAGTTCTTCTTTGCGTTTATTGATCTGGGTGATAATTTCACTTTGACGTTCTGATTCTATACGCTGTACTTGAGTGCGAGCAGCTTGATATGCTTCTTCGGTTTGGCGAATTTCCTGAGTTTGAGCAGCAATATCCTTTTCTAAGGATGTCACTTTGTCTTGAGCTTCTGTCACCTTATTTTGGGAATTTACCACTTCATCATTCGCCCTCGTGATTTCTGCAGTCACACGATTGAGTCTTTCTTGGGCGTCTAGGTAATCAAGTCGAGGAATAGCACCAGGAGTTACTAGGGTTTTGAGGCTTTGTTCTCTTTTTTGAGCAATTGCTAAGCCACTTTCAACTTTAGTACGGATATTTTGGGTGTTAATCAAGTTCCTTTTGGCGTTGGTAAGGCTGGTTCTTGCGTTGACCAGATTTTCTTGCAACCTAGTCAGGCGGACCTTCGCTTGGTCACTCAGCGCCTGTTGGCGATTTGCTTCGGCTTCCGCAGCAGCTTGACGCGCTTGATAATCTCGTAAACGAGAGTTTAACAATTCATCTTGAAGTTGGGTTCCAGTAGTTTTTCCACCTGTACGTTCTGCATCCAAGCGCCGTAAATCTTCTTGAATCAATTTAGCAGATGTGGCTAAGCGAGTCACATCGACTCGTCGCAAATCTGGATCGCGCTGAATCAGGGTTTGACCTTTGATGACGCGATCGCCTTCTTTGACATCGACTTTGACAATTGTTCCGTTACCTATCGATGTCACGGGTCGTACTTGTGTGGAAGCAATTAACTCCCCTGGTGCTGTCGCCACTTCGTCAATCAGCGAAAAATTTGCCCATGCAATTGTCCCCAGTACAACAGCACTCACTGTTCCTGCTAACAATCTAGTATACAAAGGTGGCAATTCCTGTACTGCCTTACCCAGTTCATAAGATAGGTGTTCATCAGGTTTTGCAAATCGCTGTTTTGTTTTACGTGCTGTAGCCGTATTTGCAGCTAGGGAGTATCTCATAAAATTTTAGATTTTGGATTTTAGATTATAGGTTAGTAGTCAGTGCTTAACAGTTATCAGTTATCAATGAACAAGAACTTGATATAGCAATCCTATTTGAGTTGTGAAAAAGGTTTTGATTGAATTAACCGCTCCAGGCGCAGAGGAGGAAAACAGAGAGTTGAGCGCCCTTGGCGCACGCTCCGCTAACACGAATGATTTAGGACTGCTATAACTGATAACTGTTCACTGTTCACTGTTCACTGATTGAACCACTTATTACAAGCCATTTAAATCGTTAGATAACGTCGCAAGAAACTTTCTAATGTTTCCAACTGAAAATTGAACATCGCTTCCAATTGGGCAATTTCCTCATTTGTACAGAAAAATTCGTTAGCGAGTATTGTGCGAAACGTTCCTAAAGCTTTTTGTGCTTGGGGATTGAAAAAACCAAACGCACCCCGCAGCGCATCTACCGCGAAGAGTGGCGGGTTAATCAGTAGTGGCTCTCGGTTAAAAATGCGACTCAAAATTTTGGGGATATCCTCTCGCGTTAAAATCTCTGGTCCCCCAACTGGTAATATCTGATTACAAGCAGCTTCAACCGTCACAGAATCTACTACTATCCTTGCCAAATCATCTGTACTCACAATAGAGGTACGGTTTTTGGGGTCGCCAATAAGCAGGTAAAACCCCGTTTCCCGAAAACGTTCTGCCAATGGTAGTAATTCTGATGCTAATCCAGTTGGACGCAAAATAGTGTAGTTTAAGCCACTGGTTTCCAGGTATCGCTCCACCGCTCGTTTTGCTTTAAAGACAGGAGCATCTTCGTATCCTCTGTCTGCTCCTAGCACGGAAATGAAAACAAAGTGCTGGACTTGATTAGCTTTTGCGGAGTCTATGAGTTCGATGTTCGCGCGATAGTCTAAAGATAAGGCATCTCCATCAGAACCATGAGCACTGATTATGTATTGTACGCCCTGACAAGCTTTTTGAATATCTTTTTCTTGGCGCAAATCACCAATAAAGATGTTAGCTCCTCTATGTTCTAACTCGCCGTAGTGTGAGGTGAGACGGACAAAAGCCCGCACCTGCTTTTCTTGTTCACGTAAAAGTCGCACAACTGTGCGACCTATTCCCCCTGTGGCTCCAGTGACTAGAAACATATCAATTTTGAATTTTGGGTTTTGGATTTAGTCAAGAATTATGTAGACCAATGACTAAATTCTAAAATTCGACAATCACTGGTGCATGGTCGCTGGGTTGAGGTAACTTTCTGGGAGCGACATCAATCGTGCAGCTTTTCGCACGCTCATATAAATCAGGCGTGAGATAGTGATGGTCAATTCGCCAACCCAAATTACGGCGAAAAGATGCTGCTCGATAGTCCCACCAGCTGTAGTGTCCGCTTTCCGAAGTAAATTTGCGAAAAGCATCAGCGAATCCTAATAAGAGAATATCTCGTAACGCTTGACGTTCTGGTTCTGATGCCATAATGTGATTTTCGATACTAACACTATTATGAATATCTTTATCTTCCAGAGCAATGTTAAAGTCTCCACACACACAAATAGCAGCTTGTGATATCAGAAGCGATCGCAAATACTCCCGCAACACTGTTAACCAGCGCAGCTTGTATTCATATTTTTCGCTTCCCACCGCCGAACCATTGGGTACGTAAAGATTGATAATTCTTATACCATTTATTTGACCTGTTATCACCCGCTTTTGCTCATCCCAATCTGGCTGTACGTTCGATAAAATAGGCGTAAAACCACAACTGATATCCTCTAGTGGTTGGCGGCTGGCGATCGCAACACCGTTGTAAGCTTTTTGACCTGAAAAATAAAGAGAATAGCCCAATTGCTCGAAAGGTACACAGGGAAATTGTGCGTCTATCACTTTCGTTTCTTGCATGCACAAAACATCAATGTCACTCTGACTTAGCCAATCAATAACGTGCCCTAAACGAGTGCGAATCGAATTAACATTCCAAGTAGCAATTTTCATCTTAGTCAGTCATCAGTAGTCATTCGTCACTAGTTATTCTCCACATCTTTGCGTCCTTTAAGAAGAACACAGAACGCAGAATATCCCCACGGATGAAATCCGGAGGATTTCATAAGGAAAAATTTATCTTAACCCTCCAGCAATACTCTCTAAAATTGATCCTGTTTACCAAATTTAGTATTTTTCGTTACAAAATTTTTGAAGTATTTATGATCCTTAAGATAGATGAATAGTTATGTTAGCAAACAGTAATCTGAGAGTAGACTCCCGGTATAGCCGTGATGACTAGTGTTAAATTAGTTAGCCACTATATCAGGGTACGGTTAACCGAAATTGCACTCTGGTGAGTAAGTCAGGTTAACTTAAAAATCAGATGATTAAGTATAAATGCTCTATCATCAGATATAGGTCCTAGTAAGAGGACGATCTCACTTGCTGAACCAGAACAACTTATGAAAATCGCTCAAGTAGCCCCCTTATGGGAACGAGTTCCACCTCCTACATATGGAGGAATAGAGCTAGTCGTAAGTCGCTTAACAGATGAATTGGTGCGTCGAGGTCACGATGTCACTTTGTTCGCATCTGGCGATTCGCAAACATTGGCAAAGTTAGAACCTGTTTATCCTCGTGCATTGCGCTTAGACCCGAACGTCAAAGAGTACACAGTGTACGAAATGCTGGAACTGAGCCAGGTTTACCAGATAGCACAGGAATTCGATATCATTCATTCTCATTTGGGAATTACGGCACTACCTTTGGCGAGTTTTGTGCAAACACCCACTGTGCATACCGTGCATAGCAGTTTTACAACTGATAACCGGAACGTCTATACCCACCATCACAAGCAACCATACGTCAGCATTAGTAACGCGCAACGTCAAGTCAATCTGAACTACGTTGGCACGGTCTACAACGGGATAGATCTAAAAGATTACCCATTTGTCGCTCAACATCAGGAGCCGCCATACTTGGCATTCCTAGGACGCTTATCGCCAGAAAAGGGACCGCAGCACGCGATCGCCATTGCTAAGCAAACTGGCTGGCGTCTAAAGATGGCAGGAAAGGTTGATAGAGTAGACACTAAGTTTTTTGAACAAGAGATTGCGCCACATATTGATGGTCAGCAAATTCAATACCTAGGTGAAATTAACCACGCCGAGAAAGTTGAACTGCTGGGTAATGCTGCTATGACTCTGTTCCCAATAACCTGGCAAGAGCCCTTTGGTCTAGTGATGATAGAATCAATGGCAACTGGCACACCAGTTATTGGCATCAATTTAGGTTCTGTACCAGAGGTCATTGACCACGGTATATCAGGTATGGTGTGCCAAAGCTATGATGAAATGGCGGCAATGATTCCAGCCGCTTTGGAACTCAATCGTCAAATTTGTCGAGAACAAGTAGAGAATAAGTTTAGTGTGAGGCAAATGGTTGATGGGTACGAGGCGGTCTATGGAACAATCATCAAAGACCGCATCAATTCCAACGGTCGCATTCATGCTGCAAAAGTCAAACTTTAATTAACAATTTTTTGACGCATCTACCTCTATAACCAATAACTTTTCAAAAGGAGGACATAGATTATGAGTATAAGAGCCAACAGTTGCCCGTGTTGTGGCGGTTCTCTCCTGCGTCATGTCCGTCATGGTGAACTCTACTGGTTTTGCAAAACCTGCTGGCAAGAAGTGCCACTATTAACTGTGAGTCAGATGCCCAACCTAGAAGGAAGAAGCACGGGATCTGTTCCTCAAAGCGCAGTGAAATCTTAGTGCAAGAAGGCAGAAGGCTAGAATATCTATAAAATGGGAGTTTTGTAGGTTTTCAACTGTCTAGTTATTTCTGCCGCGTTGTACTAGGTCTCTAGGATTCAAGACAAATTCACTCATAAAAAGTTCCCTACTCCACCTGGTAAAATCAGGTGGAGTCAATTATTGGTTAAAGCTCGTGTGTTAGCAGCCTTACTTTACGGCAAAGAAAATTTACGTTTAGAACAAGTCGCTGATCCAACACCTGCTGTGGGTGAAGTTGTTATCCAAGTCAGAGCAGCGACAACTTGTGGTACTGATTTAAAAGTTTGGCGTCGCGGCGGTCATGCTAAGATGCTCAAACCACCGACACTGTTTGGTCATGAAGCTGCTGGGGAAATTGTCGCTGTAGGAGAAGGTGTCACAGGTTGGCAAGTAGGCGATCGCCTGGTCGCAAATAACTCTGCTCCTTGCATGAATTGCTTTTTTTGTCAACGTCAAGAATACTCTCTCTGTCCAAACTTGACATGGAATAACGGCACTTTTGCCCAATACTTAAAAATTCCTGCACCGATTGTGCAACATAATATGTTGCCAATTCCTGATGACTTACCCTATGAATTGGCAGCAATGACAGAACCTCTTGCTTGTGTGCTGCATGGGGTAGCCCGTTCCAACGTCAGAGCAGGTGATTTTGTGGTAGTGTTGGGAGATGGGGCGATTGGGCTGATGTTCGTGGCTAAATTAGCTCATGATAGAAAAGCTGAGGTATTGCTCTTTGGAGGCAATGACCAAAGGCTAGAAATTGGGGAAAAACTGGGTGCAGCAAAAACCTTTAACTATCATCAATCGCCAGAGATTTCTAGTGTCGTCAAAGAACTGACACAGGGATGGGGTGCAGATGTGGTCATTGAAGCAACTGGTGTACCAAGTGT
This sequence comes from Scytonema sp. RU_4_4, assembly GCA_012031965.1. Taxonomy (GTDB): domain Bacteria; phylum Cyanobacteriota; class Cyanobacteriia; order Cyanobacteriales; family Nostocaceae; genus Brasilonema. The sequence continues at coordinate 9,253 of JAAUSC010000134.1, forward strand.
CTGGGAAACTGCAATTGCTTGTGCCCGTCCTGGTGCAACTGTTAACCTATTTGGCGGTTGTCCACGAGATACGACTATTACTGTAAATACAGAACAGCTGCACTACAGCGAACTGACTCTCAAAGGGGTTTTTCACAATACTCCAGAATATGTTCAAGCGGCGCTGTCACTTATTGCAAGTCAGAAGATTCCCTTTGAGTTGTTAATCAGTGAACACCGTCCATTGCAAGATTTAGAACAGGTATTTTGTGATATGAGGGAGCGTAAGGTCATTAAAGTCGCGATGATTCCGTCAGGGACTTCTTGACTGATGACTGATGACTGATGACTGATAACTGATAACTGATAACTGATAACTGTTAATATAGACTTTTCCACTCACCAGAAAAGATACATTCAGTTGCAAGCGCAATTCTAAGCAAATCTTGCAGTAGCAGCGGTGACCATTCGACACCCTTTTTGCGCCCTGCGGCAAAAAGCTGTTGAGTCCTAATGCTTAACTGATATAAGGCGTAAGCTAACTCTTTATCTACAACAGTAGCATCTTTTAGACCTTCAAACACAACTTTCAATGCCAACAAAATCGAGGTGATCTGACCGGGTATTGGTGGTCGTCCCTGCTGTAGACGTATCAATAAGGCATCTGGGTTTTCCTCGTTCATGAGTGTTTGGTCAATCAAAAATTTGGAAGCGGTTTGGTAATTCATCTTTGAGGAACATCCATTACGCCTTTGCCTACCTATTTTGTTGCCATGAGTACCTGATGCAGCAACAGTTGATTCGCGGATTAACATTTTACCACTGGTAGCTAAAGGTGCAATTGCTCGCTTCATGATAAATATGTAACACCAAGCGTGAAAAATGATTGCGACAGATGGATCGCCAAAAAGCTTAGTCAATAACTCTTTCACAATTCCATTATCACGCCACGTGCTACAACGGAGCGGAGCCTCAACGCCAGATACCTACGGAGGGAAACCCTCCTGCAGTACTGGCTCCGCAACGCAGTGGCTCCAAAATCTAAAATCCAAAATGGTATAACCTGATGCGATAGATGGGGAAATGAAGAATTTTGTGAATACACAACGATGTGTATTTGATTCAAACAAGAATTGCTATATCATTCAAAATGAAAGAAAAAATCGTCCAAATTCCAGCAATTTCTTTCAAAAAACGATAATCGTTCAAATTTTTTGTCCAGGAACTTTGATTATCTTAAAATTATCGAAGTACAGGGATGAATTGTTGATGCTAACGGTAATGTCATTCTTGTCACCCAAGCATTAACACTAAATTATACTTTCCCTCCCTTATCACTTCCGTATTGTCATGCTCAGTAAAGTTCCCAAAAAACTGGATTTTCACGAATACTGGCATTACTTGAGCCTGGTTGCAATCATCATGACAACCTCAGTAAAACCACTGCAAGCACAAGTTGTTACAACAACACAAACATCCAACGATCAACGCGCCCAAGCCCCACCTCAACCCACTGCGCAACGAGAGAATCAGCCACCTTCTGATCAGCCAATACCAGAACAAGTTCCTCCCTTCCGCCTACCTCCACCAGAGGAGTTACTTCTTCCACCTGCTACAACACCCCTCAGTCCTAAACAACCGACACCGAGTGATGTTCCTCAAACCATCACTGTAAAAAAAATTGAAGTCACAGGCAGTACAATCTTTAGCCCTGAAGATTTTGCCAAAATCACCGCACCATATACCAACCGCCCCATCACACTTGCAGAATTATTCGAGGTGCGAACAAAAATTACGCAATTGTATGTGGATAAAGGATACATCACATCCGGAGCCTTTATCCCAACGCAGAAGCTCCAAGAAGGAGTCATAGAAATCCGTGTTGTTGAGGGTGAGCTAGAAGACATCAAAATCTCAGGTACACGCAGACTTAATCCCGACTATGTGCGGAGTCGGATTGCTCTAGCCACAGGTAAACCCTTGAATCGAGAGCGCCTGCTCGAAGCATTGCAACTTTTGCAACTCAATCCCCTGATTGAAAACTTATCAGCTGAACTATCTGCAGGTTCGCGTCCGGGGATAAATTTGTTAGAGCTACGAGTTAGGGAAGCAGATACTTTTAACCTACAAATCGCCCTAGATAATGGACGTTCTCCTGCTGTGGGTAGCTTTCGCCGCCAAATTCAACTGAGCGAAGCCAATCTCTTTGGGTGGGGCGATGGTGTCATCGCTACTTATACGAATACTGATGGTAGCAATGCTTTTGATTTTAGCTACTCTGTTCCCTTTAATGCCCATAATGGTACGGCTAGCTTTAGCTTTGGCATTTCTGACAGCGATATCATTGAAAGACCTTTTAGTGTTCTTGATATTCAATCCGACTCTCGCTATTACGAACTCACACTACGCCAGCCCGTCATACAATCTCCAACTCAGGAATTGGCATTAGGTTTGGCTGCAACTCACCGCGAAAGCAAAGCCAGTTTACTTGATGGGGAAATTCCCTTTTCCGCAGATGTGGGGGCTTTCGGCGCAGATGAGTCAGGAAAAACGCGGGTGACCGCTTTGCGTTTTTTTCAAGAATGGACGCAACGCAGCAGTCAGCAAGTTCTTGCCTTTCGTTCTCAGTTCAGTTTGGGACTTGACGCTTTCGATGCCAATAGTTTCTTCGCTTGGAGAGGACAAGCACAGTGGGTGCGCTTGGTGGCTCGCGATACTGTGCTGTTACTCAGAACAGATGTGCAGTTAGCAGACCGACCACTTGTTCCATTGGAACAATTTGGCTTAGGTGGTTTAGAAAGTGTCCGAGGCTATCGTCAAGATGCCTTACTGACAGACAACGGCATTTTTGCGTCTGCTGAAGTGCGAATTCCTATTGTCCGCTTATCTGAACGCAACAGCCTTTTGCAAGTCATCCCCTTCTTCGATGTTGGTACAGGCTGGAACCGTTCTGGCAGACCCAGCAGTACGAATTCTGAGCCAGAGGATAATACACTTGTTTCTGCAGGATTAGGGTTGCGTCTACAACTAGAAAACTGGCTGACTGCTCGCTTGGACTGGGGTATTCCGATCATTTCTATTCCTGGCGAGAAAGACACATGGCAGGAAAACGGTTTGTACTTTTCTATTATTGTCAGTCCTTTTTAACAATTAACACTTATCAGTTAACAGTTATCAATGTCATCGCTTGGGTAACGCTCCCTCATACCTTCGACGCCCTTGCGAAAAAGTCGGGCATTGCTCGCAAGGGCGGAGTGGCTCCCCTCCTGCAGCACTGGTCTTACCATACGCCTGTGTACTGTGTACTGTGTACTGATTTAAAGGGTCAGGTCAAGGCGAGATACAATAGTTTCCATCGCTCAGACTCCGTTTGGCTCATATCCTAATTTCAGTCGAGCGCCTTTTTTTATGCCTTTTTCAACCCGTCAAACTCACGTTTTTTCACTTTTGCGTAAATATCGTGCCTTTGAATGATATGTATCTAGCAACATTCTTCACTGGGGATTGAATTATGACGCGCACTACTTGTATGTTAGACGATTTTGCATTAACGTTGCCAATTACCCAAGCAGCGCTCAGAACTGCTGAGCAGTTTGCCAGTCAGCAACCGACTCCTGAAAAAGCCGAACAAGTCCGACTCAACACACTCTCAGTGTGGGTGGTGGATGAATACTTGAAGATGATGGATATTCCCACTGAGTTAATAAATAGCGATATTTGGAATCCGGTTTTACGTTTATGTGCTGATATTGCAGACTTGAAGTTACCAGAATTAGGTAGTCTAGAGTGTCGTCCAGTGCGTTTTCCAGAACAAATATGTTACATTCCCCCAGAAACTTGGGAAGAACGAGTCGGTTATGTCGTCGTTCAAATAGATGAATCGCTTCAGGAAGCAAAGTTGCTGGGGTATGTTCGTCATGTCGCAACTGAAGAATTACCTTTGAATCAACTGCAGCCTTTAGAAGATTTCATCGAATATCTTGGTCAGCTGCGACAAACCCCAATGAAAACATTCGTGAATTTGAGCCAGTGGTTGGCTGGTATGTTCGATGCTGGCTGGCAGACAGTAGAATCCTTGTGGAATCAGCCAGAACTTAGACCAGCTTATACTTTTCGCAACCCTGGGATTGTTGAGCAAAATCATACTAACCAAACACAAGCATTCACCAGACGCGCAAAGTTGATTGATTTAGGAATCCAAATGACCAATCAACCCGTCATATTAATTGTCGAAATTCGACCGAAAGCTGACCAACAAACTGGCATTCGCCTTCAGTTGCATCCTACGGATCATCAAACTTACCTCACACCAGGAGTACAACTGACGGTGCTAGATGAGTCTGGAACACTTTTTCTGGAAACTCAAGCCAGAAGTGGAGATAACTACCTTCAATTACAGTTTAGAGGTGAACCTGGAGAGCGATTTGGCGTTCAAGTAGTGCTCAATGATGCAAGTATCACGGAAAATTTTGTTATTTAATCAAGAATCAAGAGCGACACAAGGCAGTGTCCTCCGCAATACACTGCCTCCTCTTGATTTCTAGGTAGTTTTAGAATTGCAGGCTAAAAAGAGTTTGAGCGCTCAAAAGATAAATACTATACAAATAGCGTTGAGAGCTTATGGTAGTTCATCTATTACTATTATTTGGTGGAGTTCAAATCCTACCTTAACGGAAACTACTGCAAAAGTAAGCGTCAAACGTACATAGGTGTGATTATATTGTCAGCATGAAATTCCAACTGTTCCTTGCCTCTTTATTTTCCCACATCAAAGGACGCCATTGGTGGCTTGGTATCCTAATATGGATAGCTATGGTTGCCCCAGCTCAAGCATCCGTCATCCTGCGGGTGGCAATTGAAAGAGATATTAATCAGGTCAAAGTCGGTAGTTCTACGACTGCAGTTATCAAAGACAGTAGCGGTCGTACTTTGGGACAGTTACCAGGAATGAGTGCTTACTATGCTCAAGCAGTTCCTGGTGGAGTTGCTTTGGATAAGTGGCGGTCTACTCTATTTTGGGTTGAGCCAACAGGTAAGGGATTTGTTTATATTGGCGATCGCTGGTATCGCGGCAGAACTCTTGTTGTTCCTTCAGAAAAAGGCTTATCTGTTGTCAACTGGGTTGATTTAGAAGAATACCTCTACAGCGTTATCGGTGGTGAAATGGACACTAGGTGGCCCTTAGAAGCCCTAAAAGCTCAGGCGATCGCCGCCCGTACATATGCTCTTTACGAGCGGGAGAAACAGCGCAATAATCCCCTTTATGATTTGGGTGCTACGCCAGACCGTTGGCAAATTTACAAAGGTGTTAACAGTGAATCTCGTACCACCTTAGCCGCCGTTGATACCACAGCAGGAAAGGTACTAACTTACAGAAATAGGGTTATTCTTTCTGTCTTCCATGCTTGTTCTGGCGGACACACTGAAAACTCAGAGGATGTTTGGGGAGGTCGTGAACCATACCTGCGTGCTGTACCAGACTTTGACCAAAATATCAGCGAGTGCAACTGGATCAGAACTTTTTCCCCTGCGGAAATTAGCGCCCAAATTCCAGAAGTCGGAAATGTCAAGCAAATGATTCCTGAGAGTACATCGCGTTTCGGAAGCGTGAAAGCTCTGAAAATAGTTGGTGACAAGGGCGAGAAAGTACTTAGGGGTGAGGATGTGCGTACAGCTCTGAGGCTGAAAAGCACCCGCTTTACCGTCAGCAACGGGAATGGAAGCTTTACACTCAGAGGGCTTGGCTATGGTCATGCTTTAGGCATGAGTCAGTGGGGAGCTTACAATTTAGCAACGCGGGGATACAATCACCTGCAAATTTTGAATTACTACTACAAAGGTGTTGCTTTAGCACCTATTCGGGTGAAGTAGCCAACAAGAGGATGGGGGGACAAGGAGAGGAGGAGACAAGGGGAAGCCCATACCACTCTTTCCCTTCATCCCCTCGTCCCCTACTCCCCACTCCCTCACTCCAGGCGCTTTTGCCATTCGGCGTCAATTTGTTGAGAACGTTCAACTTCCTGCTCTAATAAGTCAGTTTCAGTAGAGTAGACCAAATCTTCATCACCAAGGACTTTTTCTGCTGCAAACTGCTGAGCATAAGCTATTTTCTGCTGCAACGCAGAGTCTGAGTTTGTCAGTTGTCTTGCACGGGATAGGCGATCGCCATTGCGTTGCACAATTTTGCTATTGCGCCACTGGATCCAAAAATACCGTATTAACGGGACAACTAAAAAACCTGTTCCGTAACCCAATAACAGCCAATAAATCCCATGTGCAAAAGCGACTAGTCCACCGATCTGGGCAGCTACTGTACCATCTCTCAACAAACTTCCTAGCACTAATGCACCAACAAAATTTGCAATACCCAACCCTGCACTCAGCATAATTTGTCCTGAACTCGCCACACTAAAGCGCCAAGGAAATTCCTCCAAATAAGCTGATAGAGGTTGATGATATTTTTTGGCTGCACTCAAGAGCAACTCTGGAAAATAATAAACAATCTCTCCTTCGGGACTGACTTTGGGTTGCCCATTGAAGCGAGTGAGGACGGGCAGCATGTAATCTTCGTATTCTTTTGCTGAACCTTCTCCTATATCATCAAGATACGGTGCCATTTGTTCGGCTACAACAGCACCTCGGTTGTTACGAATCACCGTAGCAATTTCTTGCCAACGGCGTTCTTCTAATTTGGTATTGGGGTTACCATCCCCAAACAAAAACGAAAATACGGCTTCAAAGAAATTGAGATCGTTTTTCTCCCGTCGTCTTTCCCTCTGACGGCTCTCATAATCTGGGCTGAGATACCAAAATAAGTCTGGAAAATAGAAAAAGCCACCACTAAAATTGCCACCTCTATTGTCGCTATCGCGGTCTGAGTTAAGCGCCGAGATGATTAAAATGATGCTAATAGTTATCAGGGCGATAGAAGCAATCAAGAAAATTCCGAAGGATATCCGAATTAAGTAAAATAAAATACCCCAAATCTTTTTCCACCATTCCTGTAACCGTAATTGTAGATACTTGTTACGTAAAATTGATCTAAAGTTCTTTGGAAATAAGTAAATAATGTCACCCGTATCAGAAACCTGCAAATGTCCGCCAGCATCAGATGCAAGAGTTAATAACCCTTGATTTGCCTGAACAACATTTAATCCTGCTTGAGTTACCACATCTCCAACAGTGACGCGGTAACCTAATTGTTCCACAGCTTGCATGATGGTGGGATTTGGAGCCATTGCTCTTCCCTCGCAGCGAAAAATACTCTTACCTCTTCCAGTATAAAGTTTGATTTTTAAGAACTTGGAAAGGTGGTACGAGAAGCAACGAAGGAAAGAAACGTTTACACCGTTTACATCGTTCTTTTAATTTCCTCAACAAAGAAAATTCTCCGCTCCCATTAAACAAACAGTAATTTTTGTATTGTGCATTATTTAATGGTTTTGCAGCTTGATTTCGCGTTAAAATTATTACCCTGGCTTGGTTTACTCGCAAATTCTCTGCCTAATTATGGTTCAGTACACTCTTGCTCAAAGTCCAGAAATTATCCTCACCGTTCCTGGTAAAGATTCAGCCAAAGCCCGCGAAAAAGCAATGGATCAGTTAATGAAACTGATGGATGAAGGCAAATTACCTACGGAACTGGAAGATGGATTTGGTCCCCAACAACTCATTGAAGTCAAAGAAACACCCACAGATACTGCTAGCGATGAGGACGCTATTACACAAGCTGTCCAAATTTTGAGCAACCTAGCCACGCTCAAGCTGAAAGTGCAGGAGTCACGCACTGAAGCTATGGAAATTCGCAAGGCGGTTGACATTTTATTTTCAGATCAGCCTGTGACAGACGAGGAAATGACTCGCTTGAAGGAAGGTTTTAAAGTTCTCAAAAATTATGCTCAAGCTAATCTGCGTTATCAGGAAGCAAGAGCAAAAGCAGAACAGGCTCGACAAGTTCTAGATCAGGCTTTGAAATCTCCTGATAAATAGCTTGAGCATTTGGCTGAGGTTAATGACGAGTAGCTGACTCTTGCATATTATGTAGCATGTTGTACATGTTTCTGTGCAGGCGATGACAGTTGTCGCTGAGGGAGATATTAAGAACAAAGCCGTTATTCCTGAGAATCACGGCTTATTTGAGTATTTCTGTAGGAGATAATTGTTTGTGAGGAATTTGACTTGATACTGGAATCAGGGCTGATTGTTTTTGTCTGTGTTTGAGTATCGCTGCTGCACTTAAAGCGCTAAACACTAACAAACCTAATACTGTAGAAGATTCCGGGACAGACTTAGCCCTAATCGTCGTTAGCACTGTTTCTGCTAGTAGTTTGTGAACTCCTGAAGTCGGATGGACAGAATCAAAGAATACAAAATCGTCTGGGTTATCACATACGCTGACTATATCTCCATTGATAGTATCACCTATGACACAAGGAGTGGTTATATTCTCAAAACCGAATTCGCTTGGATTAGCTAGCACGCTATTATATAGGGAATTAACATCAACAGTGATGATATTGACGTCAGAGATGTTACTCAATTGATCCAAAGCGGTTGTCAATGCTGCGTTATGATTGTTTGTTAAAGTCGTCAGAGTGGTAGCATTTTCCGTCTGTGACACAAGAGGCACTGTGCCTAGATCAGGCAAGTTAAATACCAAAATGTTTTTTGCACCAGCTTGGGCAAGTGATTCTACCGCATTTGATAGATTACTCACTGTCTGATTAACGTCAGTCACATTACCAAACAAGTAATCATTAGCACCTCCCCACACCGCATAAAGGGCATTTGGATCAGCCTTCTGATTATTTGTGACAAGCGTTTGCGTATACAAATCCACTTGCTCTTGTACTCCTGGTAGAGTGGAAACGAAAGCATTATCCTGACCAGAGTTAGAACCCCCAAATGCGTAGTTAATACCCTGGGTGGGATTTGTTGTACTCAGACTGGTAGATAATGTGGGGGATAGCCCTAACTCCTCTCCAACAAAGTCAACCCAGATCTTATTATTAGAAAAACGTCCTTGAAAGAAAGGTGGGTCTGATGGAATGGCTTGTGTGGGATTGAGTGACCCTCCAGTGGCATTGAACACATTACCAGTATCAGATAAACTATCGCCAAAAATAAAAAACTGACTAAATTCAGATGCCAAAACTTTTAGTGGCAAAATCAAAGATAAGAAGACAAATCCTGCTGTTACGAGTTGTTTTTTCATATTAAACCTCTCGGGAGTGTGGAAACCTCGTGTCTTTAGACCGAGGAGGAAACGCGACACGGCAGATTTTAATCTGCGTCCCCTAGCCGGGGTGAGCAAACAGAGGAGTAGTGTTTACTCAATCCCTGTATGCCGGGAATCGCCTTGCTACTCCAGTAATGTGAGCCAAGACACAAAGTTAACGGTCGGTACTATCCAAACGACACTGGCTTTCAACCTTCAGACCTGGTTAATCATTCAGTTTCAGAGTCACGGGACTGGCATCACGTATCCCGGAGTGAGAACTTTAACACTTGCCGTTAACGTAGTACGCGAGGTACTTAGTCGGGTAAGCTAGGCTTCAACTAAACCGAAGTTTTTGCTGAAGCCTCCGAATTTAATTCGGAGGTTGCTTAC
>JAAUSC010000350.1 GCA_012031965.1 Scytonema sp. RU_4_4
CAAAACACCTCAAACTTCTGGAACGACAAGGGGTGATTAAAGCTTGGTATGATCGCAAGATTACAGCAGGAGATGAGTGGAAAACTGAGATTGAGAAGCAGTTGAACTCAGCCCAGATAATTTTGCTGCTAGTTAGTGCCGATTTTCTGGCTTCAGATTTTTCCTGGAGTGTGGAATTAGAACGGGCAATGAAACGGCATGAAGTAGGTGAAGCCCGTGTGATTCCAATTATCCTGCGGGAGGTAGATTGGCATGAAGCCCCATTTGCGAAGTTACAAGCGTTACCCAGAAATGCAGAACCTGTAACAAACTGGGCAAATCGAGATCAGGCATTTACAGACATTGCTAAAGGTATCAGGAGAGTTGTGGAGGAATTAGTCCGAACATCTTAATCATGTTTTTCAATGACAAGGGTATCAAAGACATTATTATTCTCATTTGGCTTTCCAGCGAGGAAAGCAAACTGCATAAGTTTCATAGAGTTACACCTAATAATTCTGTAGTGTTAGTCTCATTAATGACTATCACAACAAAGATGACAGGCAAAGTCAGATATATTTTCTAATATTTAAATACTAAGGGGTGTGACTAGGGTGGCACCAAATCAATCCAATTCATCAATTGAAGTTTTTATTTCCTATGCTCAAGAAGATGAAGAACTGAGAAATAAACTTACGAAACACTTAACTACTTTAGAGCGTGATGGAGTCATCACTGCCTGGTACGAAAACAAGATTAGTGCAGGAAAAGAACGTGATAATGAAATTGAAGAGCACTTGAATTCAGCCCATGTGATTCTTTTGCTCATCAGTTCAGATTTTATCGCTTCTGAGGAGCGTTGGCAGCGTGATGTGAAATTGGCGATGGAAAGGCACAAAGCTAAAAAAGCTCGTGTTATTCCTGTATTGCTTCGTGAGTGTAATTGGAAAGATACCCCGTTCGGGCATCTTGAACCCCTCCCTAAGAGGAATAACCGCTCCAAGGAAGATAAATTCATTGATTCTTTGGAAAATAAAGATAAAGTATTCACGGAAGTTGCAAAGGGTATCCAACAGGTTGTTAAAGAAATTACTAGGCAAAAAATTCTTGATGATCCAACCAAACCTTTTATAACAAAACTATTTTGGATCATTCCTTGGTTCTCTCTGTTTAAGACATTTAGCAGCAGTGGTGGGGTAACTATTATAGTGCTAATTATACGTTTATTTTCTGGCATCTTTGAGCCATCAGAGCTTTGGTTTTATGACCAAATGATGAGACTTCAATTCAAGGAGAATCCAGACGAACGTCTATTAATAGTTGAGGTTACTCCACAAGATATTCAAACATATGGTCGCGGCGGTTCTCAAAAGCAAAATCAAAATGTTCCTGGTAGTACTCCTAAACCTGAACGTGTCAACCCTCAACAACAAAATCAAAATGTTCCTGATAATATTCCTAGATATGGAGCTTCATTGCCTGATGGAGTAATTTATCAACTTTTGAATACTCTGCTCGACAAAAAAGCAACAGTAATAGGTTTAGACATTTATCGTGATTTTGAAGCTTATGATAAGAATTTAAAAATTTTATTCAACAAAGATAAAAATACCAAAAAGCGTTTAATATTTATTTGCAAAATTCCAGATATTGGTTCCAAAAATGATGGTTATAATCCTCCAGATGATATTCCTGAAGAGCAAATAGGGTTCAGCGATTTTCTATTTGATGACGGTGGATTTGTGAGACGACAAATACTGCAAATGAAAGCTACAAAAGATAAAAATTCTAAATGTGGAACTAGTAAAGATAATGAATTAATGGATTCCTTTGCCTTTAAGATAGCTCAAAAATATCTTGAGGAAAGAACAAAGAAAAAGTTTGTTGCTCAGAATGAAAATAAACTTTTCACTTATAACAATGGTATTTCTTTAAAACCACTTGATTTTGCTAAGCAAGGGGGATACAAGTTAACACAAGATGAGTTTAATGGATACCAAATATTATTACGTTACCGTAACGTTAAAAATCAAAATAATAAAGATTTTGCACTTCAAACAAAAGATTCTACTCTTAATATTGCTAAAAGATTTAGTGTAAAAGATATATTAAACAATGGAATTTCAAAGGAATCAATAGAAAATAAAATAGTGTTAATTGGTGTAACAGTTGAGAGTTATGATAGTACTTCATCTACTCCTTTTTCGACTGGAGGAGTTGATCCACAAATGTGGGGATTATATATCCAAGCACAAAAAGTGAGTCAAATTGTCAGTGCAGCCTTAGATAATCCACAACGCCGTTTACTAACAGTTTGGTCTTTGGAAGCCGAAATGCTCTGGATACTAGTTTGGGCAGCAATTGGAGCCATTATAGCTCAATTATACAAAGAGCCAAAAAATTTAGTTATAGCGGCTGTAGTTTGTATATTATTTCTATATATTTCTTGTTTAGGATTATTTATATTTCCAACTAAGATTTGGGTACCATTTACTCCTACTGTGGTAGTATTTTTATGTAGTGGAGGGATTCTATTCATAATAAAATTGCAATCTCAAAAAAGTCAGGCAAGATTAGACTCTCGATAAGATTTTTCTCTAACTAGATTATCTATTATCTTTTAGAAAGAATTATTTATGAAAAAATATTCTCAAGTTATCTTAAGCATCACTATAGCAATTATTTTCTTAATAGGTTATCCTGCTGAAGCTCTAGCGGAAGGTAGTTGGTTACAAAATTTCCTTGCTTATATTGGTTTTAAACGAGACGTAAGAGGGAAAGTTGGAAGTCGCCCAAAGGGTGGGGGAGGGCGGGGAAATTGTCCTAACTTAGCTTATCTTAATAAGGCTAAAGATCTGCAATTAATTGCCATTATACCCGAAGCCCAACCATATTCTTCATCCTCTCTAGCTTCAAAACCAGCTAAAATTACCTGGAGCTATACTATCCAACAAAGACCAAATCTCTGGTTCTATGTTCCTTATAAATTTGATGAAGAAACACAAGTAAAATTTGCAAAACTTGCCCTCATAGACGAAGATAAACGTCTTATTACGCAACCACCGTTTATTTTCCAGCTTCCTCAGCAGCCTGGTATTGTTCAAGTTAAGTTACCAATAGCTTTAGAAGTTAACAAACCATATAAATGGTTTTTCTCTGTTATATGTGATGATAACAAGCCCTCCAGAAATCCTAGCGTTTCAGGTTGGGTTCAGAGAGTTCCACCAAACCAAGCGGGATTTGTCTTACAACCTTCTGAAGACGTGTTTAATCGCATCAATTACCGTGACATTGCTAACTATGGACTCTGGTTCGATGCATTTACTCGACTTGCTGAAGTTTACCAATTATCCAATCCACAAAACAGTATAGACTCCTCTGTAAATTCTGAAAACTTCACAAAAACAAAATCTCTAGACAATCAAATTCAAGAAGATTGGCTTGCGGTTTTCAAAGGACTTGAATTGGATGATGAGAATATTATTAGTGAAATTTCTCAAGCTCCTATTTTTAAGCTAAATTGTGTATCAAAAACTGATGGTAGTAAATGTGAATAATCATCTCAAATTGAGTAAATTTGTAGGGTGTGTTATGGCTGGTGCATTACACATCTTTTTTATTTATAGCGATTTTATATTGCATAAAATACAGGTCTTTCGTAGGGGTGCATAGCAATACGGTTGGTGATAAGCACGCTTGACAGAAACCCGGTAACTTCTGCGAAACCGGGTTTCTCTGAGCAACAATTACGTTAACCGAACCGTATTGGGGTGTACATAGCTGTGCGCCCCTAGTGTTGATTACTTATAATTGCAGCCAATTTCCAAGTAAGATATATGGTGCCCAATATCTTGGATGTTCGCGACCAAGTTTACTCTTCAGTGCTTTTTGAGCTTCTTGCAAGGCTTGAGCTTTTGTCAGTTTTTTTGGATTAGTTAACTGTTTATATAACTCTCTGCTGAATTCAACGCTGATTTCATCATCCAATGTCCACAGTGAAGCAATAGCACTTCGAGCACCCGCCCGTACACCAACGCCAGAAATTCCCAAAGTCGCTCGTTTATCACCAGCTGCGGTTTCGCACGCACTTAGTACAAGTAGTTCAATGGGTTCAAGCTGATTTTGAGCTTGCGTTCGGAAAACGTTACCTAATTCTTGGACT
>JAAUSC010000011.1 GCA_012031965.1 Scytonema sp. RU_4_4
GAGGGTGCGAGCAACTGAAGCACAACATTCTTTATCAGCCTCTAAGCGAGCAAAAAATCTAGCTGAAGCTTTTGATATAGGAAAAGATTGCATCGCCGTCCAGAAGTTTCAGTGCTTTTTAGTTGATGACATTTATACGACAGGTGCGACTGCTATGTCTGCTATGCAAACACTCAATCAAGTTGGTATTAAAGTTGTGGGGTTAGCAGCAACTGCTGTTACCTTGAAAGGGTAGCATTGTCAAGCTGTACACCCGTACTAAGGTATGGTACTGAAGATTGATTGTTTTGAATTTTGTAAGCGCAAAGCGCAGGCTCCGCCAACAAAGCAGCGTGTCCGCAGGACATATTTTGAATTTTGAATTTTGAATTTTGTTAGCGCAGCGCTCCGCAGTCCCGGATTGAATTTTGAATTGTTAACCCGCACCCTGACCTCTAATAGGCAAGTTCTATCTAAGAAAACTATAATTAACCAGATGACTCTGTTTTTGTGGAATAATCTTTGGGATGAGAAATAAGGGTCTGGCTGTGGGATTGAAACAAGTTACAATTATTCCTGCCACGTTACTAGCAATTGCTATCAGTACAACAGCAGCATTTGCTCAAGCTAATAAATTTTATAATCCAATGCCTATATCTCTGGGTAATGAAATTACCGATACACTCTCTGACAAAGACATTCCCACAGGTCAAGGCGGATTTGCCCGTGATTACATGGTGGAGTTGAAAAAGGGCGATAATCTGGTCATTGATCTGGTGTCTGAGAGTTTTGACTGTATCATCACACTGCTAGCACCCAATGGAACAACAGTGGCAGAAAACGATGATGGTCCCGATGGTACCAGCAATGCCCTACTTTTTACCCGCATCACGCAAACAGGTCATTATGTCATTCGCGTCCGATCTTTTGGAGAAACTGGAATTGGAGCTTTTAAACTGAAGGTGACACCGCTAGAGCCAGTTAAACACAAGTTTCCCCTAAACAACAAACGCTGATGCTTACGTAGCTTGGCGGTTAAATTTTTTTGTCTCGGTGTTCTAGAAATCCAAATTTTACAATTCATACTTTTCCAAAGCGGTTAGCACACAAAGAAATAAAGCCTCAGTCCACTCAACAACTGCGCCGTAGGTATCTCCTGTATGTCCACCTAATTTATGGTTAAACCAGGCACCACTTAGAGTGGCGATCGCACTTCCAGCAACTATCATTGCCAAAGCAGAAAACAAACGCTCTTTATCGAACACGACTTGTAAACCACTCAAACCTATCATCAATAACAGTCCCGGTAACAAATCTTTATAGGAACAAATGGCTTGTTTATGAAATGCGCCTTTGCCAGTTGGTTTGAGGTAAGGATACCGAAAAATTGCCAGTTGTTGACCCCAGCGTCCCCACCCACAAGCAGCCATCAAAATCAACCAACGGTTTTCACTTAAATCTGTCAAAGCTGCTGTTTTCATTAACACCAAAGCAATTGCTGCCATTGCACCAAACGCTCCTGTCGCACTATCTGCCATCACCTCTAGTCGCCGCTTTGGATCACCCACTGCTAAACCATCTGCAGTATCCATCGCTCCATCTAAATGCAATCCACCAGTTATAGCAATCCAAAGACACACCACCAAAGCGCTACGAGTGAGTGTCGGCACACCCAAAGAAATCATACCAGTATCAAATAGCCCTAAAATTCCCCCAATGATTAATCCTACTTGCGGAGCGAGCCGGGACACCCTCCTAAAGTCTAACCCGTTTACATACGGCAGCGAGATGATAGTATAGAATGTAACAGATGCTTCCACATCTAATAGTAGTTGTTTCCACCACTGATACTGATTCGTCATGTCTATCAAATTTAGTCAAGAGTTTCTGTACTTTCTTCTTAAGACATTACACTGTTAATTCCGGTACATATACAGGCATGAATTTTTAAAGCTTTAGATAAGATTTACACTTCTAAGAAACTCATCCGAAAAATTTTGTTATTCTGATCACAGTATTAGGATTTCAATACTTTGTATAAAGTTAACATTTTTATATAGGGGGTTAAGCAGTAAAAATTTAGTTCACTAGCAGTTTAGCAGTGCTGTTTCCCAGAAATTCGTGATGACAGCTTTTTAGTCATTTGTTTTAGAGAGTTCATATTTGATTAAAATGTAGGGGATAAAAAAGCTGTTGCTTTGACTGCTTGGTTGCGTCACATCTCACCTGCGCTCTTGAAGTTGTTTGATTATGACTCATCATCTACCTAACGCAAAGATACCAGCTCCGTGCATTATCAACACAGGCGTTGTTGTGAATAAGCTTGATATGCGGCGATTGCTGGCGGATTTAGGTCGTGTCCGCTACATCTACACTTACCAAGGTCAGTTGCAGAGTGAGGGTGAGGGGGATGTTATGGAAGTGTTTGCCAATCCACAGCGGTCTACCCTAGTCGCAAATCATGCTCTTTACTTGAATATTTGCAGTTTCGATTGCTTGGAACTCAAACAGTCTTCAGAAACAGAAACCTACTTTGACTTAGTGCAAGAAGGAATGTGTCTACGACTGATTCCCCTCTCCACCCCCTTTCAAGAGCGCCAACAGCGTTGCTTGAATGTCAATGACCTAGAAGTCATGATGGAGCAGGTCCTATCAGCCAAATGGGATGCGGAATTTGATGATGATAATTCTGATTTGTTATGAGGTTTGCTATGGCTAGCGCCAAGCTTCGCGAACAGAGCTTATTTTTAGCTGCGGATAAAATATGTCACGATAGCCAGTGAGCTAAAAAGCTGAGTGCTGAGTATTTGATAAAGGTTAATTCTGTCTTGAGCGCAAAATTTTCATTTCAACGTCTTGCTAGCTGTAACCAAACGAAAGCTAGAGCTGGGATTTTTTTTACTCCTCATGGTCCAGTGGAAACCCCACGATTTATGCCAGTGGGGACTCTGGCAAATGTCAAAACTCTAACTCCAGACCAACTCCAGGATACAGGAGCACAGATGGTATTGTGCAATACTTATCATTTGCACCTCCAACCAGGTGAAGCAATTGTGGCTGGAGGTGGAGGACTGCACAAATTTATGGGTTGGAATGGTCCGATTCTGACCGATTCTGGTGGGTTTCAAGTCTTTAGCTTGAGCGAAATGCGAAAAATCAGTGAAGAGGGTGTCACGTTTCGCTCACCCCATGATGGTCAGATTATTAACCTCACACCAGAACGTTCTATTGAGATTCAGAATATTCTGGGGGCAGATGTCATTATGGCATTTGATGAGTGTCCACCATACCCAGCGAGTCGCCAAGAGGTAGAAGCAGCTACGCAACGAACTTACCGTTGGCTAGAACGTTGTATTGTGGCGCATCAACACAGTGAGCACGATCGTGATCAGGCATTGTTTGGCATTGTACAGGGAGGTGTGCATCTCGATTTACGCTCTGCTGCGGCTATTGCTTTAACAGAGTTTGATCTGCCCGGATACGCTATTGGTGGTGTGAGTGTGGGCGAACCGCCAGAACTGATTGCAAAAATTGTACAAGCGACAGCGCCACTACTACCACCAGAAAAACCGCGTTATTTGATGGGTGTAGGGACTTATCGGGAGATAGCAATTGCGATCGCCTCAGGTGTGGATTTATTTGACTGCGTGATTCCCACTCGCTGGGCGAGACATGGTACGGCGATGGTGCAAGGCGAACGGTGGAATTTAAAGAATGCAAAGTTTCGTGAAGATTTTACACCTTTAGATGAAACTTGTGCTTGTTACACTTGTCAAAACTTTAGCCGTGCATATTTGTCTCATTTAGTGCGATCGCAAGAAATATTAGCTTACACCCTGTTAAGTATTCACAACATCACCGAACTCATTCGCTTTACTCAAAGAATACGCAAGGCAATATTAGAAGACCGATTTCCCACAGAATTTGCTCAATGGCTCACTTCAGAAAATGCCGAATGTCCAGTAGATAAAGACTTAGGACTCATAGAGGACTAAACCGTGTTAAGATACTTGTCAATTCTGAAAGCTGTGTTGATAGGTGGATTTAAAAAATTATGGAAGCAGCATTGTTGTTAGCAAAACTGCCTGAAGCTTACCAAATCTTCAACCCTTTGGTAGATGTTCTACCACTCATCCCTCTGTTCTTCTTATTGCTGGCTTTCGTTTGGCAAGCAGCCGTTGGTTTTAGATAAAATCAGTGGGCGCAATTAGTCGCGTCTTCACCATCGTGAAAATATAACAGCATTAAGTGGGGTGGGCAATGCCTACCCCATTTTTACCGTAGAGAGTTTTTCTGAGACACTTCTAGAATTTCCACGTCTTTTTCATTTGTTTTACAACATTCATAGTTCTTAATATTCCGTAATGAATTATTATAATAGATAATACATTAGTCTTAGGGCAAGTCAGAACTTCCTTCACACTTAGGCTTACAGTAAAAGAGGTATGAGGCATGGGTAATATTACATTCGTTAAAGAAAATCAAGAAGTCGTAGCGGCAAATGGTGCGAATCTACGGCAGAAAGCCCTGCAAAACAACGTAGATATCTATAAAGTGTTTGGCAAGATGATGAATTGTGGAGGCTACGGTCAGTGTGGCTGCTGCGTAGTTGAAGTCGTCGAAGGAATGGAAAATCTTTCACCCCGCACAGATGCGGAAAATCGATTATTGAAGAAAAAGCCTGAAAACTGCCGTCTTGCTTGTCAAACCTTAGTTAATGGTCCAGTTAGTGTGGTAACAAAGCCTTAACGGTCAAAAAAGATATTGAACTTGGACTTTGAACTCGTAACAAATAACTCCTTGAAGCCAGGATGGTGGTATCCTAAGATTGTCTACTGGATCTCATTAGAGAGGCTTTCTTTCCATGCAAGTTAATGACCTGGGGTTCGTGGCGAGCATTTTGTTCGTTTTGGTTCCCGCTGTTTTTTTAATCGTTCTTTACATCCAAACTGCTAGCCGCGAAGGGAAAAAAGATAGTTAAGACCTATTGTGTCAATAAGATGAAAACCCCTACACCTGTTGTGTAGGGGTTTTGTTTATCAACAGCAGTAACTTTAACCCATCGTCCGCGCTAACAAGACCGGACAGGTTGCATTAACTCGAACATAGTCAGATAAAGAAGCTCCCAAAAGTCGGTCTATATCAACCAAATTCTTAGCAATTGAAGGACGCCGATCTGGGGAACCGAGCAATAGTAAATCTACCTTCCGCTCATCTGCTAAGCGACAAATTTCTTCACCTGGTTTACCACTGCTAGTCACACAACGAGTTTGCACGCCATATTTTTTAGCTTCTGCGTAAGCTGCAGCTAAAACAGGATTTTGTTCTGGGGCGATTTCTGTTGTTTGAGATCCTTTGCCACGTAAATCTGTATTAATATTAGCCAGAAGCAACTCTCCTCCCTTAATATCTTTTAGGAAGAATAAAGCCAAACTCAAGCAATGTTTCGCAGCATCAGAGTTATCCATTGCCACCATAATGCGGTTCACTTTTTTGACATAAATGTCATCTTTTACCAGCAACATGGGGCGAGAAGATAATTGGAAAACGTACTGACTGACTGAGTTAGCTAAAATAGATTGCAACCGCTTGAGTCCACGTGAACCCATAATAATCAAGTCAGCGTCGATTTCGTCCGCTACCTCACAAACAACACGTTTAGGGTCACCTTGCCGCAAAATTGAAGAAACTTTGCTGGGATCTAAGTTCAAATACTGGATTGCATTTGCCAGAATCTTACCACCTTCTTCCCACTTAGTTGTCATGGCTTCAGCAGAAGATTGGTCAGGAACAACATGCAAAACAGTCACTTTTGACCGTTGGATTGAGGGTACGTCTGCCAAAGTTTTGAGCATTTCTTCTGCATGACCCAATCCAGAGACAGCGAGCAAAATTTTTTCTATCATCATCACGTCGTTATTGTTCAGGTTGCTTTGGAAATTAGCCATTGGTCATTAGTCATGAGTCTCTGGCACACTGATGAAAAAATGACACATGACAATGACATTTCAGTTGATTTACGCCTAGTCACCTAAAATTCCAACTAGACTTCATTGATTTCAGCTTACTCCTAATTCTGACCGATAAACTTAACGAATGATGATTAAATTTATTAGTTTTAATCTATGTTTACTCTTTTTCATTCATGAATGAGTTAAGTCTTGCAAAGAAGTGCTAATTTTTATAAAGAAAGAATCAAATTTGCTATTTAAATCCAGTGAAGAAAACAATGCAAACCGCTATAGTTGCTTGCCTAACCAGTTCTGAAAGCTGGTATGATACAAACGGTAAAAGGTTTCTTCTCCTCTAATTTCCTGATATAAGAATTCCAGCCAATTTTCCAGCACTTTTTCTACTTCGTATTCATCTTCATCAATCATTTGGGCTATTAATTCTACAGAAAGGGGTTGCACAAGCTGTGCTAGACATTTTAATACGGCTAATCCCACTGAAGACAAACCTTTACCCTTGATGCGCTGGTAATGATTTTTGTAATATGCC
This sequence comes from Scytonema sp. RU_4_4, assembly GCA_012031965.1. GTDB lineage: Bacteria > Cyanobacteriota > Cyanobacteriia > Cyanobacteriales > Nostocaceae > Brasilonema. Next base: position 6,481 of record JAAUSC010000011.1, read on the forward strand.
TCTAACCCTGGAGGGAGTGGTTCAAATTGGAAGGGTATGGCTAACGCCACGCTTCCGCTATCGGAATAAAAACCTTGGGAGATTGCTTTTAAGATGTGGTTGAGATACATGAAATTGTTTTCGCTCTTGACTGTTAGCTGTTGTGTTAGCTGTTGGCAGAATTCTTGTTCGCTGATAGAGTCATTGGTTATCCACCCAGCGTTGTTTAAAAAAGAGGGTGTTGCTGAAATGTATTGTTGTATATATGTCTGCACATCTTCTCGGTTTTGTTCGGAATATGCTTCTAAATCCAAAATTTGAGCAGGAGTTTCGATTAATAAACCAGATTTTTCGCGCGAAAAGGGGCGACGGGTGAGGAGAAAATAAACTCGGTCTGGAAGATATCTAGGAAGGTAAAATAGATTTGAGTCTGGAAATTGGTTGTTGAGGTCGATGCGATGACCCAGCAGGGGTCCGCTTACGCGATCGCACCCATCAATAGCAATAATCAAACGCTGATCTGGTTCTAGTAAATCGCTCACTTTCTGAAGTAAAAGTGAGAAAAACCAACTTCCCTCAGTCGCGTTATCACAGAAGCACACATTTGTATCCCCCATTTCCCCCATTAACTGAGTGCAAACAGTTATGAGAAATTCCGTACTCAAATTTTTTCCTTCAACTTCCGCACTGTAATAAACAACAGAAGGATTTTCCATCACATACTTGGCGAGGATGGCACTTTTGCCACTGCCAGGTGTGCCTACAATGGTAAAGTAACCACAGGGTTGGTGGTTGAGGAAGTCGGTAATGGCAGTAAAGGCAAATTCACGACCGATAAAATTTTGGCTTTTTTCAAGAATGACTTGTTGAAATTGGGTTGGGTAGGAGGCGGAATTGATGCGGGCTTGGGAAGGTCGGGTATTCATGGTTACACCTGCATACCTTCTAGGCGGAGGAAATGCAAGCGCCCGGATGCATCGCCTGCTACTATTGTTACGCTGTCTGGAGCAACAGTGCAGCAACCTAACTCACTATCCCCAGTAAACCTAGCTATGATTTTCTTATTTCTTAAATCTAAAACTTTGAGGGTGTCAGATGAAACAAAAATCTGCCATTTTCTATTTGGTGTAACTACTGCAAACTTTTTTCCCCATCTGATAATACCTTCTCCAGTATTTAGCATCTCTTTTGTTTCGAGATTCCAAATAATTGTTTTGTCTGATGAACTAGAAATTATGTGCTTTCCATCTGGTGTTACTCTTACAGACAAAACATAATCACTATGACCTGTGAGTGTGTAAACGTCTTCACCTGTTTCCAAATTCCAAATTTTGACCATTGTATCTGCTGAACCAGAAACTAGTTGTTTACCATCTGGTGTCACTGCAATAGTAATGACTTGCTTGGTGTGACCTACAAACGTGTTTAGATTTTTTCCAGTTGTCAAATCCCAGACTTTAATAGTACCGTTAGTAGATGCAGAAATAAAGCGCTGACCATCTGGTGTTACTACTAAATCTTGTAAGTAGCTCCTATCATTAGAATGAGGAAATGTTTTTAACTTATTTCTAGTTATTAAATCCCAAATTGTTATAATACCATTATCTGAACCAGAAATAACTTGCTTACCATTGGGTGTTACTATGATTGTAGTTATTCCACTCTTTGGTTCATTTTTGGTTAAAAGTTCTTTTTTTTGAATTGTCGCCAAATCCCAAACTTTTATGGTTTTGTCTGTTGACGCAGAAATCATGAGCTTACCATTTGGTGTAACGACAATAGAAGTTACTGCACTAACATGACCTTGAAAAGCACCAAGCTCCTCTTTAGTGTTCAGATTCCAAATCTTGATAGTGCCGTTTCCTAATCCAGAAATTAATAATTTGCCATCTGGTGAAACTGCCAAAGTTTCCGCCCATGATTCTACCTTTTCTGGTTTTTCATAAAGAGTAAAAAGTTTCTCTCTTGTTTCTAGACTCCAGAAAGTAGTGTCAATTGAATCAGAGATTAACTGTTTACCATCAGGCGCAAGTGCTACCGTTCTTCTGAATTTTATAGAACTACAGAAGGGAAAAACTTCTGTGCCAGAGTCTAAATCCCAGAATTTAATATTTCCAGAGCCATTACCAGAAATTATCGATGACATATCTGGAGTGACTGCTACGTGTATTACTCTTTCTCCAGGAACTTCTAAGGTATTTATCTCCTTTGCATTTTCCAAATCCCATATTTTTATAGTATTGTCCCATGATCCAGAAATGACTCGTTTACCATCTGGAGTGACTGATAGAGATACAACTGAGTCTGTGTGACCGATGAAAGTCAAAAGCTCGTTTCCATTTTCCAGATTCCAGACTTTAATTGTTTTATCTGATGAGGCAGAAATGACTTGTTTTGCATTAGGTAAAATTGTTATTGCATTTACCCATTCGACATGACCGAAAAAGGTTAATAGTTGCTTTCCTGTTTCTAAATTCCATACTCTAATACTATTATCGTATGATGCAGAAACTAACTGATTACCATCCGGTGTTAATGCAATAGCACTTACTGAGCTAGTATGACCTTTGAAAATGCGTCGCAACCCTCCGTCTGGGCAAGCTAAGCTAGGTGTCAGGGGACGCAACCAAGGATCATCTTGCCGCTTTGCCTGTGCTAATAACGCCTGAATCCCAGGTTGGGGAAAAGACAGCAAACGCCCTAATAATTGCCCTGCCAGTTGCGTCTTATCCTCAGCTAAAACATGCGCTGAGAGACGCAGCGCTCCTTGAATCAGTTTCAGCGTTCCTACTTCATGGGAGTTATCGTCTGAGTGAGTTGCCACCTTTGACGAGTCAATCAAATCGTAATCTGTAATCAGCGCTTGCACTCCAAATTCAGGACGCTTAATCTTGGCTTCTAAATAGTCGAAATCAGTCAAAGTTTGGTAGCACTCTGCAAAATTTCCCGACTCCACTTGACTTTTGACGGCACTGCTTAGATAGGCGTTCTGGAAGTAGAGAGGTTGTGCAGCTAATTTCTGGGCAAGTTTCCCCATCTTACGCCATCTTCCTTGTAAAATATTCAGCAATGCTTTGGTTAACTTCGTCAAATAGTTTCCGGGTTTTCTTCAGTTCCCGTTTGCCTTTCAGGAATTCAAGAAAACTTGTATGGTAGATGCTATAACAGGTTTCTTTATCTATTTTCTGGTCTTTCAAATACTCAACCCACTGATCCAAAACTTTTTGCACCTCATATTCATCCTGGTTGGCAATTTCTGCCATCATCTCACAGGGAATAGGCGTACTAATTTCCACTAAAATAAATAGAAGAATCACCATCTTTTCCTTAGGTTCTGTATCCATACCCATCCTCACCCAATGGGTTTGATAGTATTCCTGAAGACCTTGTGGAAATTTGTCTAAAGAAAAGTCATAGTATTCTCCCTTAGCAATTCCAGGTAAGAGATAATACAAATACATAAGCGTTAAAATTTTCGACAAAAGTCTTTTTTATCTCGTCTTCACCCAACAAATTTATCATCGGCTGCATTTGTTGAGACTCGTCATAATACTTGACGATACTCCAAGCATAAATAGCATCAGGTTTTTCAGGAGGCTGAGTCGGATCTAGTCCCCATTTCTGTAATTCTTCAATAAGATTTGGATAGTTCTGAGCTTGTGTGCGGAGTTGACCAAGAACATTAGCAATTTTAGGTAACTGCGCAATAAGTTCTTTAAAGCTCATAATCAATGATTTTTGTAAGAAAAGACTGGATACTAGCTACAAATACGATAACAGTCTTTCCAGAAAGTCTTTAGGCTGTCTGACATCTTGCAGCAGGGTCAAATAATTTAGCAATCGACATCTGCTTTCACAAAGTGGGTGACGAGGGATTCGAACCCGCAACCAATGGATTAAGAGTCCACTGCTCTACCGTTGAGCTAGTCACCCGTTGCAAGTTGAGGATTTACATGATATCACCTAAAAGCTCAGCTTGTCCAGCAGATTAACTGCTGGGAGTTGACTACCGTAAATTCGCCGGAATTTGTTTTGGTATAGTCCAGAAATAAATCGTTCTTCCATCCACTTGCTCGACTTTCTCAGGTTTCCACTCTCTCATGTCAAAAGCGTGCGACACAATACGGGTACCAGGTTTGAGTTGCTTAAAGAGCTGCGAACGCAACCTGACATTAAGTTCTGGGAGCAAGTAGAGAGTTACCACTGTTGCTTCGCTAAAGTTACTCTTAAATAAATCTTGTTGGAGAAACTGCACTTTGTCAGTGACTCCTGCTTTTTTGGCATTTTCGTTAGCCTCTTTGATGCGTTGTGAGTCAATATCTATACCCACAGCCTTTTTGACACCATACTTTTGTACTGCGGTAATGGGAATTCGCCCGTCTCCACTACCAAGGTCATATAGAATATCATTTTTGCTAACCTTAGCGATTTTTAACATTCTGTCTACGACTTCTGGGGGTGTTGGTACATAGACAACATCAGGTGTCCGTTCCGTAGGTTGAGTCGTGGATGGAGACTTCTGCTGAACTTCTACAGTAGAAGGAGACGCTTCACCTTGTGTTTGGGAACTCACTTGCTCTTGCTGAGTGCAACCAACCATCATCAAGCTACCTACACTCACTGTTGCAAACAAAACCTTTAAGATTGCTTGTAATTTCATGACATCTCTCTGATGAATTAAGGGTTTGTGGAATTGCTTCGTTGACGGTTGAGGAGCAGTAGAGGAATACCTGTTACAAGAACAATGACTCCAGTGATACCTCCAATACCCGCATAAGTGAGACTGGAGTAGAGCAGGTACAGACAAATTGCACAAAATAGCAATGGTGTCCAGGGGTAAAAAGGGACACGGAAAGGACGGGGTATGTTTGGCTCTCGGGAGCGCAACACGAGTAAAGCTACCCCAGACAAGAGAAAAAAGAACCAAAATACTGGAGCAGTGTAATCTACCATCGTTTCAAAACCTTTGCGAGTTAAAGCACCGAGTACCACCAGCACTAAAGAAATTGCTCCTTGAACCATTAAGGCATTCGTTGGGGTACCAGTATTCTCTTGCCAGTGTCCCAGGAATGCAAAATTCCGAAAGTCCCGTCCCAGAGCGTAGTTAGTACGAGCACCAGTAAAAATAGTGGCATTGACTGCACCTAAGGCTGAAACTGCAATTAAGAAACTCACGAATCTTGCTCCGTTTTCTCCAACAGCGCGACGCATCAAATCAGCTGTTGGTGCTTCTGATGAAGCCAAACCTGCAAGTCCCAAGCTGTAAATGAATGCCAGATTAATCAACAGAAAAATTAATGTAATAATGGCAATACTTCCTAATAAGGCACGCACCATATTGCGTTTGCCATCCCTTACTTCTGCTGAGATATAGGCAGCTTCGTTCCAACCACCATAGGTTAGCAACACAAAAATCATTGCTTGACCAAACGCGGTATTTTGAGCAGCCGCAGTCGATGTCGTTGAAGGCATAAGTGCCGCAAAGGAAATACTGACAATAATGATTAACAGTAAACCCAGTACTTTTGCTGCTGTAAGCCAGTTCTGAGTCCACTTTCCTTGCTTCACACCCAGAATATTCAAACCTGTCAGGCAAATGACCACACCTGTCGCGTAAATGGCTGAAGAGTATTCCCCCAGAGGTAGTAACTCAGAAGCATAATCCCCAAATACAAACGCTGGTAGGGCAATGGAACCAGTCTGAATGACGGTCATCCGCGCCCAAGCAAACAAAAAGGCAGGACCTTTGCCAAAGGCACGCATGAGATAATGATAAGTTCCCCCAGCATCGGGATAGGCGGTGGTCAACTCTGCATAACAGAGCGCACCAACTAAGGACATTCCTCCGCCTAGTAACCATGCCAGCAGTGCAACACCTGGACTTTGTGTATTCGCTGCTACTAAAGCTGGTGTCTTAAATATGCCTACGCCGACCACCATGCCTACAATTAAGGCAATTGCGTCAATTGTTGAAAGCGTAGGCTTTGGCACTGTAACTTTTGTTGCCATACGGGAAATTGCTTGGAATTTTGATCATCAGCCCGGGAAAAACAACCCTAAAGCTTAAAGCTTAAGCTGGTATGGAAACACTTTGAATCTGCTTTAGGTTAGGTATAGTTGATGAAAGTCTCCTGTTTTCCAGATGTCTTTGGGCGATTAATTTGGCTTTCACAGATTTTGTCTGTTGTCAATATGGATTATATCTATCAAAATCTGTAGGAAGATTCGTACAATGATTCAGTAGCGCCACATACGTTTACTGATATAGGAGACAACCAATGTCACTACAGGCAGTTGGATCAATTGAAACAAAGGGTTTTCCTGCTGTGCTAGCAGCAGCGGATGCGATGGTGAAAGCAGGTCGAGTCACCCTTGTAGGATATATAAGAGTGGGTAGCGCTCGCTTTACAGTTAATATTCGTGGGGATGTATCTGAGGTAAAAACTGCTATGCAAGCTGGTATTGAGGCTGTAGAACAGGTTCATGGAGGTACCCTTGAATCTTGGGTCATCATTCCTCGTCCTCATGAAAACGTTGAAGCTGTCCTGCCCATCGGTTACACAGAACAAGTTGAACAATATCGACAAGCAGTGGAAAATCCAATTGTACGCAGGTAGTCGGTAGTTAAGTCGGTCGTTCAGATGAATGTTTACCAATAACTAATGACTAATGACTAATGACTAATGACTAATGACTAATGACTAATGACTAATGACTAATTCATGTCTAGTGTCTCGATTATTATCCCTACCTTAAATGAGGCGAAGTGTCTGGAACGCACTCTACGCCATCTCAGTATACTAGTCCCTCCAGCTCGGGAGGTGCTGGTTATAGATGGTGGCAGTTCTGACGAAACTGTCACCATAGCCCAAAAAGCTGGAGTTTCCGTCATTGCTGCCAAAAAACGCGGACGTGCTGCACAAATGAATCAGGGCGCGGAGATCGCAACGGGAGAAATCCTTTGCTTTTTACATGCAGACACGTTGGTTCCAGACGACCTTGTGACAGTCATTGAGCAGACACTAGTAGACGAAACTGTTACTGCTGGAGGTTTTATTTCTTTGATGACAGGTGATAAAACCACTCGATGGGGAGTATCACTGCACAATTTTGTGAAAAGTTACTACGCACCATTGCTTTTTCGTCCACACCTGTTTTTTCAAGGACTGCGCTTGTTGTTTGGCGACCAAGTTGTGTTTGCACGTCGTACTCATTTTTGGGAATGTGGAGGCTTTGACAGCAATATTCCAATCATGGAAGAGGCTGACTTATGTTTGAAGCTTGTGCAACGAGGGAAAATCCGCCTTGTGAACCGCATTGTCCAAAGCAGCGATCGCCGTGTAGAACACTGGGGTTTCCTCAAAGCGACAGCCATATATCTTTATATTGGCTTCCTGTGGGGTTTAGGCGTCTCGCCACAATACCTCAAGCAGTTTTATGAGGATGTTCGCTGAAAATCGAGCCTATCAATAGCTTATCAAGGTACTCTTACGGGTACCGCTAAAATTTTCATAGCTTTTTAAGAAAAATATTGTATACTATTCTTTCTAATCCGAAGGAGGGCGATCTATCTTACAATCAGATAGATTCTCCAAATCAATAGTAAAATCTCTTGCTTTTTCTTACTTTTTCTTATTTATTATCAATACCATTTTGTTTTATATTTTCTACATGATGATGGATTTGTGAAACGACTACGAGCGCTTCACTAAGCTCATTTGGACGAGGATTTTTTACCCGTCATTCTTTGCATAATACAGGACTGGTCATTCTTTCAGAACCAAGTATTCCAAACATAGGTACAAGCTCATAATGTCTAGATCTATCTCAAAAAATTGGCAAACCCAAGATGGTAGCCCCTGTGAGTTATCTTGAATATACAGTACTGCTAAAGATTAGTATCAAAAGTAGCAATCATGTATACTACCAATAGAAAACTCCCTAAGGGTGAAACATACATCGCTAAAACAGCGTCTAGAGAAGTGCATGAAATTCGCCAGCATTATCAGGTGCAAAATGTTAGCTTTTCGTGATCCCTCATCAAAAGATCTTGCAAGTTCATACATTTTGAGTCAATCGTTTTTCTGAGCCAACATAACATATCCTAATGTTTACAAAAATTTAACTTTAGAACAAGTCACAAGAAAAGCTCAGAAAGCTTGATTTTCCGTCATTAGAGATTGTGAAGATGCATCGAAATTGAAAACTACCTGCATAACTTTAGTGAGTCAAAACGTAATAAAAGAGGAAACACATTTGGATGTCATCATGGACATCATCAAATCAGGTGCAGCTGCCAGTGTAAAGGTTAAAGAGGGATAAAAGGGGGTTGTGATTGATGCAAACTTTAAAACAGGGTTTCGAGGAGCGCAATCTCACCATGGCTTTGGATGCGGAAAAACTGGCGCAATATTGGCGAAAACGTCTGGATTTGGAATGTCCAGAACAAAGTGTAGCCAATAGGGAAAGTATAGTCAAATGGCTTATGGGAAGTGACTTACATCGGTTTGAAACACTCAACCTAAAGGAACTGGATATCGCCAAACAAGCCATGGAGTATCGCTACAAGATTTTGCGTCAGCGCTACCTAGGAATTGCCAGAGAACGTGCTTACCGTAACTTGATCACTCGATTGGGAAGTTTGGTGACATTGCGTCATAAGATCCAGACTTGGATCGCCTTGAGTCGCGATCGCAACGGACTGTATTAGATGTGCTGCAAGAAGTTATCCAAGAATTACTGCAAAGTGATAACTACATACAACAACAAATGACTTGCATCTGTGAATTTACAACTGATGGCAGGCTCAAAAATGCCCTACTGTTTGCCAGTGTAGAAGAATATTGCTTGCGACCAGTCCGCAATCAACCGCTTCTAGTGTATCGTTTTGTAAATTACTTGAGAAGAACTCAGCGTGGTGGTTTAACCCAAGTGCCAAGTCAAGACTTAGTTAGGCTTGTCTCTGAGGAAATCCTGACTGACGACAGCGATCGAGTGAACTTGGTCGATACTCAGGCTATAGCTGAATATCAAGAAGCTATTCAGCTAGAAGAACAACAAGCACTGCGTCAAACAGTCAAGCAGGAATTCGAGGATTATTTACAAGAAAATCTTGGGCAAGAAGCTGTAGATTGGCTGCAACTCTATCTACAAGGCAAACCTCAAGATGAAATTGCCAAAAAATTAAATAAGCCTATCAAGGAAGTGTACCGACTCAGAGAAAAAGTCAGTTACCATGCTGTACGTGTGTTTGCCCTCAAAGGGAAACCAGAACTGGTAGATAGCTGGCTGTCAATTTCCTTGAAAGAACATAACTTGGGGCTGACACCAAAGCAGTGGCAACAATTGTACGAACAATTGACCTCCATGCAGCGCCAAATCCTGGAATTGCGTAAAGCAGGTCATTCCATAGAAGATATAGCTTCGGTGTTAAAACTGAAAACCCATCAAGCAATGGGTGAATGGACTAAAGTTTATCTGGTCGCCCAAGCTTTGAGGAGTCAGGAGTGAGGTCGTCCTGAAAAGGAAATTGGTAATTGGTCCAGATTTTAAACCCTATAGTCTGGTAGATTTCAGCTACTGAACTATAGACTCTCGACTGTTGAGTTGACAATTACCTGTTTCCAATTCCTAAACAATTTCCTGGTTATTTGTCATTTTTTTTACTATTGTTGATTCAAAGAAAATAATTGATTGACTATCAAATGATGAAAATGTTAACAAAAATTTCCGAAATACACAAAAGTCATACGTAACAGTGCTGAGTCTTAAGTACTAAATATTGAGTCTTCAGTGTGCCTCACTGAAATATTAAAATCAAAAGAGACAATACTAATTACGTAATTTATCTCATTCACTTTAGACAACTACTTAATTTAACTGGTAAAGTGTAAGTATTAAGTGCTGAGGTAAGAACAGTCGGCAAGTTTTTTGACTTGCAACTATTGACTATTGACCATTAACTATGAACTATGAACTAATAATTCATAACTCAGAATTCTTACTCACAAACTAAAGATGACTGAAGCAACAGCACCTCGCACTAACACTTACACCAAGCAAACCGCACCGACAATTGACTACCAGGTGGCAATGCCCAAACCAGAAACGCACCTTTTTGAAGTGACTTTGCGTCTGGTGGGCTACTCATCGCCGATTTTAGATTTGAAATTGCCAGTATGGACTCCTGGGTCCTACTTAGTGCGAGAATATGCCAGACACTTACAAGATTTTGCTGCTTTTACCAATGACAAGCCTTTGTCTTGGCAAAAAATCAGTAAAAATCATTGGCAAGTCCAAACAAGTGACGTATCAGAAGTGATTATACATTACCGTATATTTGCTAATGAGCTATCAGTGCGAACAAATCACTTGGACTCTAGTCATGGCTATTTAAATGGTGCAGCGCTGTTTTTTAGAGCACTGGGTTGGGAAAGAGAACCAATACAGGTCACTATTGTACCGCCACATCCAGAGTGGCAGGTCACCACAGCATTACCACCAGTTCAACACAAGGCAAACACTTTTTGTGCTTCAGATTTTGATACCCTTGTAGACAATCCTTTTGAAATTGGTCCACACCAGTTATATCACTTTGAAGTACTGGGAAAACCTCATGAGCTGGCAATTTGGGGGAAAGGTAATTTCCAATTGCAGCAGATGATTGCTGACATTGGGAAAATTATCGAAGTAGAAGCACGAATGTTTGATGGGTTACCATATCAGCGATATGTGTTTCTATTGCATTTGTTTGCTCAAGCTTATGGTGGTTTGGAGCATAAAAACTGCTGTTCGCTCATTTATCAGCGGTTTGGTTTCCGCGATCGCGATAAGTATGAACGCTTCATACAATTGGTCGCACACGAGTTCTTTCATTTGTGGAATGTTAAGCGTATTCGTCCGAAAGCACTAGAGGTCTTTGATTACGATCAAGAAAACCATACATCATCACTCTGGTTTTGTGAGGGAACAACAAGTTACTACGATTTGCTCATTCCCTTTCGTGCAGGAATTTATGATGCGAAGTCATTCTTGAATAATTTGAGTAAGGAAATTTCTCGGCATGAAACGACTCCAGGACGCAAGGTACAATCGCTTGCAGAGTCAAGTTTTGATGCATGGATTAAACTTTATCGTCAAGATGCCAATAGCGGTAATAGCCAAATCTCTTACTATTTAAAAGGGGAAATGGTGTCGTTGTTGCTAGATTTGCTGATTCGTTCACGACATAGAAATCAGAAATCATTAGATGATGTCATGCTGCAAATGTGGCATCAATTTGGCAAACAAGAAATTGGTTATACTCCAGAAGAGTTGCAAGAAGTCATTGAGTTCATTGCTGGTATGGATTTGACTGATTTCTTTAACAGCTACATTGATAAGACTGAAGATTTGCCTTTCAATGAATACCTGGAACCATTTGGCTTGGAACTGGTAGAGGAAAAGGATGAAGAACCTTACCTAGGTGTTAAGGTCAGTAGTGAAAATGGACGGGAACTCATTAAGTTTGTTGAAGCCGGTTCACCCGCACAATTAGCAGGAATCGACTCAGGAGATGAGTTGCTGGCTATTGACGGTTTGCGTGTCGCAGCGAATGGGTTAGGCGATCGCTGAAAGATTACCAACCAAAAGACACCATTCAAGTCACAATTTTCCATCAAGACGAACTCCGTATCCTACCTGTTACCCTAACTTATCCGAGGATAAACAAGTATCAAATAAAATCAGTAGAGAATCCTTCTCTTACACAGAAAGAAAACTTTGCTGGATGGTTAGGTGTACCCTTGACAACCCTACGCTAGTCATTTGTATTTGATAATTCGTAATTCGTATTTACCAAATTAAATCACGAATTACGAATCATGAATTATAAATGAAAGCCGTGTACGGGTAAGATTGAGGCAAGGCAAACACTTTATTAACGGAGGAAAACGATGGAAAAGTACGTATGCGGCGTCTGTGGCTACGAATATGATCCAGAAGTCGGCGATCCAGAGAATGGGGTAGATCCGGGGACAGCGTTTGAAGACATACCAGAAGACTGGGTGTGTCCTGTATGCGGAGCGGAAAAAGAGGAGTTTGAGCCTGAAGAATGAGCAACTGTTAACTACAGTGATACTGCAATACCCCTTCAAAATGCTCAACCGTGGGAAATGAGTTGTAGAAATGGTGGAGTAGCTGCTTCCATTCATCATATTCAGGTGACTGACGAAACCCAGTAGTATGGTCTTCCAAAGTTTGCCAGCGGACAAGAAGCAAATACTGGTTTGGGACTTCAATACAACGCTGGAGTTCATGAGATATGTATCCTCTGGTTGAAGCAATGATTGGAGATGCTTTGGCGAAAGCGACTTCAAACTCGCTCTCCATCCCTTTGCGAACATTAAGCATTGCAACTTCTAGAATCATAAAATTTTACAGCAAGTGGGTAAGCACTATTTTTTAAAATGATAAAACAATAAGCATAACCACGATGTGACGTGATATGTGGGCTACTGAAGGACACCCAGTCCGGTACAAAATGCTCAGTCCATGAGTTGATAGCAATGTTATTCGTCTTTATCATCGTTACCGGAGTCTTCGTATTTCTCCTTCTTTTGGAGAGAATCGTTCCCCTACGCTCTCGGAAACATTCGCTCTTCAAACGCCTGTTTATCAATTTTTGCATGACTGCTCTTGCCTTTACTGCAAATACAGCAATTGTGCAACCTGCTGCCCAATTTGTGATGCAATGGACAAAGCAGCAGTCCTTGGGATTGATTCATATCGTAAAACTACCCGCAGCTATTGAAAGTGCGATCGCCTTTTTGTTGATGGATCTCACCTTTTACTATTGGCATCAAGCTAACCATAGATTTCCATTCCTGTGGCGCTTCCACAATGTCCACCACATCGACCCAGATTTAGATGTTTCCACAGGGTTTCGCTTTCACTTTGTCGAGATTATCCTATCAGCAGGATTTCGTGTTCTTCAGGTTGCTTTGATTGGCGTATCAGTAGAAACTTACATCATTTACGAGTTAGTTTTTCAAGTCAACACACTTTTTCACCACAGTAACGTCCGTCTTCCATTGGGAGTGGAACGCCTGCTAAACGTGATATTGGTGACACCGCGTATGCATGGTATTCATCATTCGCAGGTAGAGGACGAAACCAACTCCAACTTTTCTGTCGTTTTTCCTTGGTGGGACAGACTGCATCAGACACTACAGCTTAACGCTTTCCAGTCCGAGATTGACATTGGCGTTCCAGCTTACTCGTCTTTTGACGACAACAAGCTACAGCATATTTTGATCATCCCCTTTCAAAAACAGCGGGACTACTGGCACACACGTGACCACACACTAGTTGTGCGAGGAGGGCGAGTCCACTAAAGGTGAATTGCTTTGCAAAATCGCTCCTCATGTGAACAACGTTTCAAGGATGAGTGTAAATATATCTGTGCATCAGAAATACTGCATAGTCAAAACGGGCAAAAAGCTAGTTGGGAATGTGGCGTGAATCCCCGTGCATTTATGCCGGGGAGGGTTCAAAGCAGTTTTCTCAACTCACACTTGAATATTCATAGGCACCTATATCAGTACCAGCATCTTGATTTCGTGCCTTACCGTCCTTATCGAACTGTGCATACTCATCGATTGCAGAGGAGCCAATATCAATTGCTGGCGATGTAGATGTGAGGTGGAAATCATTGCTATTTGAGTTGACAAATTCAACTGACTCAACCTCGGTGTTATTGTTAGCATTCAAGTTATCAATTCCACTTCCACCTTCATAGAGCTTCTCAAACTCGCTCGTGAACAAGTTACTATCCAAAGTCACATTACCCGCATCTTCAATCAACCCATTCCGGTAGGTACTATCAGCAAAGATATTGTTGCGAACCACAATGTCAGTGGGTTTATAACCGCCAGTGACCTTATAACCAGTGCCATCTATATTAAAGGCTTGGACATTATTAAAAACAGTGTTGTTGATAATCTCAACGTTACGAACATTGCTGCTCACAGCAATTCCTTGACCAGGATTCACTCCTTGTTGTCCATTTCCATAAACAATGTTGTTGTAGACTCGGACATCAGAGACATCCCCTTGCTCAGGCACTTCATCTGCAATGACAATTCCATCAGCAGTGTTTCCAGTGACAACATTATTGTAGACATCAATGTTGAACGAAGCAGAACGGTTACCATCTATGTAGATAGCAGGACCACCTTGATAGCCTTGATATGTACCAGAAATGGACGCTTGACCAGTGACATAGTTGTCATGAACGGAACCATTGCGAGAACCTGTTTTGATGTCGATACCTTCGCGTGTACCCTCTTTGACAACATTATTCGCCACTTCAAAACCATCAACACCCCAGATGCTTAGCGACTCTTGCGTTCCAAGTGGGTCGTATATGGAATTGTCGCCTCCACCGCCTTGCCATCTCGAATTGGCTTTTTCGACAGTGTTGTTGAGCACTTTGATATTTTTACTAGTAACCTCGGCTTCTCCACCTTCAAAGTAGCTGTCAGGCATGACGATAATACCTGAGGAACCAGTGTTGTAGGTATGGTTGTTTTGAACAATCATGTTGTCAGCATCACGCAGAGAGATTCCAGCCCAGGAGGTATTCTCAATGTGGAAGCCATCAATGACCCAATAGCCCTTGCCAGCTGACTGGATAACTCCTTCTCGAAAGCCTCCGTTGACGGGGTCAGGATCACTCAGTGTAACATCACCATTCGCTTTGAGTGTGATATGACCTGACTCACTACTACCAGATTTACCAAGGGTAATGAGCTCGTTGTAAGTACCAGGTTGAACCATAATAGTGTCACCTGACTTGACCACAGAGTTTTCTCCAACTGCGTAGTTAATAGTTTTCCAAGGTTTATCACTTGTACCTGGATTGTCATCACTACCATCTGGTGAAATGTAGTACACAGTACCAGAGTTATTGGCTGCTGGCGTTGAAGAAGAGACGGATGTAGGTGTTGCTGAAGAACTAGGCGATGAAGATGTGCCACTGCTAAAGTCTTGAGTATTGACATTAGAGTCACCAACGAGAGTATCCTGCCCTCCAGTCAGAGTGTCTCCATTGCTGCTACTACTGAGATTATCGTTACCATTGTTGACGAGACTTTGATCATTACTAGAAAGACCAAGCAGGGTACTGCTTCCGTTGTTACCATCAATCTGGGTGTTTTGCCCACTAGAGCTGTTGTTGGTCCAAGAATCGATGGTATCTTGTACACCTTTGGAAATCCCACTACTATCTCCATTCACATTAAGAGTGGAATTTTGAGAATTGCTGCCATTAGTGATGACATCGGGGATTTGTTGAGCTGAGGTATTGCTTTGAAGCGCCTGAGATTGACAGTCTGTAAAGTTCATTATTTTGCCTCCGTCAAGTTCTTCGTTAACGTCGTAACTGGAGATGACCCGAAGAAAGGCAGGACCCTGAATATGAGAGCAATTGAATTAAGCCCTAAATTAAGCCCTAAATTAAGCCCTAAAAGTTTGTAGAGATTTCGCGCTTTACTAGACGCTTTACTAGAGCAGTGCGCATGAAATCTCAACCTCCAACAACAGAAACACTTTTTCTGTTATTGAAGCTTTGTAGGGTAAGGTCATTATGCAGTAGGAATTAGGTAAATGCTTCACTAGTTTTGGGCTTAGCCATTGTTTTTGACTTTATTGAGAGATTTGGTCTAAGCACCCTTAAAGTTGGGATGAATTTTTTTTACTCGTAACATTATATCAGGATTTAGGCAACGGTCAAGCAACTAATTAATTTTTTATGGCAACCGTATCTAAATTTTGGATTCCTTTATCAGTAAAGGTTTTATAAATTTATAACCATTGATGATAAGCATCAATGCGTTGAACACAGAAACTTTTTTCTAATAGGCATTTTAAATACTTTTGTCCGATAAACATTTTAAAAATCATAGGACTTACGCATTGACAGAAAACACCAAATATGAAACAGGAATTTCAGAGATTCAAACCTAATTTGTCGATGATCTTTTAGCAATCGCTACCCATCTGACGGTAGGAGAATTGGTATCAGGAATTCATCCATCAGTAGGTTTATACTCATTTGTGGACTGTTCTAAAGTTGCTGTTGTATCTAGAAATACTGTCTATGCTGGAGGATGCATGCCGCAATACTTTGGAAAACTGCCCACAACTGACCAATCTTGGACAACTATCGATGTAGTGCAAGTCGTACATTGGGATGAACGCACAATTCAACTTGAGTGTGGTAAGTCACGCGTAGCCATTAGCGTGCTAGCACCAAACTTAATCCGAGTACGGATGTCACCTCATGGCAAATTTATGCCTCGCCGTCCTTGGGCAGTGACATTGGATGATCTAGAATGGACAGTCATACCCTTCAAGGTGAATGAAACTAACGAAACAGTAGAAATTGAAACAGAGCAAATACGTGTATGTATTCAGCGGCAAAATTGCCGTGTGAATTGCTTTGACAAAGCTGGTCGTTCCTTTGCCCAAGATGCAGATATTGGTATGGGTTGGCGTATGGGTGCAGTTTCTGTGTGGAAATGCATAGAAGCAGAAGAGCATTTCTACGGCTTTGGCGAACGTACAGGCTTTCTTGACAAACTCAGCGAAGTCAAAACAAATTGGACGGTTGATGCTTTAGATTACGGTTCCCTCGCTGATGAGATGTACCAAGCAATTCCATTTTTTATTGCCTTGCGTCCTGATCTAGCTTACGGTATCTTCTTCAACACAACTTTCTGGAGTCAGTTCGACATCGGCGCAGAGCAACCAGGTGTGTGGAAAATGGAAACTCGCGGCGGTGAGTTGGACTACTACATTATTTATGGTCCTGAACCTGCAGAAATTCTCCGCACCTACACCCAGCTTACAGGTAGAATGCCTTTACCACCAAAATGGGCGCTTGGTTACCACCAATGTCGCTGGAGTTATGAGTCGGAAGTTGTTGTGCGGGAATTGGCGCGAGAATTTCGAGTGCGCCGCATTCCTTGCGATGTCATCCACCTCGATATTGACTATATGCGGGGCTACCGCGTGTTTACCTGGAGTCCTAAACGCTTCCCCGATCCAGCAAAACTGATAAGTGATTTGGCACAGACTGGTTTTAAGTCAGTAACAATTATTGATCCCGGTGTTAAGTACGAACCAGAAGCCAACTATCACGTTTTTGATCAAGGCATAGAAAACGACTATTTTGTGCGTCAAGCCGATGGACGATTATTTCACGGTTACGTATGGCCAGAAAAATCCGTTTTTCCTGATTTTCTGCGTTCTGATGTGCGTCAGTGGTGGGGCGACTTGCACAAAAGCCTCACAGATATAGGCGTTGCAGGAATTTGGAATGATATGAATGAACCAGCCATAGACGATCGCCCTTTTGGAGATGGTGGTCATAAAATCTGGTTTCCTCTGGATGCACTGCAGGGAGGAGAGGGAGACAAGGGGATGGGTGGGGTCCCCTCTGGGGAACTCGGGGCCCCCACGGAGTGGGGATTAGGGGCGAAGGGGCAGGGGAGACAAGGGGACGCGGAGAGTGAAATTGTCCCCGTATCCCCGCGTCCATATGTCCCCACGTCCTCAAATAGGGCGACTCATGCTGAAGTGCATAATCTGTATGGTTTGTCAATGGCGAGAGCTTCTGCAGAGGGTTTGCAACGACTGCGCTCTCATGAGCGTTCTTTTTTGCTGACACGTTCTGGTTTTGCAGGAGTGCAACGGTGGTCATCGGTGTGGATGGGGGATAATCAGTCGTTGTGGGAACATCTAGAAATGTCCCTGCCAATGCTATGCAACATGGGACTTTCTGGTGTGGCGTTTGTGGGTTGCGATATTGGCGGATTTGCTGGTAACGCCACAGCTGAATTATTTGCTCGGTGGATGCAGGTCGGAATGCTCTACCCTCTCATGCGTGGTCACTCAGCAATGAGTACAGCTCGTCATGAACCCTGGGTTTTTGGGGAGCGTACAGAGAACATATGTCGAGAATACATCAACTTGCGTTACCAGTTACTGCCATACATTTACACCCTCTTCTGGGAAGCTGCAACCACAGGAGCGCCTATTTTAAGACCATTGCTTTACCATTTCCCCAATGATCCCAAAACCTATACGCTCTACGACCAGGTGTTGCTCGGTCCTTCCCTCATGGCTGCACCAATTTACCGTCCAGGAATAGAGCATCGCGCCGTTTACCTACCCGCAGGTACTTGGTATGACTGGTGGACTGGTGAGTCTTACTCTGCTCCTGTTCATATCCTTGCCCATGCTCCATTAGAAAAAATGCCTTTTTATGTACGTGCTGGTGCAATTATCCCCATGCAACCTGTTATGCAATATGTTGATGAACATCCTCTTGAGCAGCTACGGCTACGTGTTTTCCCTGGTACTGGTGAGTTTACATTTTATGAAGACAATGGACATACATTTGATTACCAAAAGGGCGCTTGTGCAACTATAAATTACCGTGTCTCATTTACTGGAGAAGAAACTATTGTGGAAATTGGAGCGCGACAGGGAGAATGGACACCATCATCTCGTGAAGTGATTGTTGAACTCGTTGGTGTTGGTGAACAGCAGTTTCAAGACGATGGTAAATCACGTACTTTGAAGTTTGGAAAATAGTTATTAGTCAAGAGTCATGAGTAAAATACTTTTGAGTGTTGACTTCAATTAACTCACTGCATCATGCCAATCTCATAAGGAGTGAGTTAGCAGATTATGTATTTAACAAAGTCAAAAAATCTTTGATATGACCTTAATTCTCACTAACGACGATGGAATCGACGCTCCCGGTATTCAAGCGCTCCGCAAAGCAGTAAATGGTAAAGAAGTCATTATTGCTGCTCCTCAAGATCATCTCTCTGGCTGTGGACATCAAGTTACCACGACTCAAGCAATTCATGTCCATCGTCGTTCTGATAACGAGTATGCCATAGCAGGTACTCCTGCCGATTGCGTCAGAATTGCCTCAACACATATTTGCAAAAATGTCCAATTTGTGTTGTCTGGAATCAATGCTGGAGGAAATATGGGCGTGGATGCCTACATTTCTGGGACTGTTGCTGCTGTGAGGGAAGCCGCGATGCATAGCATTCCTGGTATTGCAGTTTCTCACTATCGTAAAAAAAAGCTGAATGTTGATTGGGATGTGCTAGCAGGCTGGACGACTTCTGTTTTAGCTGACTTACTCAATCGTCCCCTAGAACCGGGAACTTTTTGGAACGTAAATTTGCCTCATCTAGTTCCAGGAGAACCAGATCCAGAAGTTGTGTTTTGTCAACCTTGTACCAAACCGTTACCCATCAACTACCGGATTGAGGGCAATGATTTTTATTATGAAGGTGAATATGCCAAGCGCGATCGCACTCCTGGTAGTGATGTTGATGTCTGTTTTTCCGGGAAAATAGCTGTCACTAAACTGAGGGTTTAAAACAGTGAACAATGAAAAGTTATATCCTTGCGGGAGGCGAGGATCTGCCTGTGGACGCTGTGTAAGACCAATTTGTACTTGTACAAGGAGGTAACGGCGGATGAAGCGGGAAGCCCGAAAGACGAATAAGACCGTCCCTGAAATGAGTTGATATTGGAAGCCCCAATCTCAGCGAAGCAGGTTGGGGTACTTCACTATCCCTATAGCCATATTTTGAATTGGAGCGTAACCGAGTAGGAAGTGTCAATGAAACGGATGTCGTAGGATAATTAATAACTAAATAACAGAGTACTATTAATAACTTCCTCAGAAAGCTCCAACTCGACCAAAAATGATGATGAACGTCTTCACAATCAGTAACAGGTCGTACATTGGATACCATTTCTTCTGATACTGCAAATCTAAGTCTACAATTTGCTCGAAATCTTTTACGTGAGAACGACCATTGACTTGCCACTCGCCTGTCAAACCTGGTTTAACATTTAAGCGTTGCCAGTGACGTTGGTTATAGTGAGACACTTCATCCCCTGTTGGTGGACGTGTCCCCACTAAACTCATTTCACCTACGAGAACGTTCCAAAACTGTGGGAGTTCATCTAAACTTGTACTTCTTAAGAAGCGACCTACCCTAGTCACTCGGAAATCATTTTTATTTTTAAAGATTAATCCATCAGCTTCATTCTGCACCAAAGGTTTTAACCCCTCCGCATCTGATACCATAGAGCGAAATTTCCGAAGACGGAATGAGCGTCCGTAGAGTCCATAGCGTTTTTGTGTGAAGAAAATTGGACCTGGACTGTCAATTGTAATTGCTATTGCTATTGGCACAAATAAAATCGATAAAATAAGTAATCCTACTAGGCTTCCTACAAGGTCTAAAAATCGTTTAAACCGAGAATTTACTGACGGGTGAGAAGCCAGTGGCAATTCCCAAGTATCGGCAGTTGCACCTTCAACAACTGTTGCGCAGGATATCTGATACATTGTTAAGCTAATTATTTAACGAAGAAAGTATGATTATCTAACGATAATAAAACTATAGATCTAGCTCACCACAAGGAAACTCTATCTAACCGTAGATTTACTGAATCTTCATCAAGATTATTGGGATCATGATTTTTTATAAATTTCAGTTAAAGCAAAATAAACATCTCTTATGCAAGATGGAAAGTCATTAGAAATATGACTGTTAAAGGTCATTGTGCTAAAATCTCCTACCAACCAAGTGTGTTAGCTCAAAAGTTAAACTCATATCTGAAATTATGCAAAACTGAGACAAACTACATCCTTCTAAAGATTTGATTTTACTGATAAGCAGGTGGATGATTCCTCTTGCAGGAGGATGCACCTAGCAGTGAAAGTTGTAATAAAAGTCAAGTTGCCACACTTAAGGGAACAATAGCTTTATCTCTCAGTGAAAGCACAAAGAAGTGTGAACGCCTTGTTGAAGGGAAGAATATGATTAAGCAGGGTTTTCTGTCATGACATTAAGCTTCTCTTAGATATCCTTTTGATAGCGCTAAGACGTTTTGAACAAGGCGTTTACATCAGTGTCTTGATGAAAACGCAAATAGTCTCTAGAGGACAGTTGCTGTCTAGATCTGCTTATGTTCACTCACTCAAAAATCAACAGCAAATTTGCTGTCAAATTATCTTAAATCGGGGTGTAAAAAAATGGTCGTAGCAGGAGTTGAAGCTAAAGTTAGTCGATTAGAATCGATTGTTGAACAAATTGGGGAAGCAGTACTCGCTACCACTGAAACAATTGAACGACTTGCTGACAGAGTAGATAATCTCAGTGCTCAAATAGAAGAACAAGGAAGACAATTACAGCAGCAAGGATATCAAATTCTGGCACTGTGTGATGCCGTGCAAACTCTCGCTGAAACTCAGGATGATTCTTTGCAAAGACTCACTCAACTCACACAAACTTTAGACCGCCTGATGGCATTGAGTGAAGAATCATCTAATTAAGACAGCATACAGTAGAAACTGTGAAGAAATACAGTAGAAACTGTAAAGAAAGTGTAAAGTAAAGCGACTCAATAAGTTGATTCGCTAGTCAAAAATATTGCAAACAACTAATGCAATAATTCCTCTATCTGATGCTGACTCCATAGAGTTCTGTACAGCCCTGGCTGCTGTAAAAGTTCTATCTGCGTACCTGTCTGAACGAGTTTTCCCTTGTCCATGACGAAAATGCGGTCAGCCGTCGCCGCCGCAGACAGTTGATGAGTGATGAAAATGACTGTTTTTCGTTGCGTACCACCAGAAATATTTTTCAAGATGGCTGTCGCTGTTTGATTATCCACGCTGGAAAGAGCATCATCTAAAATTAATATTGGAGCATTGACTAGCATTGCCCTAGCTAAAGCAGTGCGTTGTCGTTGACCACCAGAAAGAGTAATGCCGCGTTCCCCAACCATAGTTTCATATTGTTGTGGAAAATTAGTGATTTCTGGGTGAATTTGCGCCATTTTGGCAGCGTATTCTACCTCTTGTTGTTCACTGACAGGGTCACCGTAGCGGATGTTATTTTTAATTGTTGTACTGAAGAGAAAGCTATCTTGAGGGACATAGGCGATCGCACTCCTTAAATCAGCCAAGGCAATTTTGGTAATGTCCACTCCATCCAAAAACAACTGTCCCGGCTCAATATCCAACAATCTTGGGATAGCATTTGCCAAAGTTGATTTCCCCGAACCAATAGCGCCTACAATTGCCACAGTCTCCCCAGGAGCTATGGTAAAATTGACATCTTCAAGCGCTGGAGTCATGGAACCAGAGTAAGTGTAACTGAGATTTCTTGCTCTAAGTTCTCCTCTAACTTGCTCTGGTGGTAAGTGAATCGTATCTCGCTCGTCTTTAATCTTGGGTGTGACAGTTAGAATTGCCTCAATGCGGTCAACACTGACTTCACCTCGTTGATAAGCGGTGATAGTGAATCCTAATAGAGCTGTGGGAAAGACGAGACGCTCTACATAGAGGAGTAATGCTACAAAGTCACCAACAGCAAGGCTTCCATTCACCATCCGCGTGGCTCCTAGCCAGATAATGATAAAAGAACTCACCGTGGCTAGCCCACCAATCAGTGGAAACAGTGTGTTTCGACTTTTTGCCAGTTTCAGATTAGCCTGTAATAGCTGTCGATTTTGACTCGCAAAGGCTCGACGCTCGTTTTCTTCTTGAGAGTAGATTTTTATTAAGGCAATACCGCTAACATCCTCTTGAATCAATTCGCTGATATCAGAGAGCCTCTCCTGTACAGCTGACTGTTCTGTGCGTAAGCGCTCACTAAACAGATGCACCAACAAAAACATGAAAGGATAAACTGCTAGTGAGGCTAGTGTCAGATCCACACTCAGCGCTAGCATCACTGGTAAAGTGAGAACGTAGGCGAATAAAGTATTTGCCAAACTCAGAACAGCAAAACCCAATAGCCGGCGGATATTATCCACATCGCTTGTCGCCCGACTAATCAAATCCCCTGCGGTATTAGTAGCAAAATAAGAAGGTTCCAGTTTAAGTAAGTGTTCAAAAATCCGTTGTTTCAGGTCAAATTCCACCTGACGCCCCACACCAAATAGCCAAATCCGGGAAGCCATCCGGATAAGCCACATGGCTGAACTAAATAATATAATCTGTATAACAAGATGTCTAACTTGATTGAAGCTGAATTCTACTGAGAGTCGTTCAACGCAAGCGCGAATCAACAGAGGGATGTAAACACCCAAACCATTAACCATCAACAAGGCGATAATGCCTAGTGTCGCCTCCCGCCAATGGGGGCGCAGGTATGCAAGGAGTTTAGACAGCCGTCGTGAGTTTGCCATTCAAGCAATGAAATAACTTTTCTATATTAGCTAAGTCAGAACAAAACTGTGTTCATGCTACAGGCGCAAAAAATTGCAAACTTTGTTGTTCTAGAAAAATAAGGTCAGCCACAACTGTATAACGTGATAACGTGGTGACCTTATAAGCACTAAATTTTTCGATGTATACCTAACGACCACGTAGGAAAAAGTATATCTGGTTTAGATAACTTTCCCAGACCCGCGTTGTTACTTCCAGTGTTTCCGCATTCGGTACAAAATCTTCTAACCTCAACCCCCTTGTTCTAATAGCTTGTGGAGTTTGCAACAGGTATGGTGTTGTTCTGATGTCAGACATTCTTGAGGCATTGATGATACTATCGCTGGCTACGGTAGTATCTTGTCCTAATGCGACAAGTGTCTCAGATGTTGATGTTGCTGGTATGGTAGACGACGCTAGCCGCACGTTTTGGATGATTTCCTGATTAGCTAAGTATGGTTCGCCCACCATTGCAATAGGTGCCCGAACGAGGAAGTAAGCGACAGCTGGTGTACTTGCTAACAACAGAATTGTCAGGGCCCAGCCGATTAAGTATCCTCCTGGTTTATCCAGTGTTCCTCCGCTTTTCATCCTTTGTGCGGCAAAATCATCAGTAAGATAGATGCTCCTAAAGGTTTGAGCGGAAACGACACTACCTTCCACAATGAGGCGACGGCTGGTTCATTAGGATTAATGAACGACAGCAGTACCACAAGCAACATAATGACTAGGATTAATCTCCCGACAAAAGTTCCTGAGGGATAAAATCTCTGGAACAAGGAGTATATGATAGTGCCAACAAGCAACCACAGTAACACCCGACTTAACAGTACAAACATAGATCGATGAACTCTCAAATCTTTTTTTGCGGTCGGTCTTAGAGGTTTTGGGCAGTGGGGTTATTGTACCGTCAAATTGTAATCGTACTGTTACCTGACTTCAAATACCTCACAGCCTCACACCACGATAACCATCGTAGTGATTTTAGAGCAATTTTTTGCAACTGCGTCTACTATCAGTAATTTTCCAGATTAGTAATCTGCCTTTTGTAAACTAAATTAATTTTAGTAGTCGTCAAATCAATCAAATCAAAAGGAAAAACTATGTCGCCTGGAAAACCCACTATTTTGGTGACAGGGGGCGCTGGATACATCGGCTCCCATACGGTGCTTGCTCTCAAGCAGGCTGGTTTTGACGTGATCATACTGGATAATCTGGTGTACGGGCACCGCGATTTGGTTGAAAAAGTTTTACAGGTAGAACTTGTAGTGGGAGACACTGGCGATCGCCCGCTGTTGGATGATTTATTCAACACACGCGATATAGCCGCCGTCATGCATTTTTCAGCTTATGCGTACGTAGGAGAATCCGTTACCGATCCTGCAAAGTATTACCGCAACAACGTTGTCGGCACTCTGACTCTGTTAGAAGCCATGCTAGCAGCATCTGTTAAGAAATTTGTATTTTCTTCTACTTGTGCAACATATGGGGTACCCGAAGTTGTGCCAATTCCTGAAAATCATCCCCAGAATCCGATTAACCCTTATGGTGCAACCAAGCTCATGGTAGAGCGGATTCTCTCTGATTTTCATGTTGCTTATGACTTGAAATCGGTGCGATTCCGTTATTTTAACGCCGCTGGTGCTGCTCCCAATGGCTTATTGGGAGAAGACCACAACCCAGAAACCCATTTGATTCCCCTTGTGTTGCAGACAGCCTTGGGTAAGCGCGAATCCATCTCGGTTTTCGGCACTGATTACCCCACGCCCGATGGGACATGCATTCGGGATTATATCCATGTTAGCGACTTAGCAGACGCCCACGTTTTAGGATTGGAATATTTGTTGAAAGGCGGCGACAGCGAAGTTTTTAATTTAGGAAATGGTAACGGCTTCTCAGTCAAAGAAGTCATTGAAGCTGCAAAGCTTGTTACCGGAAGAGATATCAAAGTGAAGAAGTGCGATCGCCGTCCTGGTGATCCACCAGTTCTCATTGGTAGTAGCGACAAAGCCAGAAACATCCTAGGCTGGCATCCACAATACCCTTCTGTTAAAGAAATTATCGCTCACGCTTGGCAGTGGCACCAGAATCGCCATCGATAGAGTGGGGAAGATGAGGAATATGAGGAAGTCATTGCTTCCCCTACCCCTCTGCTCCCCCTGCTCCTCCATCTCTCCTACCTCCTCTTCAGGATACGCAGTACCCCGAAAAAGGCACCAATTGCTAAAACACCTGAGAGGGCGATCGCCCAAAATGGAACTCCCTGAGTTTGTTCTTCGGTTACATTTTGATTGACATTTTGCACATTTTGTGTGGCATTATTGACTGCCGAACCAGCTGCCACCGTAACCGCAAACTTTAACTCAAATGGCTGGAAACTCCCTCCATTTTTTGGTTTACCACTCAGCTGTAGCTGATAAGCTCCAGGTCTGGGAAAAGTTATTGCGGTACCAGGTACGCCTTGATACCGTTCAGCGGAAACAGGCTGTAAGGGAGGTTCGATGAGTGGTGGTTCACCAGGTGAGTGAGGTTCAGCGTAAACCACTAATTGACAATTACACTTTGCTAAGGGGATGATTTTTCCACCTTTACGAGTCAGAGCAAACCAAGTTTTTGCTGATTCTCCAGCGCGGGGATTATCATTCGGTTCTATGTGTAAGGTCGCGCCGACATCTGCTGCGGTCACTACCTTATGGGCAATGGCTGGGTAAGCTGTGGTTATAAATAAAACTAATACAGTTAGTAACAATACTTGCTTCTTTTGACTGCTCCACAGATGAAAGAACTTCATCCCGCTCCTTGCTTGCCTACCGTGTACGCGCATCTCGCTCAAAACCTCACCCTCGCTTTTAGCTACGCTAAAATCTTTCCCTCTCCTTAGTAAGGAGAGCCAGTGCGTTGCGGAGCCAGTACTGCAGGAGGGTTTCCCTCCGTAGGTATCTGGCGTTGGGGTTCCCCCCGTTGTAGCACCTGGCGTGAGGGATGCCCGACAGGGTAGGGTGAGGTTCAGTAAGTCCTGCGGACAGGCTGCGCCAACGCGTAGCCTCTCGTAGAGAAGGAGTTTAGCGTAATTCGATGACTTGTGTGTACACCGTAGCCTTGCTTGCGGGGAAGGGTCAAATCTTTTCCTAGGACTTTTTTGAGGGAACATAAAATTGCTGTAAAGATAACATTGACCAGAAAAAGCGCCAACGCACCAGCAACACCAACAGTGTGACAATTCCCAGAAGCACGGCTGCTAATTGATTCCCCCAGCTAGATTGAGAAGAACCTAAGTAGTGAGAGCCAATTATGACAGCATGGATTACGCTTAATAGTAAAGCTGGCACGCTCAATAAATGAATTGCTCGCCAGCGTTTGCCTAAAGACTTCTGTAGACGGTCAAAACTGGTCAGAGCTGCGGGAGTCATCAGCGCCAGTGCTACTGCACCCAAAGCCATGCTCAACTGATGCTCTGGTAGCAAGAACAAGAAAGCTGCAAAATTCCATCGCAGTAAATGTTCCATCATGTGGACAGTGTGAGCCAAAGACAGCACAAAAGCACCTACTCCCAAAGCACGACGGTAACGCAAAGGTGCTCCCCACAAGTTGCTGATGGGACGAGCAACAAGCGCCAGAATTAAACAGACTAACGCCCCCGTTCCGGTGTAATCTACCATTGTGTCGCCAGTCCGCAAAAGCGTTAGCACACCAATCGTTATAGTAACCCAGCCACCCAAGCGAAACAATTGACTGCGCCTGTCTTTACTGACCAACGATGTAGACACACCCACACCTAACATTGTAGGCAGAGTTCCTAAACCAAAAGCCAGCATTGTTGCTGCACCCATCCACAAATTTCCAGTTTCAGCAGCTTTAATTTGGGCAGCATATAGGAAACCACAAGGCATTAAACCCCAAGTCATACCCAAAAGCGCTGGTGTCCACCATTTGGTTTGTAGAGAAAGCTTAACCATTCCCTGACTGAGGTAGTTGTGTAGACGACCTTGCACAAGAGGGTGCAGCAATGGAATTCGAGGTAGAAAGTTAGGTTTTATTTGCCCAATACCAAACCAAATCAGTAGAATGCCAGTAATAATCGCCATCCATTGGCGTAATTGGCTACCAATTCCTGCCATTTGTCCACTGGCAAGCAATACCGAACCAAGCGCCCCAATCCCCGCACCAACGAGAACATAGCTCAACATCCGTCCTAAGTTCAGTAGTGCGTGAAACTGCAATTGCTGTCGCCAATGGGAAGTTTCCTGCTTATGAGACAGCGAAAACGCGACTGCTAAGGGACCACACATCCCAACGCAATGTCCAAAACTTCCCAAGAATCCCACAGTTATGATGAGTAATAAATTTACCATCTGTCATTAATATAGTTATAAGAAGTTAAAAATGAAATTAAAGAAGACATATGAAAAATGCTATATTTCTTATTTGACTGATGCTTTTTTTACTTGATTATTTCTAATATTTGTGCATAGCTTTTGCCAGAATTTCTATAATTTCGGTATCTTGAATTAATTTTCCGTTAGAAACAAAACCTTCATGAGTGTTCGTATTTAAACTAACAGTAATACGGTTTTTACCAGGCAGCAAATTTTCTAAATAGTACCAGTTACCATACAACCTGGTGATTTTTTGTCCATTCACAGAAAGATGAGCATGACCTTCTCCAGGTTTCGCTGTTGTATTAACGCTTTCTGGTGCAAAGCGAAAGTTAGTAACTTTTACCTCCAAATTCCATCCTTTCTTGGTATCTTGATGCACAACTAAGTCAACTGAGGGTACAGGTTGACCAGGAGAAATTTCCATTGTCTTGTGATGATTTGTACCATCACCATTTCGAGTATCACCTCTGGCAATTGTCAAACTGTTCCCGAGTACTGTTAGGCAAATTAATGCAGTAGATGCGAAGAAAAATTTTTGGAGCATGGCTAAAAATTTAAAAGTTTCATGAGGAACTTTAAATGAAGTGAGTTCTTTTGTCAAAAGACACAATGTCAAACCTAGTGTTTGCGTTATCCTATGTCAGGAATGGAGGAAAAGGGAAGGCAAAGGGATAAAAAGGAAAAATTCTGATGAGATATACGACAAAACGCTTTTGGCTGTTGCTTTTGCTACTAATGACAGTAGTTGCCATAGTAGCTACTAGCGTGTTTATTAAACAGCATAAAGAGTCAGTTATTTACAGTATTAGAGTTGAGAAAATTCTCACTGCAAATAAAGATACAAAGACACCAAAAGGAGAAGATGCACAGATATTGAAACACAAAGATACGGAGACAGATAATTTTTCTGCGTCTTTGCATCCCCCTATTCCTGCTTCTTTACAAGTTTCTGCTGATCAGCTGTTTGCCCACGTTCAAAGGTTGAATTTTACACGACATACACCAGCCGAGCGATCGCGCACTCGCGCTTACATCATAACTGAGCTAAAAAAAATGGGCTGGAAACCTAAGCTAGAGAGATTCCAAGATGGTATCAACATCTTTGCAGAAAGACCGGGAACTGATAAAGATACAGGAGCAATTTTGGTGGGAGCTCACTATGATACTATCTATAACTCTCCTGGTGCTGATGACAACGCCAGTGGTGTTGCAGTGACTCTGGAACTTGCCCGAATTCTTGGTTCGTTTCCCACGCCCAGAACGTTGCAACTCGCCTTTTTTGATCAAGAGGAAGCAGGACTGTTAGGGAGTAAAGCTTTTGTGACAAACAAGAAACATCTGGAAAACTTGCAAGGTGTCATTGTCATGGATATGGTGGGTTATGCTTGTCACACTCCACTTTGTCAGAAATACCCAACAGGTTTACCAGTGACTCCACCCAGTGATAAGGGTGACTTTTTGGCGGTGATAGGTGATACAGAACACTTACCACTGCTTCATGCTTTTCAAAATTCACAGATGCTTCCTGCAGTTTCTCTAAATAAGGGAGATCAGGAAGAACGGCACAAAAATGACAAAAATAAAAAAGTAGGCGGATTAATACCACCCGTGCTAACCCTACCAATACCCCTTAAAGGCTTGCTGACACCCGATACTCTACGCAGCGACCACGCTCCATTCTGGTATCAAGGAATCGGAGCAGTCTTGGTGACTGACACCGCGAATCTACGTACTCCCCATTATCATCAACCCAGCGATATTCCAGCAACTATCGACCGCGAGTTTTTCACAGGAACTGCACAGGTTGTCGTTAATGCAACTAGTAAATTGTTGGAAAATGGCGTTTCGCCCAACTAGCATATAGCGGTTCTCATTTGGATAAAATACATTTTCATCTGCGTCGAGGGTGCGTCGAGGGTGCGGTTCCTTAACTCTTTGATGTATCGCACTCAACTGAGAATCGCTATAGCTTTGGATGTTCGCACCTTAATCTAACCTACGATTTCCTAGTAAATAAATGGGGGCAAGTGGCAGGATATCGGGATCTGAACCACCGACCTGATTCGTGCGAAGAAACCAGAGTTTAGCTCCTTGCTTTAGCAGCAGGCTAAGCAGTTCGTCGTAAGCTCGACGAGGAAGCATGGTACGCCAGGTGGTCAGCGCAGCCAAAAAGCTATTGTTGCTGAATAAGTTCCCGGACGATTGAGTTCCATTCAAAATGTCGGCATTGTGCTCCCAGTCACTGCGCACAATGCCGAGTGGTTCAAGCCTTTGACACAGAGAGCGACCCAGAGCAACTAGCTGCTCAAATCGTCGTGTTTGTGGATGATTACGATGAGTTTGCAGCCACGACTGAATCTGAGAATGCTGCTGAACGTGTTGCTCAATTTGTTTGATGGTGGTATAAAGTGCCTGGTTAGAATCCTGAACGCAAGAGGTCGCAGGTCCAATCATTGCGCCACCTGTACCATCCCCGGTGCGGTAGCGAGCCATCATCTTGGCTAACTTTTGCAAAAATTCTGACCAAGGGGATAGCTTAATCCCATCGAAGTCATAGTCCTGCGTTAATGCATCTAGCTTCACCACCACATCTGAAATGGGGCGGCTCCCTAACCAACCTCGTTGAAGATCACCCGTGTAATTCGACCACTTGGTTGCGCCAGCAATAATTCCATCGGGACCTTGCCCATAAACCTGTTGATATTCAATATCAAACCGCAACTCCTGGGATAGCGGATCTCGCACCACGCGAGCAATACCATAAGCAAAATGACCAGATATTATACCCAGTCGTCCTTGGATGTCAGGCTTGTTACCACCAATCCCGCCATAAAGTTGCAGGACGAGTGCCCGATCTCCCTCTTGCCAATGGGCGATCGCTTCATCGGGATCAGCAGCAGTTGGATCTACCAACACCGTCTGAGCTGTGCCTTTTCGAGCGGGTGTATTCTTCCAGTTCTGGTATTGAATGTAATCAAGTCCTGGCGCAGTTCCCAAGATGATCTGCTGAGGTTTGAGATTCATCACGGAGCGAGGTTCGATCGCCTGCACTACAAAAACATTAGATGCATCTTTTGCTCCATAGATATACCAACCTTCATTGTTTAGTGGAGATGCTTCAATCAGACGATTCGTGGATCTGACATTGGTGTTCCGATCTAAGATGGCTTGAGGGATGCGAACAGTTTCCAATAATCCGTCAAATTGCTTTGTTGTCGGGTTAAAGTGCCTCACCTCGAAGCGATCGCTCCTGCCCCACATTTGCTCTATGCTCAGTTTTGTATCGTCCTCTACACCCACTTCGGGTCTACGTGAGGAGTCCCGCCGCACAATTTTGACTAGACCATAAAAGCGCCCTGTCATTTGCACCGGATCTTTAGCTATCTCCAGAGTTGGATAATCTGTTGCATAGATGACAACAGGGTTTTCCAACGCAACCATCATATCATCTCTGGGTCTGGCTCCAGCAAGTGATGTGAGCGGTCCCACTCGAAGGCGATGGTTCAAGCGGCTGGGGTGGATGAATCCCTTCCTTTGACTCGCGAGAGTGGCTTCTGTAAAGTGGACATCTCGTGTCACCCGTTGAACGTATTCTTGAACCTCTGGATCAAGACTCCACTGTAAGTTCACGATCTGTCCGACTAAGTCCTGATGAGATTGGGGAGCATGGTGAACTTCAAATAACACTGAGTCCTTTTTCTGAGTGACTGTTGCAGCAGGTAAGATGAGTCGCCCAACCCAATCACTCACAGGTTGATAAAGGTCTAAAGAAACTTTTTGCTCGATGGGGTAATGGTTGAGTTGATTGAAATCTGCCTGAACATAAATTTCATAATTGGAAATTTGCGGCGGTTTTGATTGTTTCTTAGTTAAAAGGCGAAACAGTACTTTCAGTAATGAATCAGATTGCTTGCCGACACTCATTTTATCTTGCATTGTTCTAATGGTAGGGGGATCTTCAAAAGATTAAAACGTTAACCTAACCGTATTGGGGTTGGAACGGTTTATCCTAAAAAATCCCTCAGAATTTCTTTATATTTTTAGTCTGACATAAAGGATGGGATAGAATTCCCATTTTCCCCGTATGTTCATCTGGACAAGCGGGTTGCAGGATACCTTCAGCTCCATCACAGCCAGTTCCCAAGTAAGACGAAAGCAGACCAGAAGCGTGGATGATTATACTTTCCTTGCAAGAGCGTGAGTTGAGCACGACGGAGGGCTTCCGCCTTAGTCAATTTGCTCTTCAGCCCTTGGTAAAACTGACCTATCAACAAAGCAGTCGATTCATCATCCACTAACCATAAAGACGCAAGCGTACTGCGCGCTCCAGCCCGCACGGCGACCCCAGCCAACCCCAAAGCAGCGCGTTTGTCTCCATTTGCGGTTTGACAAGCACTAAGCACTAATAATTCAAGCGTGTCAAACGAACTTTGCTGTCTTGCCTGAAGTAAAGTATCTAATTGATTTACAGTGATTTCTTGATCCCAAGCCAGAATGAAGGTCTTCTCAGACTGGGAACTAAACTGACCATGAGTGGCAATATGTACCACTGGAAACGGCGATGATTTCACCTTGCTTGCAAGCGTTTTGCTAGTAAATTCCTGATTCAGCAGCATCTGACTGGGAATTTGAGACTCAATTTGTGCCAGTTCGAGCTTCACAAATTCTAATGGCTCAAAATTATGGCGCGATTCAGTCAGTCCAGCAGTTAGAGCCTTCAATGGTATTTGTGCCAAAGCTTTAGGCTTAAACATCTGCAAGCCAGGGGTTAGAGCAATGTTATACTTTTCCAATAAATACTGCTTGCCGTCGTAGAGCGCTGACATTGGGATATTGCGTAATGCGCCATCCAGGACAAACACTAACGTTTGCACCCCACTTTTTGCCAAGATTGTCTCGGCTGGTTGGATCACCCAGTTGTAGACCTGTTGAGACAGCACCTGGATCTCTTTTTTGGACGTGTAAGGGAGGACTAATTTTTGGTGTAGGTTCTCTACGAGGTCTTCAACTTGATGCAGTGGCACGCTTGTCGAGTAGTGGCGGAGGGTTTGCCCTGGTACTGAGAGAATGACCTCCAGCCGATTGTTCAGAAGAATTGGGTAGATGACGGCTGCCTTATCATCAATAGAATCAATTCGTTGTACGGGATCTAAACAGGCTGAGCGAAAGAAATTCTCTAACTCGGCGAGCTGAAGATCTTCAATGACCTCACGAGCTTGTTGCAGATTTTCAGGGCTGGCATCAGCTTGAACCAGCAATTCGACCAGTTCTCGATAGACAGGCTCAACGCCCTCTCGGAAGGAAAACTGCACTTCAGGATTGGTTGCCAATAAATCTCTACGAATGGATTGAAGCGTTTTCACTGCTTCGGTGTAAGCAGAGATCGCACCGATTTTTTGATTCCCTTCCCTGCCTCCTTGTTTGAGAATGCGCCCTAGCTGCCACTGCCAGCGATAAGCAATATCTGAAGCATTGGTAGTCTGAGCTAGCATCAGGGCTTGCTGAGTCAGTTGTTGGGCAGCATCCCATTGTTGTGTCTGTTCATACAAAGCAGCCAGTTGACCCAGTGCATAGGATTCAGCCCTGAGATCTTGAAGCATCTTTGCCTGCTGCACCGTTGTTGCTAGAAGTTGGGCGATCGCCCGTACATACCCTGAAGGTTTTTTCCCGGAACCTTCTCCCCGAAGCTCCGCTTTGGAGCAACCAGGCTCAGCCTGGTTGGGGCACCAACGCCGCTGTGCGTTCGCCCCAGATGTGAAAAGTGGTGAACCAGGTATAGCAGTCTCTACACTGCTCCTGTGCTCCTGTGGGATTTTTATCAAACTGGCAGCGAAATTGACCTGAGCATAGATAGAATCGCGACTTGGAGTCAGATTGGCTAACTTCGGCTGAATTTGAGTCACTAAGACTTGGACTTCTTGCCACTGTTTGATTTCGATTAATAGGCTCAATTGATTGAGTTGCGCTTTGAGTTGGGCGATCGCGGTTGGTGCTGCTGCGACTGCTTGTTGATAAAGGCGCAGTGCTGCTTGAGTATTTTGTAATGCCCTCAGGGTGTTACCCAGATTAAATAGCATCTCGCTGGTATCGAGTGGAGCGTTTAGCTGTTTGGCGATCGCTAGACTTTGTTCTAAAACTTTCTTAGACTGGCCTAAGTTCCCTGTGACTTGTAGCACTGTGCCCAAGCTCTTTAATCCTAAAGCTTTCAATGCAGAGTCGGGCTGAGTTTGTAAACGGGCATTCACCTGTTCCAAAAGTATTTGAGCGCGGCGATACAGCCCTAATGTTTGCAGTGCTTGAGCTTGGTTCATCTGACTACCAAGTACTCCTGCATTATCCTTTGCTTGGGCGTAAGTCTTCTCTGAGTGCTGCCATGTTTCCAGTGCTGCTTCTGGTTGTCCCATTGCAAGTTGGATGCTACCCTGCGTATTTAAGACTTGGGCGAGAATAGCAATCTCCGTTTCCTTTAAGTTTGTCTGGGGCTTTAAGAGTTCCAAGCTTTGGGCGATCGCCCGCTTCGCTTGTTCCCACTCTCCCAACTTCTGATAAGCCAGCGACAGATAACTGAAGCCCAAGGCTTGATTGAGCGGCTCATCTCGCCTCTGAGCATTCTGGACAGCTTGTTGCCAGTTTGTAACCGCCTCAGAGAACCGTCCTGCTTGGTAGAGGACGTGTCCTTGTTCTAAGGACTTTGAGACAACCGCAGATTGGACGCTCGAAGCCACTGAACGATTCTCCAGGGAAACGCTAAGTGACCGTCGATAGCCCTAATCGGAACACCCACGGTCACTAGAAAAAACGTCAGCAATGCCAGCCAAACACTTGCACGAATTGCCAGGAGCCAAGCTCGTACCTGCTGTAAACACTTACGCCAATGGAATTTTGCCATTACTTTACAGAACTTGCACACTCAGTTGATGAATACGAGGATTGGCTAGTCGTTGAGTGAGGAAGCTGAGAGACAAGGGTCACTTGACCCTCCGCATCCACCACCCATCCTCGTGCCTCAACAATCGGGGCTTGAGAAACGGGTGTCGGGTGTCGGGTCTCAGGTGTCGGAGAATTCTGGCTCCTGACTCCTAGCTCCTGGCTCCCACTCCTTGCTAAACGCAAATCTTCCCAAACCGTCACATCTCTGAGGATTTGGGCAGGTGCTTCTGGTAGTCCGCCTCGTCCTGTGACAACAAATTCATTCCCCCCCGTCCCTGCACAAACAGCAGCAATTTGCGTACTTTGATCGACCAAACCGCTGGGCAATTGAACGACTCCCCGACTAGGGTCAACGTCCGGGGTGTTGAGTTCTACGACGCCATTGAACTGAGCTCCCAAGTCAGAAGAGGCGGTAATATCGCTCTCTGGGGTGAGTTGCTCCCGGAACTGAGCACCCAAGATGCTTTGAGCATTGATGATCACTTGCCCCCCAAAACTTTGTTTAGCATTGGCGGTAATGTCACTATTTTCAAAAGCAGACAAGATATTCGTATTGAAGGTGATATTACCACCTGTGGCTGTACCTTGGGCATTGGTGGTGATTTCACTACCCCGACGTAGTAAGATTGTTTCAGACTGGAGATGAATGTTTCCCTTTCCTCCTGCTGCTGCTTCAGCTGTGAGAATTCCCTGATTGTCAAGCAAAATGGAATTAGCGTTCACATTCAGGTTTCCAGCCGCTCCTTGCCCTGCTGGAATGTTAGGGTTGCTGCTAGAAAAGTTACTCACACTAATGGTTGCTCCATCTCGGACAATTAACTGATCCGTCGAAACACTCAAGTCACCACCATCACCAGTTCCGTTAATCGCGCTCGAAAATAAGCCACTGCGACCAAGTTCAGTTGCCCCGATCAGTTCTACCGATTCAGAAGCTCTGACGGTCAAATCTCCTGCGTTTCCAGATCCCCCAGTTGCAGTTGCTATCTGTGCCCCATCAATCAGGCGCAAGCGATCAGTTTCGAGCGTCAAATTTCCGCTATTCCCTGTGGCTCTAGATACAGCAAATAAGCCACTGGAATCACTGAGCGATCCACCAATTGCTTCGACATCCTTTGCTCGAACCGTCAAGGCTCCCGCATTTCCATCGCCGAACGTACTCACGGCGACCTGCGCCCCATCAGTGATCCGCAAGCTATTAGTTTCGAGCGTCAAGTTTCCTCCATTACCGGTGGCTCCTTCCTCGACAGTCGCGAGCAAGCCACTCGGAGAACCTTCTGATGAAGTACCAATCAGTTCTACTGTATTTGCCCGAACTGTCAAATCTCCTGCGTCTCCAAGACCATAGGTACCAGCAAATATCTGCGCTCCATCAGTGATTCGCAAGCGATCGGTTTCAATGGTCAAGTTCCCCCCATGACCCGTTGCAACGGTTTCTACTGGGGCAAACAAACCGCTAGGACCAATGGGTGAACTCCCAATGATTTCTAAATCTTGAGCCGTAACTCTCAATGAACCTGCATCCCCAATGCTAAAAGTCCCACTGGATATCTGAGCGCCATCAGAAACCAATAAACGCCCAGTTGCAATCGTCAACTGTCCTCCCTGTCCTGTCGCCCCAGGAGCCACATCAGTTGATAGTCGGCTCATAAACGGAGGTCCATCAGGAGGGAAGGAAAAACCACTAACTTGCACCGTATCTGTTGCCCTGATAGTCAATGTTCCCCCAGAACCACTGCCTAGGGTGTCTACTAACATCGCGGAAGCATCGGTGAGCGTTACATTCCGACCCTGCACCTGGATGCTGCCTCCACTGTTGCCACTGGCTTCGAGGGAAGCAGCTTGGGAAAGCTGGATATCCCCAAAGCGCTGAATGTTTTCGTAGCCCAGGGTCCAGCCTGGGTTGGTTGGGGTGAGCGTGACAATCCCCGCTTCACCTACACTCCCTAATTCAATCCGTCCACCGACTGCTGTCAGGTTACCTCCCTCCAAGGTGAGATTGCCACCCACAAGCGCCAGAGTTTGCCCAGTATCCACCTGAAGTCCGGAAGGTCGATCTGATCGATTCACAGAAAGATTTGTTGGCGAATTCAAAGACAGATTGTTCCCCGAACCCTGCACCGTAATAGCTCCTGGAGTTGCTCCATACTGCAAGCCAACGGGGACGTTGATAGTCAGCAACGGTGAAGCTTGCGGATTGACAGCGCTGAACTCGTTGCCATCGGCAAATTTGATGCTGTTGGCTGTACTACCAATAAACGAGCCACCAATATTCAGGGCAGCATTGGGACCAAAAATTATCCCATTGGGATTGAGTAGAAACAGGTTAGCGGTGCCGTTCGCTCGGATTAAACCATCAATATTGGAAATCGACTTCCCTGTGACTCGGCTAATAATATTTTCAACGGTGGTCGTATTGTTGAAAAAGGCGGTGCCACCGCTTGGGACGGAAAATTGCTCAAAGCTGTGGAAGAGGTTGCTCCCTGTAGTTGTGCCACCTGTAATCTCAATGGTTTTACCATCAGAGGTGACGACGGAATTATTAGGGAGTGTCGTGTCAGAGACAACCTGAGCAGAGGCACTGTCTCGTGTTTCTACCAGAAGATAAAGGGCTAACGGCAAAAGCCAGAATAGTTTGCTGAGTTGACAACGTGCTCGTGCCGAGAGTTTTCGTCGGAGAATACTTATCATTGATTTGCCTGCTTTTAAGGACGACACTTGAGCAGAAAGCTCAGACCAAACAAAGCACTCCCCAAAAATCACTCCTCTGCAGAAGAGGGTTCTGGCACAGGGACATCTTCAGTCTGAGAGTCGGTCGTTGACGAAGGGAGTTCTTGCCACCAGAAATGCTAAAACAGCCCATTTTGCCACCAGCCGCTACCGCTACCCCCACGCCAATTGTAGACCTTACTTTGGTCAATCATCGTTTGCACGTCCAAGGTGCGGTCTTGGGTCAAAAGTGAGGCTGCCTCTATGGGGTTAGCATCCAACCACTCGACCGTTTTTCCTAAGCGCTGCGCCAGCCGCGCCTTTGCCTGATTGTATAAGGTTGCAAGGTCTGTTTCTCCTGAGTGGAGATTCCAGCCGATCACATCCATCACTTGTTTGTCGAGCATCAAGATGTCCCTTCGCTGACCTGGTCTCAGGAGCGGATCCATGATGCCCAAAGGATTATCCTGCTGCTTCCAGTGACTGGCTTGATAACCGTCACCGCCGAGACTTGTATTCTCTCCTGTGGAAAAGTAACCTAGCACTGTCTTACCACTATCTATGGAAAAGAAAGGGTTACCACCAACCGACATATCAATCGCGCCAGCACTCGCGCTCTTTGTGGAATAACGGAATATATCGAGTGAGGTGACGTGAAGCTCTTCATTCTCATCATCATCACCATCATCATCATCATCATCTAAAACATTAATAAGAAATCCAGGCTCATCGACTCCACTCACAAAACCAAGGTTGTGACCAATTTCATGTATCGCCACACTGAGTAAGTCCACGGTGTTACTCGGAACAGTGTTGTTTAGAAAATCATAATTCCATTCAACAGGCTGACTTGATAAGTTATTGATGAGGATATAGCCATCTAGCATACTGTCATTGCTATCGCGCATACCTAGTGCCTTTGCATTGGCACGGGTCATATTGAGTTGTTCATTTTCATCTGTTGTCTGACCGTTGCTGAGTGCTGTAAATTGCTCATCGCTTTGCAAATTCTTGAAGGCAAGGTTATCATCTGCTGATGTTAGATCATTCTTTAGCTTATTCCTCCAGGTTTCGTAGCTTTGATTTGCTTGGATAGCTGGAAGGGCTCCACTAATCACATATTTGGGCAATTGGTCTGTCGTCTCTACATAGATGTTGACGGTCACACTGTCTGCTAAATTATTCGACCAAACACCCCCTGCCATTTCAAAGCCAATCATTTGCTCCAGCGAAGTCCCAGGGGCATAGCTGAAGTTGAAGTTTGAGTTTGCTGCTAATACCAGGGTGCTGCTATCGATGACCATAACAGAGATCAACACGAGTAAGAGCAGCAGCTTATAGACTACTTGGGAAAACTTAAGTCGAGTTGGGAGGAAATTTCTTGGGCGCATATAGCATATTAATCATATATGTATGTTGTATGTATGTTGCACGAGATGCAGGGATAATTTTTCCAATCTGATACAGTTTGATGTAATTATCACCCTTCGCAAGGCAGAGGTGATAAGTGAAGAAAAAGTTTTAAGTCTTGCCTTTGTGCCTTGTTCAACTGGGTTTAAAACCCCACCGTCAATGGGGGGTGTCCTCAATTGGTTGGGGTCACCAATCCCCATCCAATTGCCCTTCACTCTAAGAGTCGCTTGTTAACGAAGGAAGCTCTTGCCACAAGAAATGCTGCCACAGCCCATCTTGCCACCAGCCGCTACCGCTACCCCCACGCCAATCATAGACCTTACTGTCCTTGATCATCTTTTGCACATCCAAGGTGCGATCTTGGGTCAAAAGCAAGGCTGCTTCTATGGGGTTCGCATCCAGCCACTCGACCGTTTTTCCTAAGCGCTGCGCCAATCGCGCCTTTGCTTGACTCTGGAGGCTTGCGAGGTCTGTCCCTCCCTGTTGCAGATCCCAGCCGATCACATCCATCACTCGTTGATCGAGCGTCAAAATGCTCCTGCGCTCTCCCGTTCCGATGACCGGCTCCATAATGCCCAAAGCACTGTTCTGCTTCCAGTGACTGGCTTGATTGCCGTCCCCTCCAAGGCTACTATTTTCTCCTGTGGAGAAGTTGCCCAACATGGTCTTGCCACCATCCGTGGAAAAGAAGGAGTTGCCACCCACAGACATATCAATCCAGGAGTCACTCGTACTCGCCTGCTTCACGCTCTCTGAAGAAAAGCGGAACATATCGAGCGGGGTAGCATGGTCTAACTTGCCGATCAAAGTGGCGTAAAAATCACTTTGATGAGTCGCGTCATATTGAGTTTTCTGGGTTAACCATCCAGCC
Source organism: Scytonema sp. RU_4_4 (assembly GCA_012031965.1). Classification (GTDB taxonomy): domain Bacteria; phylum Cyanobacteriota; class Cyanobacteriia; order Cyanobacteriales; family Nostocaceae; genus Brasilonema. Next base: position 46,058 of record JAAUSC010000011.1, read on the forward strand.
TTATCGATTCCACTTATAAAGCCAAGGTGATGAGCGAGTTCGTGTATTCCTACACTCAGGAAGTCCAAAGTGCCACTCGGGACGTTGTTACTCAAGACATCATAATTCCAGGCAACAGACTGAGCCGGCTGTTTTTTCATGAGGACGTAGCCATCAAGAGCAGTGTCATTGCCGTTGAGCATTCCCAGTGCCTTTGCATTAGCACGGGTCATTTTAAGTTCATAGTTGTTATCGATCTTATAGCCGTCGATCAGCGCTGTAAACTTGTCTGCATCATTTTGCTGATTGTTAAAGACAAACTGATCATCTGCCGATTTGCGATCGCTTGCGAGTTGATTTCTCCAGATCTCATAGCGTTGATTTGCCTGGATACCTGGAAGCGCTCCACCAATGACACCCTGTGGTAGTTGATCCGTCATCTCTACATGAATGTTGACGGTCACATTATCTGCTAAATAATTCGACCAGACACTGCCTGCCATTTCAAAGCCCAGGATTTGCTCCAACGAAGTTCCTGGGGCATAGCTGAAGTTGAACTTTGCTGCCTGAGCCGGAGCGCTACCACTAATGACCACACTAGTTACCAAGGTCAGTAGCATCAGCAGCTTACAGATGAATGGGTAAGATTCAAATCGAAGAGAGAAATTGTTTAGGTACATAGCCACCACGTATGATGCATGAGACGCTGAAATCATACTTCCAAGTGAATGAACAACACTGGTTAGAGAACCCCCTGGTCTCATTGCCCTTGTAGGAAAGGGCTGCTAGCATTATTATTTCACCTGACAGGTCGAGTTCTGCTGCACCCGAGTCATCAAGGCAAACACTTCTTGTCGATAAAAACAGTTTATTCTCAATAAACTTTAACAAAGTCGCACCAGGTGCCGTTTATTGAGAATATATTGAATTATAGTTTTTACCTGTTGTCTACAAACAGGGAAAATAAGCTCACCAGTAAATTCCCTGCGTTTGCTAATACACAAACTAAGTTGTTTGTCAATTTTATATCTGCCAGATTTAAGATGCATTTGCCCTACCTAGTAATGAACGATCGAGTTTAGAGGTAGAAGACCTGCGATTAAGATGCGTTTGCCCTAGGCTGTTGTGAAGACTCGAAGATGGAGTGTTTGGAGTACTCTGGCTGAGGCACCCGTTCAGCACAAACGCATTTTAACTAGTCTTAACAAGAAATGACACTTATAAGTTACCAAAAATTGAAACTTCATGGAAACTTATTGTTCAACTTGTTTTGTCAAGTGATGTGAACCCAAACCCAAATCGATGTTAATAAGCAACGATTAATGCAATTTAAATCAGACCTATTAAAACTGAGATGCTCTTATTGACAAGATACGTTTGCCGAGGTCGCTTGTTTGAGTGACGTCATTCCTCTTTCAATTTGTTCCTATTGCAAAGGTAAATGCACAAGGAAACGGCTACCAACGCCTAGCTGGCTATTGACTGTGATTTCTCCGCCATGTTGTTTGGCGATCGTTTGAGCGATCGCTAATCCTAATCCAAAGCCGTCTTCTTGAGACCGTGCTTGCTCCGCTCGCCAGAAACGCTGGAAAATAAACGCCAAGTATTTAGTTGGAATGCCAATTCCAGTATCCTCTATAGAAACCATAACACTCTGTTTAGATTTATACATAGCAAGAGTGATTTTTCCCTGTATACCTGTATACTTCACGGCATTCTCTAAGAGGTTAGAAAACAAACGTTCTAGTTGATCTCGATTACCCTTGATAACAACATCAGTCAGTAACTGATCCCGCAAATGAATCCCCTTGGCTTGAGCTTGAGGCTCAAAGCGTTCCACCAAAATGTGTAGCAATTGATCGATGCAGACAGTGTTCTCTTGGCGTTTACTCATTGTTGGAAGATAAGCAGCATCCGTCTGAGCCAGAAAAAGCACATCATCAATTAAACGTCTCATCTGCTCGGTTGCATCAGTGATGATTGCCAGTTTCTTCACATCTGACGGTTTGAGTTCATCTACATGGCTGAGCATGATTTCGGTGGCAATGCTAATCCTCGTTAGGGGATTGCGTAGTTCGTGAGCAGCGTCGGAGGCAAATCGGGTTAGTCGCTGAAAGCTCAGTCTCATGGGCTGCACAGCTTGTCGTGTCAGATATAAACTGCTAATGCTAGCGAGCAGCAAAGCGATGAGTCCTCCTAACCCTAGTCCCAGTTGCAGTTGATTCAACCAGGCTTCCAGTCGCTGGATAGATTGGCTAGCCCGCAAGTAACCTTGTAGTTGCAGTGTTTTTTTATCTGGTGCATGGGCATACACTGCGATTGTCATTATCCGAATCTGATCTTGATATTCAACGACTGGAGAACCCCCAACCTGTGAAGACTGTAAGTTTTTGGCTAGGGGAATTGTTGGAAAATAGCTCCCTTCTCGAGCCAGGAGTTTACCATCAGCGCTGAACCATTCCAAGCTTTGGTCTTGGTTAGAAAAAAGATCATGCCAGGGAAGGTCTCTATTCAAGCTTTGGCGTCCTTCAGTTTTAACGGTATCCAGACTATGAGCTGCCGCTTGAACTAAAGTCAGGAGTTGACTGTGTAACTGTTGATTACGACTTTGGTAGAAAAAGATGTACACCGTTACTGCAGAAATACCGACAATAGCGGTCATTGCCATCATATAAGCCAGCAGTAAACGCCAGTGAATATTTTGAAAGGTCTGACTAGGGGTTCGCTTTAAGACGGTAACCCAAGCCATACACTGTTTCAATAAAGTCATCAACAGCTCCAACCCCTTTTAGTTTTTGTCTCAAACGTTTAATGAGAGCTTTGATAGCATCTTCTTCTGGAGGTTCGTCAAAAGACCAAAGATTTTCCATAATCTCACTACGGCTCAGCACACGGCTACCGTGGCGCAAGAAAAGCTCCAGCAACCGATACTCCTTGGGAGTCAGTTTCAGAGATTGCTCTTTGTAATTTGCCTCGGTAGTGTTAGGGTCAAGACACAAATTTCCCCACTTCAGCACAGGTGGTAAAGAAGGGATTCCTCGACGCAGCAACGCTCGAATACGAGCGAGTAGCTCTTGCAGTTTGTAAGGTTTTGCAACGTAATCATCTGCGCCTGCATCTAGCCCAGCAACCTGCTCTGAGGTGCTAGCACAGGCAGTCAGCATGAGAATCGGCATATGATATTTCTGAGAGCGTAATTGATGACAAAGATTAATGCCATCTAGCCTTGGAAGCGTCACATCTAGCATGAGTAGATCATAATTAAATGTCTTCACAAAGTCCAATGCTTTGTGACCATCACCCGCAATATCAACGACATAATGCTGCTCAGTGAGAGCCTCTTCAAGAAGTTCAGTAATGTGCTGATCATCATCAACTAATAAAAGTCTCATAGCAGTCACTTAATCGGAATATCAACAGTGGTCATTAACGAGAGATTGTCGGACTAAATTTCAGAAATTGATCTCTTTCTCTTCTTCTCATCATCTTTAGTCTAATACACAAGCTTTTTACTTTAAAACAGGAGAAATTTAGATATTTCTCAACACAACAAAGCTCAGAGATATTCCAACTAACCGCGTTAAGAAACTTGAAAATTGCCAGCAAACGGTAGGTTATTTTAGAAAGCCAAAACAAAAATGTAAAGAAAAAGGCGGCTTTTTGAACACCCGATTCACATCTACAACTATGAAGTATCAATTATTACAAGCTGAAAAGCTAGCATTGTGTATTTGTAGATGTACCTACCTAGCCTTCAAACTTAAAAACCAAGAACTACGCAATTGTTTACAAAACTTCACAATTGAAGGCTGAAGGATTGCGAAGTGAAGTTTGAAGAGAACATATACAAAACCAATTAGATTGCACTGCCTAAATTATTAAGTTTTGTAACAAAATGCCTAACTTCTGACTGACCAGTCTGAATAACAGACAGAGGTTCTTAAAGTCAAACGCAGCGAATATGACGTTGCCATTTTTAACACTGTTAACATGGAGGGCATTAGACATTTCAGAAAATTGTCAATACGGCTCTGTTACTGCTTGTCCAATGTGATTGCGTGTCCCTTGCGCGTGTCCCGGAAGGGACTCAGCGTACTACCCTTGCGACCATCACCTGGCTTAAAAATCAGCTCGTTTTTACGGTAAAATTTTTGAGATGTTTCTAGTTATGAATCTGGAGGTTACCGAAACGCCAGATTCCACAAACATCAAAAGCTAGACCCTGCAAAGGCCAAAGCTTAAAGACTGGTTATTCCCTACAAACTGCCTTATCATCAATGATTACTTATGGTTCATCCATTTTTTTTAGAGTTAGGAAAATTGAGAAATCTAGTTTTCATCAGGGTTTGAGACCTGTGATTCAGAGTACATTTGTACTATAAAATGCCTTTAGGCTTGGAAGCGAAAACGCGATATGCCAAGGCGCGTCTCTTACTCCACGCGATCCCTGTGTGAAGTAAATGCTGAAACCTTGATTTTTTTGTTGCCCACTTTTTCTAAGTCCCTAAGAAATGAGCGAACCAGGAGTGATTATGGAGATTTCTAAATTATGTCTACGCAATAGGGTTTGGTAAAGTTTCACTCTCAATTCATGTGGAACTTGTAAGTTTTTAGTCTGAAAGGGGTGATGAGTGCAATGGTTTGAAACTTCTGGAGTTATGAAAGATATTCTCTAGTAGGAGATGTACTGGATTTACTCAGACAAATGACACTTCACTAGGCTAAAAATAGCATCTGCCATTGAAGTCCTGATGTTGAAATGTACTACGCCGTTCTAGAGGAAGCAAGGAGAATTTAGATGGTGAATGAGTGCTTAAAGGGTCCTTCACCGAATGAGAATCTGGATCAGCTCGATCAGCGACTTCAACAGCACGCCAAAGAAATTCAACAATGTCCGCCCCTAAGTCCGGAGAGACAGCTAGCGCTCAATCGGCTAGTTAATGAAATTTTGAAATCGGGCAGGTTAGGTCGTCCCCAAAGACAGTTATGGTCTCCTAGTCTTTACGAAGATATTTACAACGAAGCTCTCCAAAAAACCTTGCTTGAGATTTGCCAGAAAATTGACAGTTACAATCCAGAACACCCTGTATTAGCGTGGGTTAATTTTCGTTTGAACTTTCAATTTATTGATGTCGTTAATGACTACAGAAAGCAAGGAATCACACAAATCCCGAAATCAGATAAGACGGAACAGATTGCTCACCTTCCATCGTTGGATGACTTAGACAACTCGTCTCGGTAAAGGATACACTTTCTACAACTCAACTTTTGCAACAGTTTCTTGAAGACGATCCGGAGAATCTTCTCCGAAAACCAAGGCTTAGAGAATGTCCAGAGGTTACCTTCCAGTCACTGGCGTGGGCTAGATTCGTTGAAGGTCAGACCTGGTTAGAAATTGCGACAAAGCTAAGTGTTTCTGTTCAAACACTATGTTCTTTTTTTAATCGTCAGTTGAAAGCATTGACGCCCTATTTCAGAAAATACCTAAAAGATATATATTATGTAGAGATGACGAATGAGCCCAACCATTGAGCCTTTGATTTTTACAGTGCCGCTATCTTTTGAGGCGCATACCCTCGCCCAACAGTATCAAAAACAGCAATTCCTACTTCTAAAAGCAAAACAAGTTTATCTCAATACCTTAGCAGTTTACGCTGTGGATTTTTACCTCCGTTGTTTGGGATTTGAAGTGGATGCAGACCAGAATGATAGCCACAATCCAATAATTATGAAAATGATGGATGTTGCGGATCTATGGGTCAAACGGCTAGGCAGACTAGAATGTCGTCCAGTTCTGCCAGATGCACGAGTTTGTCAGATTCCGCCGGATGTGTGGTCAGACCGAGTTGGCTATGTGGCTGTGCAAATGAGCCAGACGCTAAAGGAGGCGACGCTGCTGGGATTTACTCAAACAGCAATGGCGGAGGTGCCCCTTAGCCAGCTACGATCCCTCTCAGATTTTCCAGCGTACCTTCATCAGCTTCAGCAAGCTCCATCAACGGCTTCACCTACTGACTCGGTGGTGAACCTGAGAAGGTGGCTTGAGGGCGTTTTTGAGACAGGTTGGCAAACTATAGAAGCGGTTCTAGGTATTGAGAAACTGCATTTGGTCTCGGTTAGGAGTATGACTCAGTTGAAGACTGAGATTAAGCGGGCTAAGTTAATTAATTTTGGGATGCAGCTTGGTGATCAAGCGGTGGTGCTGTCGCTTGCGGTTGGCGCAAATATCAATGAGACAGTCAATGTCTTGGTGCAACTCTATCCGGATCCTGACAGTCTTCGTCTGCCGTCGAGTCTGAAACTGGTGATGTTTTCTGAGTTTGGAGAAATGCTACAGGAGGTTTGTTCCAGAGGACATGATAACTATATTCAGCTCAGACCTTTTACGGGAGCGCCTGGAGACTGCTTCACGATCCAAGTTGCTTTTAATAATGTTAGTGTAACTGAGGATTTTGTTCTCTAACTGCTTGTAGACTGATAAGAATGAGTAAGTTAGTTGTCATCAACCTCGGTTCAGGTGATTTGCAAAGCGGCTGTCCCAATGTCACAGCTCAAATTTCGCAAGGAGTTATTTATCGCTATCCGACGAAATGTACAGGCAGTTTGCCCCCAGCCCCGGAGATTGATCAAACCTATCGGCACTGGCAACTTCTGTATCGAGAGTTCTATCGAGAGCGAAGCGCACCTCCTACTCGTGCAATCACTATTGAACCGAGCGGTGTCACTCACTTTTCTGAGCTTGAGTTCACTGACTTATCCCAACGGTTAAAACTCCAGTTCAACGCCTGGCTCAACTCGGAATCGTTTCTCCCGATTGATCGCAAATTAAGTAGAGAGCTAGATCCATCGGATGAAGTTCGAGTGATTATTGAAACGAACGACGGTTCTCTGCGACGACTCCCATGGCATTTGTGGAACTTCTTTGAGGATTACCCCCAGGCAGAAGTTGCCTTGAGTGTTCAAGAGTATGGGCGAGTCAAACCCCAATCTCAAACTCCCGTCGGTACCATCAGAATCTTAGCTATTTTGGGAAATCGTGATGGCATTGATCTCCAGGCAGATCGGAAATTGCTAGAAGCGGTGCCAAGTGCTGTACCGATGTTTCTCGAAGAGCCGCATCACTGGGAGTTAGATGAGCATCTTTGGGATCAACAAGGCTGGGATATCTTATTTTTTGCCGGACATAGTCAAACTGAGGAGGATACAGGTCGGATTTACATTAATCCAACCGACAGCTTGACGATAAACCAATTAAGAAATGCCCTCAAAAAAGCCATTAGTCGCGGTTTGAAGCTCGTCATTTTCAATTCTTGTGATGGCTTAGGTTTGGCACAGTCCCTAGCAGATCTGCACATTCCGCAAATGATTGTCATGCGAGAACTGGTGCCGGATAGGGTTGCTCAAGAATTTTTCAGGCATTTTCTGACCGCCTTTTCAGGGGGTCAGTCTTTGTATGTTGCGGTTCGGGAGGCACGAGAAAAGCTAGAAAAACTAGAAGATGACTATCCTTGTGCAACCTGGTTGCCCGTGGTTTGCCAGAATCCTAGCGAAGAGCCGATAACCTGGCAAACGTTGCGCGGTTCCTTAGCAGTTGATCGCGTGCTCTGGACTCGCAAAGACTGTCTCCAAGCCTTAGTTTTGGTAAGTGTGATGGTCACCGCGTTCGTAATTGGGGTGCGGCAGCTAGGAGTCTTGCAGAACTGGGAGTTGCAGGCGTTCGATACACTGATGAGGATTCGACCCGCCGAAAAGCCCGATCCACGCCTTTTGATCGTAACTATAACTGAAAAAGACGTTCAGAACCAGATTCCGCAGCAAAGACGAGGGTCATCGCTCTCCGATGTGAAACTAGCTGAACTTCTGAAGAAACTCCAGCAGTATCAGCCGCGAGTCATCGGCTTAGATATCTATCGCGATTTTCCCGTCACTCAGAACCATAAAGACCTGAAAACCCATCTCCAACAGAATGAGAATTTTATTGCGATCTGCGAAGTTGGGGATACCAGCGAGCATCCCGGTACCAGACCTCCTCCCGGCATTTCAGACGAGCGCCTGAGCTTTAGTGACTTTCCGATCGATCCGGATGGGATCGTGCGTCGCCAACTGTTGGCGATGGCTCCGAACCCGAATTCACTTTGTGTGACGGACACATCCTTTAGTTTTCGAGTGGCTCAATCGTATCTTGCTGCCAAGGGCATTGATGCTAAAAGAAACTTGGAAGGAGACTTGCAAATTGGGCGCACCATTTTTAAGCGGCTCGAACCCGATACTGGCGGCTACCAAAAGTTAGATGCCTTGGGGTACCAAGTCTTGCTCAATTACCGCTCGGCGGATTCTGTGGCAGAGCAAGTCACACTCACAGAGCTCTTAGAAAATGCGCCGGACGCTAAACTTTCCAATTTAATTAAAGATCGCATTGTCCTGGTTGGTACAACAGCCCTTAGCTTTAAAGATTATTCTCCGACACCCTATAGTTCAGGACAGGAATCTGAGCAAATGCCGGGAGTGGTTATTCACGCACACATGGTGAGTCAGATCCTGAGTGTTGTGCTGGATCAACGCCCCTTGCTGTGGTGGATCTCGCCGTGGGGAATAACGCTCTGGGTTTGGGGATGGTCTTTGGTTGGAGGTATACTGGTATTGTACGTCCGAACGCCTCTCCATCTGGGACTGGCAAGCGGTGCTGCACTCGGAATCTTATCTGGTGTCTGCTTCCTCCTTTTGCTTAAGGGGGGGTGGGTACCGTTAATCCCAGCTGCATTAAGTTTAGCCGCAACAGGGGGCAGTGTGGTGGCTTACACCACATACCATAACCGACACTTGCACTAAACACGAGAATATTGAGTCATGACTAAGAGGATGTTGCATTTCGGTAAAATGATTATGATTGGGGCGATCGCGCAGTGTATGCTAGGCGAATTCGCTTTAGCATCGGCTAGTTCCATTCATCCCCCCTCACCAGCAAGGATAGACTCTGCCAAACCTGTTAAGGCTCTTCCCAATCAAAAACGATCACGCTTCAATCGGCTGGACTTTTCAGATCTCGGCAGACCTCGAAAACGTAGAGGAGGCGGAAGCCGTGGCTCCTGTCTGGTTGCGAATAAGCCACCGCTGATTGCTTTAGTACCCAATATAGGTGCGGGGCTAACTGTGACCGAGTCTCCCACCTTCTGGTTTTATGTTCCGTACACGCTCACGTCCGACTATTCAGTTGAGTTTGTGCTCAAGGATAATCAAGACAATACTGTATACAAAAACAAGTTTTCAGGAAAAGGAACTTCAGAGGGTATCGTCAATCTGCGCCTACCATCAACCATCTCACTAGAGGCTGGTAAGGATTACGATTGGTACTTCCTAATTTATTGCGATGCCCAAAACCAGGATAAGTTTGTTTACGTCAATGGTTCAGTTCGACGAGTGGAACACCCTGATTTAAAGAGACAATTAACGTCAACCTCCGATCAAGATCGCATAGCTTGGTATAAGGCTGAAGGCATTTGGTATGAGGCTCTGACCGTGATGGCTGAACGCGTGAGCGTTTCTCCGCAGGATGATAAAATTCGCCAAGATTGGACAGACTTGTTGCAGTCTGTAGGCTTGGAAGAAGTCGCCTCAGAACCCTTTGTTTCATGCTGTGTTCCTGGGAAGTAAGTACGCTGCTTGACGAAAAGCTTTTATTCTGGCAAAAACATGCATAACGGTAGATGAGCGTTGGTGGTACTTTTCTCATCTTCCACCTGAAGGGGTACTTGTTCTAGTGGCAAGCATCCCTTCATTTTTTATACTTGCAGCATTCGCCGCGATCGCCTAGTAAAGAATTATTTTTACGGATGGATAGCCGGGAAATGGGGCTTACGCGAAAAAAGTTAATAGAACATCACTCTCCCCGCTATCACAAATCCATACATCCACCCCTTGATTCTTGAACCACAACCATTTATCTCTAGCCATTTTTAATTCTATATTTCGATAGAAATACCGTTCATTTACTATCAAATCCACTCTCTCCGCACATAAACTACACGAAACGTATTGTTTCATGTTTCTCCTCCAAATAAAAGAAAATCCCTTTTAAATAAAGGGGTGTACACTTGGGGTTAGTGATTCCATATAGATTAAACACAAAGTCGTAACAATCCCGTGATATAAAAACCCTTCCAGACGGATTGGAAGGGTGCAGGCTCCCCAAGGAGTAACTGATTTTCTAGGGATATTACTGCTTTGATATTTTGATATTAAGCTGTAAATCGGGACAATCTTGGGACATACCAAATGAATTATGCTGTCTCAAGTTTGTTACAGTAGGCGTGTGATGAGTCAGTACCGTTTTAACCTCATTCAACAGTGGTTGAAAGTATTTCTTATTCTTCAATGATCTCTCGGCTTCCCAAGACCAATTGCCCTTGTCAGCGAGTGAGAAAAGCTGTTAACAACTATTTACCAATATCCTCGTTCCACAGTTCGGGCTTTTCTTCAATAAACTCGCTCATCATTTGTTCGCATTCATTAAGATTGAGGTCAATAACTTCCACACCGTGGGATACCATGAATTCTTTAGCACCAGGGAAAGTTCTTGATTCTCCAGCAATAACCTTTTTAATGCCAAATTGCACAACTGCTCCAGCGCACAGATAACATGGCATTAAGGTTGAATAGAGTGTTGTACCCTTATAGCTGCCGATTCTACCAGCATTACGAAGGCAATCGATTTCGGCGTGGGTGATTGGATCTCCGTCTTGCACGCGTTTGTTGTGTCCTTTGCCGATAATCTTGCCATCCTTGACGAGAACGGAACCTATGGGAATTCCACCTTCTTGTCTGCCTTGTTTTGCTTGTGCGATCGCAGCTTGCATAAACTCATCCATTTTTCTTAATCTCCATGTCTGGGCTGAAACGTTTAGAAAAAATGTTAGCGGAACGAAGTTCCGCTAACATTTTTTCTTGGTTCAATGACTCGTCTACAATTGTGTCTGTGGTCACCAATCCCCCACTAATTGCATTCTGCGTTCTGCGTTCTGCGTTCTGCGTTCTGTTAGCGGAGCGCTCCGCAGTCCGTTCTGCGTTCTTCTTCAAGCATTTGTCCCCTAAAAAATGGGGACGAGAAAAAATGACTCAAAACTCATTGCTCAGAACTCAGAACTTAAAACCGACCTAATTCCAAATTGTAATTAATACTGAAGAACCAGCCGTCAACATCAATATTTCTGTCGGTTGAACCACCTAGAGTTACACCTCCCTGCAAACTAAGATTTGTGTAGTTGGATGTTCCGTAAGTGAAGTGACCGTATAACCGATGGTATTGGTCTTCTCTATCGCGTTGGATAAAGTCTGACAAACTAAACTGGTAATCAAGACCAATTTGCAGGGATTGTTTTAAGTAGTAGTTTAAAGAAAGCCACACAGAATGAATGAGTCGATCGCGGTTGTCTTGTTTACTAGGAGGATCAGTCAAACTCAGACGCAATTCGTAGAAGCTATCTAACATCAATCTGGGTGTCAGGGGATCTCGCCGTCCCAAAGATAGGCGAAAAGAATTTTCATTCAAAAAGCGATCGCCTGCGTCAAAATTACTACCATTTCTTGCATAAAATAACTGTTGATTGCTCCATCCAATTTCTCCATACATTTGCGGCGAAAGCTGCTGGTAAACACTAGTGTTGAATCTCACCTGGCTGTAATTGTATTTTGATTGATTAATATAACGCATTAAGTAGCCATTGATTGATCCATTCAAATAAGTTCTGTTTCCTAGGGGTATGGGCGTAGAGGCTAGTGTGAGTCCAGAGTAAATTAAGCCATCTTCTATGGGATCGACTTTTGAGGAAAAAATGTTATTTGTATGGAAATAACCAATGTGAGCCTGTAGGTAGCCAACAGATCTAGGCTGAGGCTCAGGACGCTCTGGAGGTTGTTGCTGTTCTAGTTGTCGTGGCTGCACCACCAGCCTTCCTAATTCACCAAAGCTAGATTCGGTAGGCGGTTGCTTGTTGTGCTGCAACCGTTGCAATAGTTTCTCCAATCTTTGTGCATAGTTTATTTCAGGTACTTGCAATCGTTGCTCTATGAGTGGTGCGGAAGGTTGAGGTAAATCAGCTGGTTGACCTTCCAACTGTGGTGAGTTATCCAGTGTCTCTGGTGTGGAGGGTGCAGGAGGTGGCGATTCTGGGGTCGGTACGGGAGCTGCTGCTGGTGTTTGTTCAGGAGTTGGTGATGGTGGGGTCTGCGAATAGAAATTTGAGACTTTACCATAAGCATTTGCAAGGTAAGCTGTAGAGCCAAAAGAGGTAGAAGAAATGACCTCTTTTGGCTGATATCCCCTGACTCCTTTACCAAAATTTGTTTTTTGTACTTCTTTGCGACATACTTTTTGCCCACGTTCTTGGCACAATTGAATGGGTATCCATGCAACCCCTAAAGATGGTATTCTTGATTCTGGTTCATCTCCACTCATTGACAGGTTTGTATTCGCAGCCTGCGCCGCATCTACCATCTTGATGCAAGATAAGATTGCACTACTAGAAGCTAATACAATCCAAAAGAACAAATTTATCCAGCCCTTGGGTTGCATATTTTATCTTTTTGGCAAAAGTAGACTCACGGACTGTGCTAAAGGTTCCGTGGAGAAATATAAAGTTCCCAAGGAACTTTAGTCACAATATTTGGTAAATGTACCCATTTTTCATAAAAACGCTAAAGAAAAGTTGACACTGCTAAAGAAAACAGCCGACTTTCACTATTAGTGACTAGTTTCTGTGAAGTAAGGTTTCCTACCCGCAAACAAAATGTCATGCTAAGACAGTGCTGCAAGAAGGTTTACGGCACAACGCGATTGTATGCCTCCTATGTCCTGAGTCAGACACATACTCATACATACTTATGGATTTCCACACTTATGCGAGGTTTTATGAAGCATACACCATAGTCTGTAAAAAAACTGATTTTTCTTAAAAGAAATTCAAATCATCTATTGACAGTATGATCACGGATTTTTCCGAAGTGAATTATCAATATAAGTTAAGCAATTTTACGTAAAAAGTTGTTATAACAAATAACAGACTGAAACCGTCAACATTCAGAACCTGTCTTCAACTGCTTTGGTATCAGTGAAATTGTCCGAGGCTCCAAACTATGTTTCGCAAGTTTTTTTTACTCATAGTGATTAGTTTATGGGGAGTCCTTGTGCTCCCCCTGCCAAAACAAGCAGGTGCTACAACTCCTTTGACTCTTGCTGTCATTGCGAACCTCCGTAACTTGGTGCAACTCATACCGCAAAACAAGCCGAAGCGTCAGGCATACACATCAGATGCGATGAGTCCGGGGGATGGGTTGTCCACTGGTCGATCTGCCTTGGCAGACTTACGTTTTAACGACGGTTCTTTAGCTCGGATAGGAGAACAGGCAGTATTTCGATTTTTACCAAAAACACGAAACTTCAGACTGTCCCATGGGACAGTGCTACTGCTCATCCCACCCGGGAGGGGACAAACACGTATCAATACGCCAAATGCAGGAGCAGCAATTCGCGGCTCAGGATTATTTGTACATTACGACGAGCAAGCAGATACCACAATTGTGGGCGCACTGACAAACAGTGGTATTCAAGTTTCTAATAAAGATGCTTCTCAAAAACGGGAGCTACAGGCAGGGCAACTGATAGTTATAGTGAAAGGGAAGTTTAAGAGTTTATACGATTTGATCTGAGAACTTTTTATGAAACGAGTGCCCTGGTT